>DASQHP010000043.1:0-9314 GCA_035632035.1 Thermoplasmata archaeon | reverse complement strand
AGGCAACGAAGCGACATGGCAAGCACGACGAATAGCGGAACGGCACCCGCGACCGAGCCGAGGATCCAACGGTCCGGCTCTTCCCACACCGGATTGTACGTCGGCGTCGCAGTGATCATCGTGGTCATCGCGATCGTCGGGGTCAGCTGGCAGCAGGGTTGGATCGGCGGGAACAAATCTACGACCGGCGGCGGGAGCTGCACAGCCCCCGCCTCGACGAGCATCAAGGGCGCGGGCAGCACGCTGGTCTATCCGCTCATGTACCAGTGGGAGACGACCTACACCCAGGGCGCGGTCAACTACGCCTCGGTCGGCAGCGGCGCCGGGATCCTTCAGATCACGGCGAAGACCGTCGACTTTGGGGCCACGGATGCGCCGCTCAACGTCTCCCAGCGCGCCGCAGCCCCCGGCCTGCTCACGATTCCCGAGTCGGCCGGTGCCGTCGTGCCCATCTACAACCTCCCGGGCGTGACGAAGCCGCTCCAGTTCAACGGCTCGATCCTGGCGCAGATCTACCTCGGGACGATCACCAACTGGAACAACTCGGCGCTCCAGACGATCAACCCCGGTGTCGTCCTGCCGAACCAGAACATCATCGTGGTCCACCGCTCGGATGGCAGCGGCACGACGTTCATCTGGACGAGCTATCTCTCCAAGGAGAGTGCGACCTGGGCGAGCCAGGTGGGACATGCGACCTCGGTCGTGTGGCCGACCGGCGTAGCGTCCAAGGGGAACTCCGGAGTGACGACGACCGTCCAGTCGACCGCCGACGCGATCGGGTACGTCGACATTAACTACGCGTTGACGAACTCCATCGCGTACGGGAAGGTGCAGAACCCGGCCGGGAACTACATCTTGGCGACCCTGAACAACAGCGCCTCCGCGCTGAAGGACGCGAACCCGACGCTCCCCGCGGGGTCCGGCGACTGGTACAACGTGTCGGTGCTGAACGCGCCGGGGTCGGGCGACTACCCCATCGTGTCGTTCACGTACGTGCTGGTCTACCAGAACCTGAACGCGGCGTTCCCGTCGTACTCGCTCGGGAACGCGGAGAACCTGGTCGACTTCCTCGACTGGGCGATCACCACGGGACAGTCGTACTCGGCGCAGCTCTACTACATCCCGCTGCCGCCGAGCGTGGTCAGCGCGGACACGGCGACGCTCCAGTCGATGACGTTTGGCGGCTCTGCGGTGCCGATCTGCGTCGCGTAGAGGTAGACCGGACGGAGGAGCGCGACCCACGTGGAGTCCAACATCTTCCCCGCTCCCCCCGCGCGGACACGACGCGTGTCCAAGTGGGGGGATCTCATCTTTCGCGGGTTGACCGGAGTCGGAGGGTTCGCCCTGGTTGGGCTGATCTTTGCCCTCATCGTCGTGCTGTACGTGGTGGCCGAGCCCACCATCACCCGGTTCGGGTTCTCGTTCCTCTGGAGGTCCGTGTGGGACCCGAACCGGAACATCTACGGGGCGGTCCCCATCATGCTCGATACCCTGCTCACGAGCGCCATCGCGCTTCTGATCGCGGTGCCACTCTCCGTCGGAGCCGCGATCTTCCTCACGCAGCAGGCCCCCCGATGGCTGGCCGACCCCGTCGGCCAGGTGGTGGAGCTCCTGGCGGCGGTCCCGTCCATCGTCTTCGGGTTCTGGGGGATCATCGTCCTCGTTCCGATCATGCGCTACACCGTCGAGCCGTGGTTGAAGACCTGGCTCGGCTGGACGGGCCTGTTCTCGGAGACCCCGATCGGGATTGACATCCTGACCGCCAGCGTCGTGCTCTCCATCATGATCGTGCCGACCATCACCGCCATCAGCCGCGATGCGATGGCCGCCGTGCCGACCGAACAGCGGGAAGGCGCTCTGAGCCTCGGCGCGACCGACTGGGAGGCGACCCGGCGGGTCGTCGTGCCGTATGCCCAGTCCGGGGTGTTCGGCGGAATCATCCTCGGGCTCGGCCGCGCCTTGGGGGAGACGATGGCGGTCACCCTCGTGATCGGGAACGTGTTCAAGATTCCCATCTCGCTCATCTCGCAGGGTCAGACGATGGCGAGCGAGATCGCGAACGAGTTCACGGAGGCGAGCGGCCCGCTCGAGTATTCGGCCCTCGTCGAGACCGGGCTTGTTCTCCTCCTCATCACGTTCTTGGTCAACCTGGCTGCCCGAGTGGTCCTCTGGCGCTTCGCCCGGGGCGGACGTATCGGAGGGATGGTGTGAGGCCGTACAGTCGTCTGCGTAGGAAGGCGATCAGCTACGTGATGACGGGGCTTGCGGCCCTCTCCGTGGTGATCACGCTGGTCCCATTGGGGAGCATCCTGTACACGGCCGCGGTCAAGGGGGGTGTCGCCCTCTCGTTCCAGTTCTTCACCCAGGCCCCGGCCCCCGGATGCTCACCCCGACCGGGGGTCACCTGCGCCCTGGGGGGGATCGCCCCCTCCATCCAAGGCACCCTGATCCTGATCGGGCTCGCGGCGCTGATCGCTGTGCCCATCGGGATCGCGGCGGCCATCTTCGTCGTCGAGTACGGCCGCGACCGGCCGCTCGGTCGCGTCATCAGTACGACGGCGGACGTGCTCTCCGGCGTCCCGTCCATCGTGGCCGGCGCGTTCGTCTACTCGCTGTTCGTGGCGTACGACCCCCAGGTCGTCTTCAGCGCGTTGTCGGGGTCTCTCGCCCTCTCGGTGCTCATGCTCCCTGTCGTCACCCGAACGAGCGAGGAGGCGCTGCGGACGGTCCCGAACGCGATGCGCGAGGCGGCCCTCGCGCTCGGGATCGCCAAGTGGAAGGCGACCCTGCGGATCGTTCTGGTGACGGCGCTGCCCGGGGTCGTCACCGGAGTCCTTCTCAGCGTCGCGCGCGCCGCCGGCGAGGCCGCCCCCCTCCTCCTCACTGCGTTCGGAAGCCCCCGCGGCTTCCAGGGCTTCGACCAGCCGATCGACGCGATGCCGCTGCGGATCTTCGAGTTCGCCACCAGCCCGTACACCAATTGGCAGGAACTCGCATGGGGGGCGGCCCTCATTCTGATCCTCCTCGTCCTCCTGATGAGCCTCCTCTCGCGATTCGTTCTACGTCGGATGACCGTCCGCCTGCGGGGGAGCTGACCGTGAGCGCACCGCTCGACGCCGGACCCAGCAAGATCTCGGTCCAGGAGCTCTCCGCCTACTACGGGACTCGGCGGGCGGTGGAGGGGCTGTCCATCGAGATCCCCCCTACCGGCGTGACGGCGATCATCGGACCGTCCGGGTGCGGCAAGTCCACGTTCATCCGGTGCCTCAACCGGATGCACGAGACGACGCCGCGGGCCCGGGTCGAGGGGACCGTGCTGCTCGACGGCGAGGACATCTACCAACTCGAGCCCACGAGCATCCGGCGCCGCGTGGGCATGGTGTTCCAGCGGCCCAACCCCTTTGCGACGATGTCGATCTACGACAACGTGTCGGCGGCGATGCGGTTCAACGGGCGGGCGAGCCGGGACGAGCTCGACCAGGTCGTGCTGCGCAGCCTCCAGCGGGCCGCGCTCTGGGACGAGGTGAAGGACAACGTGGACGCGCCCGCGACCTCCCTCTCCGGCGGCCAGCAGCAGCGCCTGTGCATCGCCCGGGCCATCGCGGCCGCCCCGGAGGTGATCCTCATGGACGAGCCCTGCTCGGCGCTCGACCCCATCTCGACCGCGAAGATCGAGGACCTCATTTTCGCCCTCAAGAAGGAGTACACGGTGGTGATCGTGACGCACAACATGCAGCAGGCGGCGCGGGTGTCCGACTTCACGGCGTTCATGTACCTCGGAAAGCTGGTCGAGTTCGGGCGCACGAAGGAGATCTTCGAGCAGCCGAAGGAGAAGCTCACCGAGAGCTACATCACCGGGAGGTTCGGCTGATGCCCCAGACGGCGGAACGCCGGGCGCTCACCGAAAGCCTGGCCGGACTGAGCGAGAACATGACGACCCTCGCCGAGCTGGCGAAGGTCGCCATCCGCAAGGCCGTGGAGAGCCTCGAGGCGGGGAAGGGGACCGAGGCGGAGGCAGTGTTCACCATCGACCAGGAGGTGTTCGGCCTCAAGCAGGAGATCACCCGACGCTGCGTCGATGTGATCGCGCTGCACGCCCCCGTGGCCCGGGACCTCCGGTCGATCACCGCCTCGCTCGAGATCACGACCGACCTCGACCGGATCGGCCGCTACAGCCGGGACATCGCCGAGATCGCCCGCGAGCTGCCCCCCGAGGGGCTGAAGGCGATCCAGCGGCTTGGGAAGCTCTCCCGGATGGGCGAGTTGACGATCCGGATGATCGACCTGGCGCTGGACGCCTTCCTGCACCGCGACGCCGATCCGGTGCGGAACATGATCCAGGAGGACGACGTGGTCGATTCCCTCCACGACGAGCTGTTCCACGAGATCGTCCAGCGGATGGCCGACCGCAGCATGACCCCCCAGATCGGGGCCCAGCTCATCCTCATCAACCGGTACTTCGAACGACTTGCAGACCATGCTGTAAATATTGGAGACCACGTCGCGTACATGGTGACGGGCCAGCGCCTGACACGGATCAAGCGTCCGAAGTCGGGATTACCGCTCGGTCCATCCTTCTGAGGCGGTTCGACCACCGTGGACGCCCCCGCATGAGCCCGATCCCGCGCAGCCGCGACGCTCCCGAGCTTCCGCTCGCACCATCCCGCCGGCTGGGGGTCATCGATGTGGGGTCGAACACCGCCCGGCTCGTGGTCTACGAGGCTCCAGAGGGGGGCATGCCCCGCGCCATTCTCGAGCGCAAGGAGGTTCCTCGGCTCGGGGAGGGGGTGGGTCACGGGGGGAGGCTCTCCGCCGATGCGGTCCAGCGCGGCCTCGAATCCCTCCGGCGCTTCGCGGAGACGCTCGCGGCGCTCGGGCATCCGCCGACGGTGGCCGTGGCGACCTCGGCGGTGCGGGACGCGGCCGACGGGGCCGCGTTCGTCCAGCGGGCGACGCAGGAGACCGGGATCCCGATCCGCATCCTCACTGGCGAGGAGGAGGCCCGCTATGGCTACCTCGGAGTCGCCTCGGCCTGGGAGCTTGGGAACGACCTCATTTGCGACCTAGGCGGGGGCTCGATGCAGCTGGTCTCCGTTCAGAAGGGGCAATTCCGATCCGCCGTATCGCTGCCCCTCGGAGCGCTTCGTTTGACCGAGGAGTTCTTCGAGCACGATCCTCCGAAGGGCCGCGAGGTCGACGCGCTTCGCCAGCACGTCCGGGAGTTCCTCTCCGACCACCTGCCGAAGCCCGGGAGCGACGGCTTCGAACTCCACGGGGTCGGGGGGACGATCCGTACGCTCGCACGGGTCTCGATCGGCCTCAAGGAGTATCCGCTCCCTCGCGTCCACGGGTTCAGCGTCTCGCGCCGCGACCTGGAAGCGCTGGCCGAGCTGCTCACCGACCTCCCCTCGGACAAGCGGCGGGAGGTCGCCGGGATCGGCGGAGACCGCGCCGATGTGATCGTGGCCGGCCTCCATACGGTCCTCGAGCTTGTTCGCGAGAGCGGGAGCGGTGGGATCCGCGTGAGCGGCATGGGGATCCGCGAGGGCCTCGCCCAGGAGTCGCTCGGGCTTCCGCTCCCCGCGAGCCGGGACGAGCTCCTCGATCGCTGTACGACCACCGCGGCCCGTGTCTTCGGCTTCTCCCTCGCGCGCGCCCAAGGGATCGCCCGGCGCGCCCTCCAGATGTTCGACCTCCTCGCCCCGGCGGAGGGCTGGGGGCCGACGGAACGTCGCGCTCTCCGGGCGGCCGCCCTGTTCCATGACGCCGGCGGCGCCGTCGATCTGTGGGGCCATCCCCGCCACACGAGCTACCTTCTGCGGAACTTCCCGGTCGTCGGTCTCGACCACCGGGAACTGGTCCTCGCCTCGATGATCGCCTTCCAGCACGAGGGCGACGATCTCCCGACCGCCGCCCAGAAGGAGTGGCGACTCGTCGTGTCGAAGGACGACCTGCGCGTCGCCCGACGCTTGGGCGTCCTCGTCTACGCCGCCGAGACGATCGACGACGACGAGGTGCGGATATCCCGCGGCGCCGAGGGGCCGCTCCTCGTCACGCTCTCTCCCGATGGTGCGCGCGGGCTCTCCCCCCGTTCGTTCGGGCGGCTGCGAAAGCCCCTTAAGCGAGCGTTCGACCTGGACGTGGAGATCCGTGGCGCTCCCGCTGAGTAAGTCCCGGGTCCACGGCGAGCCGGGCCGGCTCCTCGTCTTCGAGGGGCTGGATGGCAGCGGGAAGTCGACGCAGGCCCGCCTTGTCTCGAAGTGGCTGGGGGCGCGCGGCTACCGGGTCTTCTTCACCGAGTGGAACTCGTCGGACCTCGTCTCCGACACCATTCGGCGCGGGAAGAAGAAGGGCCTTCTGACGCCGACCACCTTCTCCCTGCTCCACGCCACGGACTTCGCCGACCGGCTGGAGCGGCACATCCTCCCGCCGCTCCGGGCCGGCTACATCGTCATCTGCGACCGGTATGCCTACACGGCGTTCGTTCGGGACGCCGCGCGGGGGTGCGACCCCACCTGGGTGCGCAACATGTACAACTTCGCCCCGCCGCCGGACAAGATCTTCTACTTCCGGGTCCCCGTGGCGGTCTCCCTGGGCCGCAAGATCGCCTCCCGGCAGAAGATCTCGTACTATGAGGCGGGAATGGACTTGGGCCTCTCCCACGACCTCGTGGAGAGCTACGAGCGGTTCCAGACCCGGCTCAAGCACGAGTACGAGGCGAGCGCGGGCCGCGACGGCTTTACCGTCATCGACGCCGCCCGTCCGGTGGAGAAGGTGCACGCCGACCTGCGCCGGCAGATCCGCCCTCTGCTGGAAGGGTTCCCGACCGATGCGAGGTTGATCCATGAAAGCGAGAGTCCCGCCAGCTAGCACGTACGGAACCCGACTCCCGGGGCTTCCCCGGGAGCCCCTCACGGGACGACTCATCGTCATCGAGGGCCCGGACGGCAGCGGCCGGACGACCGAGGTGGGTCTCCTGCGGGACTGGCTCGAGATCCAGGGCCATCCGGTCATCGAGTCCGGGCTGCGCCGGTCGACGCTGGTCGCGGAGCAGATCGACCACGCGAAGCAGGGCCACACCCTCGGGTCGACCACGATGGCGCTCTTCTACGCCGTCGATTTCGCCGACCAGCTCGAGAACAAGATCCTCCCCGCGCTCCAGGCCGGTAGCACGGTCCTCGCCGACCGGTACATCTACACGCTGATGGCGAGGGCGATCGTCCGTGGCGCCTCGCGCGAGTGGGCGAAGAAGCTCTACGGGTTCGCGCTGAAGCCGGACCTCATCATCCTGCTGGACGCGAAGACCGACATCCTCCTCCACCGGGCCATCGGGAAGTACGGATCCCTCGACTACTGGGAGTCCGGTATGGACCTGTGCCTTTCCCGGGACCGGTTCGAGAGCTTCTACCTCTTCCAGGAGCGGATCCGCGGGGAGTTCGAGTGGATGGAGACCGAGTACGGGTTCCACCGCGTGGACGCGAACCGGGCGCCGTCCCAGGTCCACGCCGACGTTCGGCGGCTGGTCCAGCAGGTGTACCGCGACCTTCCGGATGAGACGGTCCCCGCCGTCAGCGGCCGGCCCGCGCGAGCGCCCGGCGCGGCATGAGCCACTCGAGCCGGCCCGCCCCGGGCCGGAGGCTCGCATCGAACCGGATCGCCGCGGCGCCCGCTCGTGCCATGTGAACCAGGGAGACCGCTTCCCCCGTGAGCGCGAGCCCGATGAGCTCGCTTAGGACCGGCTCGTGCGAGACCAGGACGAGGCCGTTCGCTGCCCGGCCCTCGTCGGCCACGCGGGCCAGCACCGGGTCCGCGGGAGACTCCGGTGCGAGCTCCGGCCATCGACCGACATTCCCGGAGAGCTTGAGCGCCTGCTGGAAGATGACGGCGGTCGAATAGGCCCTCACCGCCGGGCTGCTCACCACACGCACCGCGCCGTTCGCGATCCGGGCGAATCCCCGGGCGGCTTCCTCGGTCTCGGGCACTCCGATGCGGCTCAACGGACGGTCGTCGTCCGACGGCCAACGACGCGGGTCCCGACCCTCCGCGGGGCCGTGACGAACGAGGAAGATGTCCATTTCCGCGCGGGAGAGGTCGTGGGCTACTTGGGGTCTCGGGGAGGCGGGCCCCTCAGCCGGGCGCGGCCGCCAAGAGACGATCCCACGCGCGTCGCACGGATTTCTCGCCGAGGCGCCGGGTCATCGCCCGACGCTTTTCCCGGCGCGCCCGCTTCAGCGCGCGATCGACCCGGTCGGCCCGGTCATCCTGCAAACGGCGACGGGCCGACTCCCGGAGCACGTCTAGGTCGTGCAACTCTCCCAGGGCGACCTGGATGCTGCGCAGTTCGGGAGCAATGGGGGCGGGTGGTGCCTCCAGTGCAGCCCGGCGGGTCTGCTCCACGATCCGGGCGGTGCGCAGGGCGACTCGAAGACGGTGAAGGCGGGGGGTGGTGGGCCGCCGGTAGCTCCGCGCCAGCGCCCGCTCGAGACGGGCGAGACGGACGACAAGTTCCTCGTCCAGGGCCGCACGAAGCCGCTCGTTGGCAGCGCTGGGGAGGGCGGCGGCCAACGGTCTCTCGAACGCGAGCAACAGCGCCTCCCCCGTGTTTCCCCGCAACCGACGGGCAAGCTCGGAGCGGCCGCTCTGAGCGGTCCGCATCAGCGAGTGCGTGAGGACCAGCGCGTCCCGGGGCGGGATCACCGGGGCGCGGCCCTTCGCGAGTCGGCCGACCAGTTCGATCGAGACGTCGTCATTGCGCACGGCCCCAATACGGCGCGCAAGGTCCCGGAGCTCGGCATCCAGCTCGGAGTAGCCCACGGTCCGGCCCCGGGGAACCAGCTGGACCCACAGGCGGGAGTCCACGCGCAACCGCTTGAGCTCACGGTGCCACTCGTGCAGCTGCTCGGGGTCGGCGTGCCCGAGCGACAGGCTCTCGAGAAGTCCCGCGAGACGGTCACGATGGGTCAACAGTCGTCGCCGCAGGCGCGCGATCGGCTCCTCCGCGGTGGGCCGGGGGGCGGCGAGGTCGAGGTTCGGAGCCATCGCGTTGCCGAGGATGCTTGCTCCGCCTTAACGCTCCCGTGGGTGGTTTATCCCTGCCCCGGCTCCGCGTCATCCGACATGGCCGTACGGCCGGGGACCGCGGACGCCGGAGCTCTCCGGCCAGAAGCCACCTTCCGCGACCCGGGATGGAGGGTCGCTCAACCGCGCGTTCTGGGATATCGATTGTATGTTCGGTCGATCGGACGACCGGCTCGGGGCACCGTCCTCACGCTGCACGGCGGACCCGGTGCCACCCACGACTACCTTCTGCCGCT
>DASQHP010000042.1:0-2639 GCA_035632035.1 Thermoplasmata archaeon | reverse complement strand
ACGACCGCGGCCAGCGCGGGCGGGTACGCCTACCTGGCGAGCCACCCGGATGCGAACGCAAGCCTGATCCTCGTCGCCCCCCGCGGTAGCGTCGCGGCCTCGGGCCTCGAGTGGATGGTTACGTACTCGGAGTGTCCACCCGCGCCGATCGCCCCGGTGACGGCCACGGCATTCCAAGCGAACGTGGATCCGGTCACCGCCTCCCTGCTCGTGGCCATGAACTTCACGGGGCCCTGCCCGTGGACCGGCCAGGTGCAGCAGACCGCGCTGTCTGCCGCCGTTGGCGTGACCGCCGCGTTCGAGGCGACCCAGGGTTCGCAGTACTGGTACAATTTCACGGTGAGGTCCGTGACCGGCGTGGTCCCGCTGGGTTCGATGGCGATCGCCGTCCAGAACGCGGCGGGCACCAACCTCACCCTGCCGGGTGCGAACCTTACGGTGCGGACTTCGGGTGGGAGCGTGGTGGGCACGTTCGACCTCCTTTCCCAGCAGTGGACGACGGGCGCGGGCCAGCCGCTTCGGTCGGGGGACGTCTTCTCCCTTCAGACGAAGATGTCGTTGGCCGGGCAGTCCGATTGGCTCGAGCTGTTCGGGAACGGGTACTTCACGGGGTCGGTCAGCGCCCGGATCCCATGATTCCCACGAGCGACCCGCTCATCCGTTAATATCCGCCGGCCCTCGAGGGGTCATGGTGCTGACCATCAAGGAGGTCATGGACACCCGATTCCTCGCCGTAGAACCCAGCCTCACGGCCCTCGAAGGGGCGAAGCGGATGGTCGAAGGTCGTCACGGGTACCTCTTGCTGGTGCGAGACGGCCGGCCGGAGGGGATCGTGACCGAATGGGACTACATCGAACGGGTGGTCGCCGCGGAACGGGCGCCCGGCTCCGTCACCCTGGATTCGATCGCCAGCCGGCCGGTCACCTCGTGCGATGCCGGGACCCCCACCTCGGAGGTGATCGACCTCATGGTGGAGAAGGGGGTCCGACGGATCGTCATCACGCAGGCCGGCCAGGTCGTGGGCGTCGTGGGGTCGAAGGACGTCCTCCGCTCGTTCCGCGCCTACGTGGACCGGATCTCCTCGGATATTGCGCGTCTCCAATCGTCGTTCCCGTGAATTCACCCGCCTCCCCCGAACGCTAGGGGCCTCCTGAGGATGGACTCCCTTCCGGCCTCTTCCGGCGAGGTCGCGGCCCGCCCGCGGATCTCGTACAAGTGGATCGCCCTCTCCAACACGACGATCGGGACCCTCATGTCGTCACTCGACTCGAACATCGTGATCATCGCGCTTCCCACCATCGGGCGCGAGCTCCCCGGAACGAGCGTGCTCAGCCTCTTGTGGATCCTCCTCGGGTACTCCCTCGTCACCTCGGTCGTGTTGCTGAGCTTCGGCCGGCTGTCGGACCAGTTCGGCCGCACCCGGCTCTACACGCTGGGATTCGCCGTCTTCACGGTGGGTTCCCTCCTGTGTGGCCTCTCCCAAACGGGGGTCGAGTTGATCGTCTTCCGCATGGTCCAGGCGGTCGGCGCGGGATTCATCTTCTCCAACAGTGCGGCCATCCTGACCGACGCCTTTCCCGCGAACGAGCGGGGAAAGGCGCTCGGAATCAACCAGATCTCCATCGTCATCGGCTCGGTGTCCGGGCTGGTGCTGGGCGGACTGCTGACCGGGCTCGTCGGCTGGCGGTGGATCTTCTTCGTGAACGTCCCCATCGGGATCTCGGCGACCCTCTGGGCCCATTACCGCCTCCGCGAGCTCGCCTCACTGGACCACGTCCAGCGGATCGACTGGGCCGGGAACGTGACGTTCGCCGGGGGGCTTTCGCTGTTGCTGGTCGGGGTGACCTTCGGAGCCCTCCAGGTGATCGACCTCGTCGGCGCCGCCAGCCTCATGGGAAGCGGGCTCGCCCTGCTGGGGCTGTTCGTCTACGTCGAGTCCCGCGTCCCCCACCCGATGTTCGAGCTCGCCCTGTTCCGCATCCGCGAGTTCTCCAGCTCCGGCGTGGCGATGTTCCTGAACGCCCTCGCCCGCGGCGCCTTCTCGTTCGTCCTGGTCTTCTACCTGCAGGGCCCGCCCCACTTCCTGGACCCTCTCACCGCGGGACTGTACCTGGTGCCGGTCTCGGCCTCTCTAGCCGCGCTCGGCCCGTTGAGCGGCCATCTCTCCGACCGGTGGGGCTCCCGCGGCCTCGCCGTCCTCGGGCTCCTGGTGTCCGCCGCGGGGTTTCTGCTGCTGAGCGAGGTCACCGCCGCCGCCTCCTTCTGGGCGCTCGTGCCGGCGTTCCTGTTGGTGGGATCGGGAATGGGGCTCTTCGCCTCGCCGAACCGGGCCACGATGATGAACTCCGTTCCGCCCCAGCGCCGGGGCGTGGCGGCGGGGACGGGCACGACGCTGGTGAACGCCGGCGTGACCCTGAGCCTCGGGGTCGCGATCCTCGTGATGAGCCGGGCCATGCCGCTGCCGGGACGCGAGGGCAGCTTCCTCGGGTCCGGGGGCCTTGGAAACCTGCCCATCGGTCCGGTCCTGTCGTCGGTCCACCTCGTCTTCGGCGTATCGGCGGTTCTCCTGCTCATCGCGGTCGTTCCCGCGGCCCTGCGGGCTCCGGGGGTTCCGGCTCCGGGTCGAGGGAAGGTCTAGA
>DASQHP010000041.1:0-5858 GCA_035632035.1 Thermoplasmata archaeon | reverse complement strand
CTCAGGAGCGAGACGGGCCCGGGGGGAATGCCGGCGAGCGCTCGCGGGCGCGAGCACCCCACGTTCGAACCCCCGACCACCTGGTTAAAAGCCAGATGCTCTTTGCAGGACCGGCCGGGGTGCCGGCCGGGCCACCTGCCTGAGCTACGGGCCCGCACCCGTTCCGAGGGCGCAGGACTGGCCCGCCGTATTTCACCTTTTGGCTCTCGACCGTTCACTGAAGGCTCTCCAGGCTGGAGATGATCGACCAGATCGCGGTCCGGCCGTGCATCGGGAGGTTCGGGTCGTTCGCGAGGTCGTCCAGGACATACACCGCGCTCGCGACGCGGACGTCCAGCGGGGATCGGGGCTTGTTGAGCTCGTCGCGGGCGGCCTGCGCGCCGCGCCGGATGTTGCGCGGGACGCTCGCGTCGTCGACGAGCTGGGTGATGGATTCGAGGATGGGGACGAGCGCGCTCGCCTTGGGGGATTCCACGGGGGTGACGGGCACCTTCCCCAGGGAGGTGATGTCGGCCATCGGACGGTCGGCGGCAGTCATGGCCGGTGCGCCTCGCCGCCTTCCTTGTAGGCGGTCACGACGAGGAGCGTCTTCGTCTCGCGGATCCCCTTCACGCCGGGGAGCCGGTGCAGGACGAACTCCTTGAGCTCGTCGTAGTGCGGGAACCGGACCTTGAGGAAGATGTCGGTGTCGCCGGTGACGAGGAAGACGTCCTCCACCTCGGTGAACCGGCTCACCTCGGTCGCGACCGAGTCCGCCTCGGAGGTTTCGACCTTGAGCGCGATGAGGGCGACCACGTGCTCGTCCCCCCAGACCTTCGTGAACGCACTTTCGACAGCGCGACTGACCGGTGCCTTCCCTCCGTCCCCTTTCTCCATGCTTCTCCGATTCCCCTCTAGTACGTGTACGTCGTCTCCAACTCGACCGATGCCCCACCGCCGGAACGGTTACACCGACGGGGCCGACTCGAACTCCTCTTGGAGGTCGTTGATCACCTGGTCGATCACGGCCCCCGCGGTCATGGCCCGGTACTCCCGGACCCCTCCCGCCTCGCTCGAAACTCGGGCGACCAATTCCTGGACGCCCCGAAGAAACTCTACGCTACAGATGAGCTCCTCCATGATGGCTCGGCCCCCCCGCGCCGAACTTCCGAAAAAGCCCCTCTATAAAGGCTTTGGGGATTCCGATTTCGTCACCGGCCGTCGAGGGGCCGGACGGGCCGTGGTTCCGGGCGTGCGGGCCGCCGGGCAGCCCGACGCGGCCGGACAGCGGCCGCAGCGTTAAGAGCGTGGCCCGGTTCGAATCGGCCGGGGAACTCAGTGCCCACGGGCGACGTGTCGACGACCACGGTCGAGGTCCGGGTCGAGTTGAAGCCGGGGGTGCTGGACGCCGAAGCGGACAGCATCGAGAAGTCGCTCGGACTCCTCGGGATCGACCATGTCCGGCGGGTGCGAACGGCGCGGATCTACGCCCTCGAATTCTCCGACGTCCGCCCCTCCGTTGCACGCCGGCTCGCCGAAGAGGCCGTCGACCGGCTGCTCGCGAATCCTGTGATCCACAAGGTGACCATACGCGCCCCGACCGAGTGAGGGGGATGGCGACGGCACGCACTCCCGCCCCCGATTGGGCGAGCGGCGTCCGTGCGGTGCCGTTCATCCGCCAGAGCGCGGCGGGGCTGTCCGAGACGAACCGGGCCCTCGGACTCGGGTTCTCTCCGGTCGAGCTCGCGCGGATCCGGACGTACTATCGGGCGGAGAAGCGCGACCCGACGGACGTCGAGCTGGCTGGCCTCGCCCAGAGCTGGAGCGAGCATTGCAGTTACAAGAGCTCCCGACCGTGGCTGAAGCGCGCATTCGCCGGACTGAGGCCGAAGCCCCGTGTTCTCGGAACCGGGGACGCCGGCGTGATGGCGTTCGAGAACGGGTACGCCTACGCGCTCCGCATCGAGTCCCACAACCACCCGTCGGCCGTCGAGCCGTACGGCGGAGCCGCGACGGGGATCGGTGGGATCCTTCGGGATGTACTCGCGGTCGGTGCGAAGCCTATCGCCGTGGCCGACCCCCTCTTCTTCGGACCGCTCGACCTCCCTCCCGAGGCGGTCCCGAAGGGCGTGAAGAGCCCCCGGTACCTTCTGGGCGGCGTGGTCGCGGGGATCCGGGACTACGGGAACCGCGTCGGTGTGCCGAACGTCTCCGGCAGCATCTCCTTTGACCCGGCCTACACGGTGAACCCGCTCGTCAACGTCGCCTGCGTGGGGTTCCTTCCTCGAAGCCGGCTCCGACCCAATCGGGCCCGCGCCACCGGCGACCGCCTCGTGCTCGTCGGAGGGCTCACCGGCCGCGACGGGATCGGCGGTGTCGCCTTTGCATCGCAGGAGCTCACCGAGCGCAGCGAGGAGGAATCGCGCGGGGCGGTCCAGCTCGGGAACCCGATCATGAAGGAGCCGCTCATCCATGCCTGCCTCGAGTCGTTCGACGCGGGCCTGGTCGAGGGTCTCAAGGACCTCGGGGGTGGGGGGCTCGCGACCGCCTCGGGCGAGCTCGTGCACGCGGGCGGCCTCGGCCTGCGCATTGACCTCGACCGGGTCCCCCTGCGCGAAGGCGGGCTCAAGCCGTGGGAGGTCTGGATCTCGGAGTCGCAGGAGCGGATGATCCTGGACGTTCGCCCCCGGCACCTCGACCGCGTGCTCGCGATCTTCCGCAAGCATGACGTTCCCGCGACCGAGGTCGGTGTTGTCACCGCGGGGCCGTTCGAAGAGCTGCGATGGCACGGACGGCCGGCCGCCCACCTGCGGCTCAGCTTCCGCGTCGACCCGCCGCTCCTCCATCGACCGCGCCGGACGCGGCGGCCCCCAGCATTCCGCGCCGTCGACCCGGGAGAGCCGGCGCTCCCGCTGTTCGAGGAGCTCGTGACGGCTCCGGACTCCGTCTCGCGGGAATCGGTGATCCGCGTCTACGACCACGAGGTCCAGGGCCACACGATGCTCAAGTCGCTCCATGGCCGCCCCGAATCGCCCTCGCACGGAGATGCGGCCGTGCTCCGTCCGCGGGTCAGCGGGGAGAAGGGTCTTGCCGTCGCCACCGCGAGCCAGCCGTGGGCGTGCCGCGAGGACCCCTACCACGGCGGAGTGTGGGTCGTGGAGGAGGCCGCTCGCAATCTCATCGCGGTCGGCGCCCGGCCCGACGCGCTCACCGACTGCCTCAACTTCGGGAACCCCGAGGACCCTTCCGTGATGGGCGACTTCGCCCAGGTCGTCCGCGGGCTCGCCGACGCGGCGCGGGCGCTCGACCTCGCGGTTCCCAGCGGCAACGTGAGCTTCTACAATGGGGGCCTCGGGGCGAGCATCCCGCCCACCCCCGTGGTCCTCGCGACGGGGATCCTCGATTCGGCGGCCGACGCCGTCACCTCCGACCTCAAGGTGCCGGGGAATTCGCTCTACCTCGTCGGCCGGAGCGCCCCTCACCTCGGCGGGTCCCTGTGGGCCCGGCGGAGGGGCCGTTCGGGACTCGCCGTCCCGCCCACGGACCCGACCGAGCTCCGCCACATCGGGGAGAGGCTGCGCGTCGCGATCCACGCGGGCGACGTGGTCGCCGCGCACGACGTGTCGGACGGCGGCCTCGCGGTCACCCTCGCCGAGATGGCGTTCGGCGGAGGGGTGGGGTTCGCGGTCGACCTCGCGGCCACCACGCTCCCGAGCCCCGCGCTGGCGCTCGCGGCCGAGGGCTCGTCCCGGTGGGTGGTCGAGGTCAGCGAAGACCGGCGGTCGCGCTTCGAAGGCCGGTTCACTCCCGGAAGCTCCGTGCGGGTAGGCGCGGTGATCGAACCTCCCGTGGGCGGCCTCCGATTCGCCGGGGATGACCTCGGTCAGGTCGACCTTCCGCCGCTCTACGAGCGTTGGCGAGCCGGCCTCGGGGTCCCGTAGGCGTCGATGGGCGGGACCGCTCTCGCCTCGGGCGGAAAGGACTCCACCTACTCGGCCTATCTTGCCGACACCCAGGGGCTCGTCGTGGACGAGCTGCTCGTCTTGCGCCCGTCCGACCCCGACTCCCTCCTGTTCCACACGCCGAACCTCGACCTTGTCCGGCTGCAGGCCTCCGCGTGGGGGAAGAAGTATCGGGAGACGCCCGTTTCCGCCCCGGGCGAGGAGGCGGAGAGCCGAGCGCTGCGCGATGCGCTCGCGACGGCCGGCGATCCGGTCGTGGCGGGAGCGATCCAGTCGTCGTACCAGTGGGGGCGGCTCAGTCGGGTCTGCTACGAGCTGGGTCGCCGGCTCTACGCGCCTCTCTGGGGGAAGGACCCCGGCCGCGTCGTTCGCGAGGAGATCGCGAGCGGGATGGACATCCGGCTCGTCCACCTGGCGGCGGAGCCGCTTACCGAGGAGCTCCTCGGCCGCCGCCTCGACCCGGCGACGCTCGCGGAACTCGAACGTCGCAGCCGGACCGTCCGTCCGGTGAACGTGGCGGGAGAAGGGGGCGAGTTCGAAACGCTCGTGCTGGACGCGCCGTTCTTCCGTCAGCGGATCGAGATCGATGAGTCGGAACGGACGAGCCGGGGCGCGAGCCACCGTCTGACGGTCCGGCGGGCGCACCTCGTTCCGAAGAGCCCGCCTACGTAACCCCCTTAAGCACTTAGGGGGGTTATGTTTCCCTCCGCCCCATGACCCCCGCCGCCGCCCCCGTCCCGCCGTCGGCATCGATCCGGGCGGCGAAAGCCCTCGGGGACCGGCGCGCTCAACCCCGCATCGACTGGGTCGCCCGCCTCCTCGGGATCTCGCCCCGGGACGCCGCCAAACCGTTCGCCGAGCTCGGGCCGATGGTCTCGCTGGAAACCCAGGTCCGGGCCGCGCACCGGTCGGAAGGCCGCTCGTTCTACGCCCAGTTCCGGGCTCCCCTCGAACTGTTCGCTTTGACCCGGCTTATCCGGCCCGCCCACGTGATCGAGACGGGGGTCTCCTCGGGAGTTTCCTCGATGCACTTCCTGCTGGGCCTGCGTGAGAACGGCACTGGGACGCTGCACTCGATCGACTGGCCGACCCATCAGAAGTCCGCCACGTTCACGAAGGAGGACTCGCCGGTGGCGCTCCCCCCCGGTCGGGCGAGCGGGTGGGCGATACCCGAGGGCATCAGCCCGGGCTGGGATCTGCGTCTCGGTCGCAGCGAGGCGATCCTGCCGGGGCTCGTCGACTCCCTCCCCCGCGTCGATCTGTTCCTGCACGATAGCTACCACAGCCCCCGGCATCTCACCTTCGAGCTCGAAGCCGTGGAACCGAAGCTCGTCCCCGGCTCGGTCGTCCTGGCGGACAACACGGAGTGGACGGGCGACGCCTTCCCCCGATTCGCCGCCCGCGTGGGAGCGAAGGTCTTCCGGCGTGGCCGAACGGACCTCGTCGGACTTCGCATGCCCGGGCGCCCTGAAACGGCTTAAGTCGGACCGGGCGTACGACCTCCGATGGCGGCCGGCAAGGTCACGCGCGGCCGGGGGTCGGGAACCCCGGTAAGCTCCGAACGCGATGGAGGCGCCATCGCGGAGGCGAACCGGCGCTGGGAGGCCGAGGTCCTCGGCCCCGCTCTCCAGAAGTCCCCGGAGCGTCGGGAGTCGTTCACGACCCTGGGCGGGATCCCCGTCGACCGGCTCTACACTCCGCTCTCCGCTCCGACCGACGAGGACCACGTCGGGTTCCCGGGGAGCTACCCGTTCACCCGGGGCATCCACCCGTCGATGTACCGGGGCCGAGTCTGGTCGATGCGGATGTTCTCGGGCTTCGGAACGCCCGAGGACACGAACCGCCGGTTCCACTACCTCTTGAAGCACGGTGAGAGCGGGCTTTCGATCGCGTTCGATGACCCGACGCTCTACGGGA
>DASQHP010000040.1:0-7442 GCA_035632035.1 Thermoplasmata archaeon | reverse complement strand
CGGGATCTACATCAGCCGGGACGCCGGTGACAACTGGCAGCGGATCGGCAAGCCCCTCGAATCGGACTTCGGGTTCGTCGTCTCCTGCGCGAAGGCCCTCCCCGGCCAGGCGTTCTTCGTCCCCCTGAACGGGGAGAGCCGGATCACGTCGGGGGGCGGGTTCCAGGTCCAGAAGTGGACGGACTCGACCCGGAAGTTCACTCCCCTCATCGGGCGCACGAAGTTCCCCGGCGACTTCGGCAATCACCGGGAGGGCCTCGCCTGCGACAACCTGGAAAGCCCGGGCATCTACGCGGGGACCAGCACGGGACAGGTGTTCTACTCCGTGACGGGCGGTAAGACGTGGGACCAGATCCCCTTCAGCTTCCCGGGGATCCACTCGGTCTCGGTCGCCAACCCCGCCTGAGGAGCTGGGCGACCGGGCTGTCTCCCCTCCCCCGCGCGCGCCGTTCGGGTCGTGAGGTGGGGTAGGGAGCCGGTCGGCCCCCTCCCCGGCCCAGCGGCTCCATGGCTGCGATGACCGAAGCCGCCTCCACCGGCAGAGCCGCTCCCGGACCATCCACGGGGGACGATCCCCTCCGGGACGCGGGTCTCAACCGCGTGCGAGACCGGTACCGCCGTCTCGCGCTCTTCTACCCGCTCCTCGAGCCATTGCTCGCTCTCCCCTGGGGAGCCCGGCGCGCGGCCGCCGATGCGCTCCACCTTGTTCCCGGAACCGCGGTCCTCGAAGTGGGCTGCGGGACGGGGCGGAATCTCCCCTACCTGCTCGCCCGGGTCGGACCCACCGGCCGGGTCTACGGTGTCGACGCAACCGAGGAGATGCTCACCGTCGCCCGCCGCTGGTGCGCGGCCCGGTCGGCGTCGAACGTGACCCTCTCTCTGGGCGACGCTCTCGAGTACCGGTTCCGCGAACCCCTCGACGCGCTCCTGTTCAGTCTGTCGTACTCGGTCATTCCGAGCCATCGCGCGGTGCTGGATCATGTCTGGCGAGGCCTGAAGCCCGGGGGTCGGCTGGTCGTCCTCGACGCGAATCTGGGTACGGGGGCTCGCAGCCCTCTCCTCCGCCCGTATGCGGAGTTGGCCCGCCGGTACGGGGTTCTGGGGGACCCCGACCGAAGCCCGTGGGACGACCTTCTCCGGCTCACGCCGCTCATCGAAACCCGGTGGCTGTGGGGAGGTCCCTACTTCGTGTGCGCAGCGCAGAAACCGGTCCCGGAAACAGTGTGATTCGCGACCGAGTTCGCTCGTACCGGCGCGCGTGGTCCGAAGATCCTGTCATCGGGCTCATTTCCCTCGGACCGCGCCGGAGAGTCGACTCAAGATGGCGGAAGCGAATCGGTCAGCAAGGTGCGGGCCACTCCGCAAGAAGAGCTCCGGCTCGATGAGCTCGAGCTCCCCCAGGAACCATCCCGTGTTCTCGTCCGGCAGGTAGTCGAACCGCGCGTACAACGGAACTTCCGGAAGCTCGCCCAGGATTCGTTCTGCACTCACCCGCTCGACCACCGGCACCTCGACCGGACGCGGGCTCCGATTCGGTTGGTTCAGCACGTTCGCGTACTCGACCGCGTGGCTGAACTGGCCATCGAAGTACACGAGGGACCGTTCGCCCCGGCGGCCGGCGCCCGTCAGGAAGGGCTGGACGAGTGCGGTGCCCGATCTCTGGAGCTCTCGGAGCGCGGACGTCCCCTCCTCGAACTCTCCAGAATCGAAGACCCGGAGCCGGTAGGCGTTCCCCCCGATCGCCGGCTTCACCACGACCCGCGCCCACCCGTTCTCGTGAGCGATCTCCGCGAGGGCGCGCCGGTCCGCGGGTTCGACCAGGACGGTCGGAGGCACGCGCGTCCCCCGCTCCGCCAGCTCGACCAGGTAGCGCTTGTGGCTGTTCCAATGGACCATGGCCGGCGAGTTGAGGAGTCGGCTCACTCGGCCGACGCGGTCGACCCATTCCCGAAACTCGGAGGGCTTCGTGAAGTAATCCCACGTCGACCGCAGCACGACAAGGTCGAAGCGCGACCAATCGACAGACGGGGAGTCCCACACCGCCGGAACGGCCTCGAGTCCCAAATCGCGGAGGGACCGGAGAGCCAGCTGGTCATCTTCCGGCGAATCCGGGAACTTCGTGCAGGTCGCGAACGCGATGGTGCGCGAGGGACTCATGGCCGGGCGGCGGTGACTCGGCTGACCCTATTGAGGGCTCGGGGCCGAACCGTTCAGCCCGCCGCGCCGGAAGGATCCCCGGGTCGGACGCGGGTCGGAACCATCGGACGACCGCACCTTCGACAGATCAGCCCCGACCCTCGGGAGGCGCATGCGACGCACATGCGGGCGCCTGCCTGCGCTACCCTCCCTGCGGTGGCCTCGAGCGACGCAGCGCCTCTCGCGGAGATCAGGAGCTTCCTACGCGTCCACGCGATCAGAATCACGTCGACCGCGACGCCCGTGGCGATGAGCGCCACGCCCGAGGCGAGCTCGAAGCCCGACCCCCGCTCGTCGCCGAGGACGAGCAGGAGCCCTCCGAGCAGGAGGAAGCCATGGTAGCCGACGAGCGGTACGACCAGGTAACCGAGCCGAGGCCCCGTCACACCGCCTCCTGGTCCGCGTCCCCTTGGTGAAGATAGTGCCCGTCGACCCATCCGAGCGGGGGAACACCCCCACCCGGGGTGTTCTACCCCTGGTGGACCTCGTGGATCTCGTCGGCGAGGAGCCCGTGGGCTTCCTTGTGAACACGCGCGGCCGCCTCGGGATTCGGGGCCTCTACCAGGCAGAACACCATTTCCGCCTTCTCGTCGACCCAGTACTGGCGGTAGTTCACGCCGTGCTTCCCCTGGACCTTCAGGTCTTTCGCGTGCGCATCGGCGACGGCGGCGGCGGTGACCCCTTTCACGTGCCGGTGGGTATCCATGTAGAGCGGCATCGAACGGGCATGGGCAAGTCGCATATGAAACGATAGCGCGTTAGCGTGGGGTCCCCCCACGGTGAAGAAGGCGGGCCCGGGCCGGGCGGTTCGCGCCGCCGTCCAGCGGCGGCGTACGCCAAGGGTCCGCCTGCGGATCGGATTCCAGTTCTCCGCCGAGAGTCCAAGTGGGACCGCTTCCGGCCCTCGGCACCCGCGGTGTTTATCCCGACCGGCCCTTCTCACTCAGCCGGGGCGGCCGTGACGGAAGAGGCCGGGATCGCGCTCATCGTCGGCGCGGTTCTCCTCGGGGTGATCGGGTTGGTTACGCTGTTCATCCTGATCGGCTTCTTCTTCCTGCTGGGGGCGTTCGTGATGCTCATCATCGGGATCGTCCTGGTGGCCTCCGGCAGTTCCGGCCGGCGTTGGTACTACTATCCGCCCCCGCCTCCCGCTCCGTCGTACCCGTTCGCGGCCGGCCCGCCGCCGGCGCAGTCGTACCCCTCCCCCACAAGCCCGCCGTCCGCTCAACCGTACCCGTCCTCGAGCGCACCGCCGCCCAGCGTCCCTTCGCACATGTGGCACCTCCCCGGGCCGTTCTCCCATCTGTCCCACAGTGAACGATTCTGTCCGAGTTGCGGCAGCGGAAACCTGCGAATCTCCTCCTACTGCCACCGGTGCGGTCAGATGCTCCCTCCCCCGTAGGCGGCCGGTCGACCCCCGCCGCCGGCTCGGAGGCGGGACGTACGTTCAAGAAGGGGGACACGTCACCCACCGCAGACGGTCGTTCGAGTCGGTGAGTCTGGGTGGAGCTGAGATTCGAAGTCAACACCCGGATAGAAAAGCCGGTGTCGGACGTCTTTGACGCCGTCTACAATCCGAGCAAGCTGCGCACCCAGTTCGCCATCGGGCGGGTCTCGGGCCCCATGGAGGACGAAACCTCGCTCCTCTGGGGCTTTGAGGAGTCACCGGGAGAGTTCGCCGTCCACATGAAGGGCGTCGAGCGCGACCGACGGATCGTGTTCGAGTGGGAGAACACGGAGATCGGGAAGGTTCTCCAGGTCGAGATCCAGTTCGAGCGCGTCGGGCCGAGCACGACCGACGTCCGGATCCGCGAAGCCGGGCTCCTCGAGGACCGAAAGGCGATGGACGAGTCGTATAACCATTGCATGGGGTGGATGCAGCTTCTGTGCCATCTCAAGGAGTACGTGGAGGGGCGCACCCAGGGGCCTGACTGGGAGGCGAGGAGCGCATCCGCCGAGAATTCGGAGGGCGCACCGTCCCCCACCGCGGGCGGGCTGGAGCCGGTGGACGCCGGCCAGTTCAGCGCGGTCCGTCGCTAGCGCCCGAGGTTCCGGGAGCCCGGAGCGCTCGGACCAGGATCAAGGT
Organism: Thermoplasmata archaeon; assembly: GCA_035632035.1. GTDB lineage: Archaea > Thermoplasmatota > Thermoplasmata > Lutacidiplasmatales > UBA184 > Lutacidiplasma. The sequence goes on along the minus strand of DASQHP010000040.1, from coordinate 3,160 downwards.
CCCCATCACGGCGCACAAGAACCCCGCAAAGGCGGCGAACCAACCGGTGGACGCGTCCCAGCTGTGGTAGTACGTGCCGGTCTCGAACCCGACGAACGAGTTCTGCTGGCCGGGGCCCGACTCGCTGTGCGCCGTGAGCCCGCTGCCTCCCCCGTTGGAAATGGGGATGGTCCAGTCGCACGAGCCGGCGGCCGCGCTACCGTTGGAGGGGGAGCCGAGAGGGGCCGGAGTGCTCGCCGCGTCGGCGCAGATAGTGCTGGGCTGGGCTCCCCAGATCAGGCACGGTCCGGCGGCCGCAACCAGAACGGCGAGGACCGCGATCCCAATGAGACGACGATGGCGGGTGGATCCGCTCCGGGTCAGCATGAGGTACGCGACCAGCCCCATGAGAACGGCGCCGACTACCACGAGGATGAGCGCCGCGACATAGAGCTCTCCCGTACGCGGAAGCCAGACGTCGGGGTAGGAGAGAGATGTCGAGTAGGGGGTCGCCCCCTGAGAGCCGGAGAGAGTCACTCCACGGAGGTAGAACGTCTCGCGGTACACGTCGGCCCCGTTCCAGACGGTGACGGAGTACCACGGTCCGAAGAGGGAGGCGATCGAGAGCAGTATCCCTACGCCGAAGCAGAGCGTCGCGAGGCGGCGCAGAAAGGGGAACCGGGGATCCCCGGCCGGGACAGGAGAGCTGGCAGGGGGCCGCTCCGCCGTATGGGGCGGTTCTGAAGGTCCCATCCTCGGCTACGCTAGGGGGCGTGCCGATCGTCGTTCCCGGGAGTTCCTACAGCGGTTCACATCGCGCCGGGCGGCGGTCCGCCGCCGGCCGCCGGTGGCGGCGGGGCCGCTGAAGGCGTGGCACCGGGCGGAGTCATCGGTGAGGGTGGCGCGGGCGGAGAGCGCCGGCGGCGCATCGCCAGGACCGCTCCGAGGAGCGCGGCGACCACGACGATGACGATCACGATCCACAGCCAGACGGGTAGACCGGCGAGCGTCGAGCTGGACGACGAAGACGGAGTGGACACCGTCACGGTGAGCGTCTTGTGGACGGAACCACCGCCCGAGTCGTTGACCCAGAGCGAGACCGTGTAGGTCCCCGCGGCGGAGTACTTGTGGGTGGGGGTCGCCGCCGAGCTCGTCGCACCGTCCCCGAACTGCCAGGTGTAGGTGTACGGGGCCGTCCCGCTGGAGGCCGCCGCCGCGAAGGACACGTTGGCGCCGGTGTCCACCGAAGTCGGGGTCGCCGTCGGCGCGGCCGCCAAGGCCGCGTTGACAACGATCGTCAGGTTGTGCACCGCCGTGTACCCCAGAGAGTCCGTGGCGGTCAGGGAGACGTGGTAGGTGCCCGGGGTGGTGTACGAGTGGGTCGCGGAAGCGGTGTGGGCGACGCCCCCGTCTCCCCACGACCAGTTGTAGTAGGAGTAGGTGCCCGTCCCGCCCGACGCCACTCCGGTGAAGCTGTCCGAAGTTCCCACGTCGAGAGCAGAAAGGCCCGCCGAGGCGGTCACCGAGAGCGCGGGAAGGACATGGAGGGTCGCGTTCGTTGTGTTGGTCCCCGCGCCCGCGTCCGTGGCCGTCACGTTGACGTCGTAGGTGCCGGGGGCGGTGAACGTGTGGGTGGTCGAAGCGCCCGTGCCGGTGCGACTGTCCCCGAACTGCCAGCTGTAGGCGTAGGGGGCCGTCCCGTTCGAGGCGGTCGCGCTGAAGCTGACGGCCTTCCCCGCCTCAACCTGGCTCGGCAGGCTCCCCATGGTGAGGGAGAGGTTGGAGTTGACGGTCACGTTGAAGTTCCAGGCCGGACCGAAGACGTCGAACCAGTCGAACGGGGTCACCGACGCGTGGTAGGTGCCCGCGGGGGAGTTCGCCCCATAGTAGTAGTAGGTGCTGGCCGACCAGTTGACGGTGAAGTTGACCGGGTTGGAGAAGGCCGTGCTGAACCAGAAGTTCCCCCAGCCGACGTTCGCGCGCTGAACCGGCCCCGACCCATACCCCGCCACTCCGGTGGCGTAGACGGTGATGGGGGCGTTGTCGTCCACGGGATTGGGCGTCACCGTGTAGTTCGCGATGGCGGGCGGCAGCTCCCAGACCCAGTCATTCGAGAGACAGTAGAGGGACCCGCACTGGCCCCCGGCCACAAAGGCGGCGATCCCAGTGCTGTTGACGGCCATCGCCTGACCATCCACGGGTCCGTACGCCGCCGGTTCCGTCGGGCCGAACAGGTCGGCGGGGAACCAGGTCCCGCGCCCGAAGACCCAGCTATCGTTGTAGAATGAACCGCTCGTCGAGTTGCCGCCACCGGTCATGAAGATCGCTCCCTCCTGCTGGTCCCACGTCATGGCCGCGAGCCAGCGGCCCGGCGCGGTGAAGCAGACGAAGAAGCATCCGGCATCGTTCATCGTAATGTTCGTCCACGCTCCGGCGGAGTAGGTGTACGTCCAGTTGACCTGGTTGTGGGTGTTCCAGCCGCCGAAGTACAGCATGTAGCCGTCGGCCGCGTCGTAGGCCATGGACGCGTAGGCCGTCCCCGAGGTGAGCCCTTGCGGGCCGAGCCCGATGATGTTCCATCCCGAGGCGTTGAGCAGCCATGTTCCGGACCACTCCGAGGTGCAGATGAGGGTCGCGCAGCCGTTGACGAGGAGCACGCCCTGCAGAGCGGGGTCCCAGGCCATCGAGCTGAACGCGTTACCGCCGGCAGGGATGCCGACGGTGCCGGTGATGTTGGTCCATACTCCGGTGAACAGCCAGGTGTCGTAGAGGACGCCGGTGAGGTTGCGCCCGCCGAAGAGAACGATGCCGCCGAGGGCGGGGTCGAAGTCCATCATGTGCCCGTAGCGAGGCGCTGGAGCGGTACCGAGAGAAGAGGTCAGGTTGTACCAAGAGCCATCGGAGTACCCCCAGGTATCCCCGAGCGGGCAGATCACGTAGCCACACCCGCCCATCAGGATCACTTCGCCCAGCAGCGGGTCGAACGCCATCGCCCCGAAGTACTCGGCGGGGCCCCCGAAGTAGTTCGAGGTGTAGGACACGTTGACCCAGGAGAGCGAGGGCAGCGCTACCGACGGATGGCTGGCCGCCGGGGCCGCGGAGGGGAAGGGGGAACGGACCCCTGGACGACCCGACGTCTCGGGATGGTTTCCGAGGGGGGACATCGCGGGGGTGGTGGTCA
>DASQHP010000039.1:0-2715 GCA_035632035.1 Thermoplasmata archaeon | reverse complement strand
GCAGTAGAGATGTCGGAGACGGGGGTTCATCCAAAGCACGTCTGGGCCACCGGCGAGGGGCGGACCCCTCTGGGGCACTCCCGTCTCGAGGTCGATGATGACGAGGACGCCCTCGTCACACGCGCAATAGAGCCGCCGACCGTCGGGATCCTGCTCCAAGCCGTGCGGACCCTTCGCGGGGATCGGGATGGCACTGCTCGGCATCGACGGGTCTCGGACGTCGACCGATACGACCGAGGCCGGGTCAGCGATGTTCACGTAGAAGCGGCCGGTCGCTCGATGGAACGTCGCCCATCTTGTCCTCCCCGGCACTCGGAACCGATGCATCACCGTCGCCCCGTTCGCGTTGACGATGGTGACTGTGGGGGGCGCATTGGGGATCTGGGGGTTCCCGACCCCCGCAATGAGCCAGGTCTGGGATTCGGGATCGAACGCCATTCCGTTGGGACGGCTACCGGTCTGGACTCGGGTCACCTCCGACTCGCCGGTCGCCGTGATCCGGAATAGGCTGGCCGTGTCTTCCCCCCGGTTTGATGTGAAGAGAAGCCGCCGTCGCTCATCCACCCAGACTCCCGCCACCCCGCTCAACTTCGGCAACGACCTTTGGAATTCCCGACGGTTCAGGTCGACCACATCGACCGAGTCGTTCGTGGTATGGGCGATGTAGAGTCGCCCCGTGGTCCGATCGACGGCGGCGTGGTCGAACCCTCCGTCCGGGGCGTGGGCGGGGAGACGCACACGGGCGACCTCGGTCAGAGTCATCTCAGTCCCATCTCCGCGCAAACGAAGGCAGGCAGGCGGACCGGTGACTAGCCGGTGTGTTCGAGATGGCCCTTCTCCGAGACCTTCCACGCACAGTAGCGGTACAGGGCGTCGTAGAGCGGGAACTGAAGTCGCTGGTTCTCGAGATCATCCTTGGCCATCAGCCGGAACCCCGTGGCCGCGGCCTCCAGACCTGCCGCCTCGACCTCTTTTCCTGAGCCGCCATCGGCCACCCGAACGATCTTGGCGAGCTCCAGGAGAGCCGGATCTCGGAGCTGGTACTTCCGGATGATCGCGTCGAAGCTGACGAACTCCTGCCCGTTCTCTTCGTAGTGGTGGAGTTCGGCGCCGGGCGTGTCGAAGGGTATGGCCCCCTCCTTCTTCGCGACTTCCGCGACCTTCTCCTTAGGGACGTAGAGGAACACGGCGTCCTTGTCGATGAACTTGCGGATCAGCCACGGGCAGGCGATGCGGTCGACGCGGGCCTTCTCTCGGGTCACCCACTTCATACGAGCCTCACGCGGGCCATACCTCCCCACATTGTAGGTGTAACGGACGTTGCACCGCGGCGACCGAGGGCCCTCAGGAGTATCGAGCCCGCCGGAGCGAGGCGACCTGGCGGGGTGTGCCGGTGAACACCGAGGTGTCGGCTACGAAGCACAGCGAGTTCCCCGACGGGTCCTCGACGTAGAACGAACGCTCTCCCCATGGCCGGACGCGGATCTCCCCCAAGGGGCTCTCCGGGTCCCCGTGCAGCAGCTCGGTGGACAGGCAGTGCAGCGTGCGAGCGCGCCGGTAGATCGCCTCCACGTCGGGTACTGCGAAGTACGTCGATTCGGCGGGAGTTGTCCAATCCGCTTTCGGTCGGCCGGAGTAGTCGAGTATCCCCAGGATCACCGACCCGCAATCGAAGTAGTACCGGCCCTCTGCGACCTTGCGACCGCGCACACCCAGGATACGTTCATAGAACCGCCGCGACCTCTCGAGGTTCCTCGCGGCCAGGAGAACCCGAAAGACTCGGGGGGAGGTCCGCTTCGCCATCGGGTCGCCCACGGCGAAAGCGGACTTACGTTGTTTCCGTGCCTCCGTGGGTTCCCGATCTCCCAGGTCACCGAAACGCACCGCGCGGCTCGCGGGTTCGTATCCTCGTCCTGAGGCGTGCGAAGCGGCCCGGGAGCTCGATGGATCGAACCCACCCTGCCGGTAGGTACGGCCCCGGCGGTCGACCGGTTCAAGGTGGATGGTCCGCGTGGCTGGCATGAGCTGGATCGTGGGATCAAGCCCCTACACGGCTCATGGCCACCACGTGATTGTCCGTACAGGGTTCAGGTTCGGGGCGAGGGAGCCGAACCGCCTCCCTGTTCAAACAGAGTGGAAGCTGAGCCGGGGCGAATACCGCCCGACGAGCGAGTCGAAACCGGTGGGCCGCCCTGCGGTGGGTCGAGCCGCCGAGGGACCGAGGGCGGGGCAGGCCCCGGCCCGTCCCGAGCATTTATGACCAATTGCGCCAATTGCGTAGATGATGATCGCTGACCCTCCCACAACCGTCACCCTCCCCACCTCGGTCGTACGACGTCTTCGATTGTACAAGACCGGGGGTCGGACGTACGCGGAGGTCTTGGAGGAGCTAATGGACGCCGTTCCACCTCAGAGCTTCCTGAAGTGGGCGGAGGAGGAGCTCGCCCGCGAAACGGTTCCGTACTCCTCGGTCCGTGCGAAGCTTGGTCTCTCGAATCCCTAGATGGTTCGGGTAACCTTCACGCCCGAAGCCATCGCCTCGTTCCGGCGGCTGCCCGGCGGGATCCGGAACTCGTTTGACGCCCTCCTGGTCGAGCTGGACGCAGTCGAGAGACTCCGACTGCCGGGCAGATGGCCGACTCACCAGCTGGAGGGTGGGCGGGATTTGTGGACGCTGAAAGTGGGGCGTTACCGGGGTATCTTCCGGTGGGACGG
>DASQHP010000038.1:0-5069 GCA_035632035.1 Thermoplasmata archaeon | reverse complement strand
AGGCGTAGACCCGGTAGCCCCGATAGGGCCGACCCGTCACCGTGGCTCCTCCGGGCGGTGCAGCCGCCTCCCTACGGGACACCCAGGACGTGGGGGACGAAGTCGTACGTTCCGTCGGGAAGCTCGGAGACGACCTCGAGGGTCACCCGACCCCGGCGGAGCTCGAGCGGGTGGCCCACCGCGTAGTCGTACACGGGCTCGGGCAGCGAGCCCCCTCCGACCCGAACGAGGATCGCCCGGACCACGCGGGTCGCGGTCTTCCGAGAGTAGGCCGCCACGTCCGCTCCGAACCGCTCCAGGTCGGACAGCGTCGGGTTCTCAGGTCCGAGCCGGGCCACGACCGCGAATCCGGGCTCCCCCCAGCCGAGGACGCGGCTCCCCATCGGAGAGGGAGTACGCAGTACGAGGTCGAAGGGGAGCGTGCTCCCCTGCGGGTCGAGATTGACCCGGTAGCGGAGGTACTCGGGGTGGGCCGAGACGACGGCCGCGAGCCGCGCGTTCGACTGGACCAGGTAGCGGGCGAGCCGCTGCACGGGCGTCGGGCCCGCGGGAACCTTCGGGGACGGTTCCGCGTCCTGAAGGAGCTTGATGGACCGGTGCCGCTCCAGGAACACCTGGTAGAACCGGTCGGTCTCGCGCAGAAGGCTGAGCGCGATCGCCCCGAAGACGATGGCCGCCAGCGCGAGGAGGGCGAAGAACAGGTTGGCCGCGAGGCCCACGAACAGGAGAACGATCATGATCACGAGGAACAGCACGACCACCGTCGCGGTGTACCGGTACATCCGGCGCATCGTGGGGGCCATGTCGGCCACGCGGTCGGATAGGTCGAAGATCGCCGAGATCGGGTCCTCGAGTCCGGTCGGCGGGTACATCACCGGTTCTCGGGTTCGGGGGTAGATAAACCCCTCCGAACGATTGGGCCGGCGGGGTCGTTCTCGGAGGGACACCCCCTGGGGGGCGCTCCTCCAGCTCGGTGATCGGATGACTCCGACCGAAACATCCCCGAACGGACCGAGCGACGACGAAGCGCCGAACGAACACCGCCCGCGAACATGGCGATGGAGCGGCCTCCTGGCCGCGATGGTGGGACTCGCCCTGGTCGCGATCCCCGTCGTGGCGAGCGCGGCCGCCGCCCCGGCGGCGGGCGCCCCGGCCGCCCCACCCACGGGCACGTGGGCGTGGGGGGCTCTCGCCAACGCCACCTACCAGGCCGAGACGATCGGGGCGTACAGTGACCTCCTGAACCTCTCGTCGGGCAACCTGTCCGGAGCCGTGGGGGTTGTCGCCGAGGTCCAGCAGCTCCATGCGGAGTACGGCGCGTTCGCCGTCGTGAACGCGAGCGCACCGACCACGGGGTCCCGGTACGTTGAAGCCCAGGCCGCGGCCCTCGCGAACGTCTCAGGGGTCGTCGTCGTGGCGGGCGACCTTCCGTCGGCGGGAACCTACGCTCCCGGGAGCCCGGTCCCCCTCTCGAACCAGACCGGCGCGGTCGCCGTCTCCATCAAGGCGGTCTCCGTCGAGGTCGCCTTCGCGAACTACACGGTCGCGAACGGCACGCTCGGCCTTGTCAACGAGCACGTCGAGGCCGTCACCGCCATGAACGCGAGCGAGGTCGCCGCCCACTGGCCCTCCATCTCCACCGACGCCAACGGCTCGACCACGGTCCGCTACGGCACCGCCTTTTCCGTGGCCGTAGGGTGGATGGCAGAGAACGTCTCCATCGCGTTCTCCCCGGCCCTTCCGATATCGGAGGCCCCGCTCTACGTCGGAAAGAGCTGGAACGCCACCACCTCCGCCACCGTGACGGGATGGGCCGCCTACGCCGCGGCGACGGCGGCCGGCAACGGCACGACGAACGTGAGCGCCTTCCACTCCGGCGCCGCCTCATTGAACACGACGGCCAGCGTGGGATTCTCGTTCCTCGTGACTGGATCCGAGACCGTGATCTTCCCCAACGGGACGACCGGAACCGGGTTCGAGGTGGTGGCGACCCCCTCGAGCGGCAGCGCGGTCGGCTACCAGCTCTGGGATGGGCTCGTCGTCCTGCCATCGGCGCCGGCTCCGGCCGCCGCCCCGGTCGCCTCGGGAGGATCCTCTGCGCTCGTGGCCCGTCCGTCGACGCTCCCGACGTCGGGGTCGTCCGCGGTGGTGGGCGGCTCTGGATGGCCACTCGCGGCTCCGGCCGGAGTCGGAAGCTCGGGGTCGATCTCGACCGCGCCGATGTCGGGCTCCAGCGCTCGGACCCAGGTCAGTGCGGCGGGAACGCCCTCCAAGCCCGTCCGAGCCCCGGCAACGACCACGCTGCCGGCTCCCGGCGTCTCGACGCCGGGCACCTCTGCGAACGGTCCGACATCATCGACCGGAGCGCACCCGAGCGGGGGAGGACTCGATCCGTTCCTCCTCGTAGCGATCTTGGTGGGAATCGGGGCCGTGCTGCTCGGCGTGGAGCTCTACCGCGAACGTCGCAGAGCCTAGCGCCACGCGCCGACCGACCAACCCTTTCCCTTCTTTTCCCGGGCCGGACTGTCGACCCTGGCAAGACCGCCTCTCTCCCGGCCGTGGCCGGGATCCCCGTCCGTGAAGCCGGTGGACCTCAAGGCCGGCGGCCGAGGACCAAGCCGTGGAGAAGCCCGAGACCGGCAACGCGGCTGCACGGAACGTCGGCGGCGTCCGTTGAGCGGGCGACCGGGAGCGCCTTATCTACTTCGGCCCGGTTCCGGAGACGAGGGCATCGAATGGGTCAGTTGGCGGATGCACTCTCCGTCGCGGGCGGGCAGCTTTCGGCTCGGCTCCGCAGGATGCTCTCGGAGCCGGACTCGAAGCCCCTTCGGCAACTGCTCCCCCAATCGTGGCGATTCGAGACGGAGTCCGAAAGCGCGGTCCTGCGGTTGGAGCTGGAAGGGAGCGTGACCGCCGTCCCCGACGTGACCGAACGCCCCGATGTGATCGTGAAGTGGACCCAGGAAGAGCTCGTGGGCGTGCTCCACGCCGGCCGCAGTAACGAGACCCCGCGGGCCACCCCGCCCAACATCCGGTTCACCTCGGACCGGGGTCGAAAGGCGTTCAGCCTGCTCGGGACTAGCTTGGGCCTCTAGCCGCCCGGCAGAAGTTCGACGGGCTCCCTCACTTGGCGGCCGCGGGAATCGGTGGGACCTCTCCCGGCCCCGCCTCATACGCCTCTTCGCCGAACTCGGCGAGATCGAGGCCCGCGCCTTCCTCGCTCGGGGAAACGCGGAGCGGCGAGAAGAGATTGATCGCCCGCAGGAGCACGTAGGAGCCGACGAAGGCGAAGGCGGCGACCACCACCACGCCGAACAGCTGGACGGCGAGCTGGTGGGCGTCTCCGAAGATGAGACCGTTGGGTCCCGCGGCGTTCACCATGGTCGAAGCGAAGAGACCCGTCGCGATCGTCCCCCACATCCCGCCCGCGCCGTGGCAGGCGAACACGTCGAGGGAATCATCCAGCTGGGTTCGGGCGCGCCAGTTCGCGACGAAGTTGCACATGACGCCCGCGACCACGCCGATGACGAGAGAGCCGGCAGGGCCGACATAGCCCGACGCCGGCGTGACGGCCGCGAGCCCGCATACGGCTCCGACGGCCATTCCCACGGCCGACGGCCGGCCGCGCCGCAGCCAGTCGATCAGCATCCAGCTGACCCCGGACGCGGCGGCCGCGAGGTTCGTCACGACGAGCGCGTTGACCGCGACCGAGTTCGCGGCAAGGGCACTGCCGGCGTTGAACCCAAACCAGCCGAACCACAGGAGGGCCGTGCCCAGGATCACGTACGGGACGTTGTTGGGCCGGACCTCGCGAGGCTCGGCGTCGCTCCGACGGCCGATCACGAGGGCGGCGGCGACCGCGGAAACACCGGCGGAGGTGTGCACGACCAGCCCGCCGGCGAAGTCCACGACTCCCATCTGGTGGAGCCATCCGCCGGGATTCCAGATCCACATGGCGATGGGAACGTAGATGAGCGTGGTCCAGAGGACGATGAAGAGCAGCAGCGACTTCATCCGGACCCGGCCCGCGAACGCGCCGATGATGAGCGCCGGGGTGATCGCGGCGAACTTGAGCTGGAATGCGAAATAGAGGAGCTCGGGGATCGTCGACGAGTAGGAGTCATTCGGCATGGCCCCCACGTTCATGAGGCCGAGCTTCGAGAGGTTGCCGATCAGGCCGCCGACGGACGGGCCAAACGTGAGCGTGTAGCCCCACAGCGCCCACACCAGGCTCACGACCGAGAAGATCGCAAGGCACTGGACGATGGTGGCGACCAGGTTCTTGCGTCGGACGAGCCCGCCGTAAAAGAACCCGAGAGCGGGGGTCATGATCATGACGAGCGCCGTCGCCGTGATCACCCAGGCGATGTCCCCCGAATCTAGCGCCACGTGTCGGACCTCCGGCGGGTGCGCCGCGCACCCGGCTTTCCGTGGTTCGCCCGACCGGCCGTACCTGCCCTTTCCCGCCTCGCGCCGAGGACAGTCTGTTCCCGGACGGCCGGGCGGATAAACCTTGACTTGGACACGACGCCGGGTCGGTGGGCGGCCTTCCCGGTCCCCGGGAACCTATGAGCCCCGGAGACGTGGGGACCGCGATGGCGAGCGTTCCCGTTCCCGGAGTGGCGGTCCCTCCACCCGGTGCGGCCGTCCGGGTCTCCACCCAGGGCCGCGAGATCGCCGTGTTCAACGTCGCCGGCCAGCTCTACGCGATCGACGCGAAGTGCACGCACGTAGGAGGTCCGCTCGACAAGGGAGCGGTCCAGGAGTTCGTGGTGAACTGTCCATGGCACGGATCCCACTTCGATGTGCGCACCGGAGAGGTCCGGCGGGGCCCGGCGATCAAGCCGGTTCGCTCGTACCCCGTGCGGGTCGAAGGCGGCCAGCTGGTGCTGGAGATCGCCTAGCGGGCGGCTTCAGTCGATCTCGGCGGGTGCCAGGGGCGACCCGCGGACGTTGAGGACCATCTCGCGATTCGACTCCTTGGCCGGATAGAGGCAGAACGTCATCTCGGTCCCCCAGCGCCGGTTGATCCCCTCGAAGAGGTCGCTCAGCGCCCGGAAGTCCTGCTC
>DASQHP010000037.1:0-57866 GCA_035632035.1 Thermoplasmata archaeon | reverse complement strand
GGCCTTCAGCGAATCGACGACCGTGCGGCGCTCGTCGTCGTCCATCATCGGCCAGCGAGCGATCTCGGCGATCGTGCGCTTGCAGCCGATGCACATGTCGCTCTTGGCATCCATGATGCAGATGCTCTTGCACGGCGACATGACGCGCCGCGCCGCATAGGGCGGAGGAGCCGGATCGGCCATGCTCTAGCTGCTCTTCTTGCTGAGTTCCGCGAGCTGGCCCTGCAGCTCATCGAGCTTGCGCTTCAGGTCGTCGATCGCGTCGCCGTCCTTCTCGGCGGCCGGCGCGGGCGCCGCCGCGGGTGCGGCGAACGTCTCGGCCTTCGCGAGGACCTCGGTCAGATTGACGCCCTCAAGGGACGCCAGGAGCGCCTTCACCCGGGCGGTGTCCGGGGCGACGCCCGCGGCGGTAAGGACCTGGCTGAGGCCCTTCTCATCGATCGGCTTTCCGGCGGCATTGAGCAGCAGGGCTCCGTACACGTACTCCATTTCGTTCACTCCTCTCGGGACCGTTTCAGTGGACCTTCCTAGTTCGTCTTCTCGGCAAGCGCCTGGACGGCTCTCGCCTCCCGCATGGCGCGGGCCAGAATCGGGGTGATCGTCTCGGGCGTGGTGTAGCCCGCCGCCACCGCGACGAGCAGGGCCCGGCGGTGCGCGCGGGTGAGCAGGATCGGCGTCGACTCGCGCGTCGGATAGGCGAGCTCGACCGCGAGTCCGAGCGCGCGACGATGCGCTTGGGCGAACTCGGCCCGGCGAGCGTCCAGGTCTACGCTGAGGATGGACGGCGGGTAGAACACGTCCCCGTCGACGACAGCGCGCAGCTGGAGGCCGACCTGGAGCGGGAAGATGTCGAGCCGAGTCAGCATCCCCGCGACCTCGCGGGAGATCGGGTCGCCGGCCTTCACGATGAGCGTGTCCTTCTTCAGGACGACCTTGCCCTTCTCGATGGCCGCGGGGAACCCGGCGTGCTGAAGTTCCCCGACAATGGGGCCGGGTTTGAAGCTCGTGGTCCCCGCGGGGACGAGTATGTCGTTCGGCGCGAGCTCCCCGCCGCGGGCCGGGGTCGGAGAGCGCGTCCGGGCGAGCTCCAGGAAGAGCGAGAACGGGTTTCCCTCGGCCGTGAGAATGGCGGTCTGGTCGCTGAGGTGCTCGAGGAGGGGCTTCAGGGCGGGGCGCTCCTCGGACGCGGACTGGATGGCGTGGCGGAGCGCGCTGTTGGGCGCCACCAGGATTGGGTGCCCGCGGTCGCGCAGCTCCCGCCGCATCGACTGCAGGGCGGCGGCGGGTACGCCCCGGATCCCCACAAGGGCGGCCATCGGGTGCCCCAGGAGCTCATCCTTCAGCGTCCCGACGCGCGCCAGCTTCTCGGGGCGGACGGTTCCTCGACCTGGCATCGACCCTCCTGTCACCACAGCCGGATGGACGGACCCATGGAGGTCTTGAGGTAGACGGACTCGATGTTCGTTCGCCCCCGCTCGAGCTTTCCCACGATGCGGGTCAGCACGGCGTCGACGTTCTGGGCGATCTGTTCGGCCGGCATCGTGCGGGTGCCGACGGCGGTGTGGAACGTGCGGTTTCCCTTCGAGCGCACACGGACCGAGCGCTTGAGCGCCGAGATGAGGTTCGTCGGGTCTCCGCCGGGCGGCACCGGGCGGGGCATCTTTCCGCGAGGACCCAGTACGACTCCCAGCCGCTTACCGATCGTCGGCATGAGCGGGGCCTCCGCGAGGAAGAAGTCGGTCTCCTCGACGAGCTTCTTCGCGCGCTTCTTGTCCTTCAGCAATTCGTCGAGCCCGGAGGGATCGATCGCCTGGTCGGCCACGCTACGGATCTTCTGGCACATCTCGGGCGACGCGAACACCGCGACGCGCACGGGTCGGCCCCGGCCGTTCGGCAGGGTGACCTCGTCCTCGATCCGGTTCTTGGGCACCGACAGGTCGAGGTCCTTGAGATTGATCGCGAGCTCCACGGACTCCGTGAGCTTACGGGGAGGTGCCTTCTCGAGCGCCTCGTTCACGACCTCGATTGAGGTGCGGTCCGCCATCGGAATTCCCCTCGGAGCGGGGCCGCCGAGAAGGCATGCCTACATAAAGGTTCAGGCTCGCGCGCCGCCGGGAGCCGCGCTCCCGGCGCTCGACGCCGACGACGCGAGAAATCTGTGGCCATCCGCGACCCGCGGCGAGAGAGATCTCCTCGACGCGCCGCAAATCTCCCCTAAGCCTATATATGAATCGCGTCTCGCGAGCGCCCGATGCATTACCCCAAGGTCGTCTCGACGTACTGCCCGAAGTGCAAGGTGCACACGGAGCATGAAGTCGAGAAGGGCAAGAAGCGCCCCGCCTCCGAGCTCGCGTGGGGGCAGCGCCGGTTCCGGCGGGCCACGTCCGGCTACGGGGGATTCCCGCGGCCGAAGCCCGAGGGGCGGGCGAAGGCGGTCCGCCGGGTCTACCTCAAGTACCGATGCAAGAAGTGCAAGTACACGGTCCAGCCCCCGAGCTGGCGTGCGAGCCAGCTCGAGCTCGTGGAGCACCGCTAGATACCATGTCCACGCCCGCTCCATTCTGGGTCGTGAAGTGTCCGGACTGCTCGGGTGAGCAGACCGTGTTCAGCCGACCGGCGACGACCGTGAACTGCGCGGTCTGCGGAGCGACGCTCGCCACCCCCACCGGGGGGAAGGCCCACCTTCGAGGAGAGTTCGTCCGCGTCGTGACGGGCTGACCGGGGGCCATCGTCGATGCCGCTCCGGGGAGAGCTCCCCGAAGAGGGAGAACTGGTCGTCGGCACCGTGACCTCCATCCGGAACTTCGGCGCGTTCGTCACGCTCGACGAGTACGCCAACCGGGAGGCGTTCATCCACCTCTCCGAGGTCGCGACCGGGTGGGTCAAGTACATTCGGGACCACATCCGCGAAGGCCAGAAGATCGTGGCGCGGGTCCTGCGCGTCGATCCGGCGAAGTCGCAGGTCGACCTGTCCCTGAAGCGGATCAACGACCATCAGCGTCGCGAGAAGGTCCAGAGCTGGAAGAACGAGCAGCGGGCCCTTCGGCTCCTGGGTCTGGTCGCGCCTCAGCTCAAGCTCAGCGTCGAGGACGCGGAAACGCAGTTCGCCGACTCCCTCGTGGAGAAGTACGGGTCGCTGTTCGCGGCGTTCGAAGCGGCGAGCGCGGACCCGAAGAAGTTCCAGAAGGACCATGGGCGCGCCTCGTGGGTGAGCGCCTTCGGCAAGATCGCCCAGGAGAACCTGGTCCCGCCGCACGTGACCGTCCACGGGACGCTCGAGATCTCCGACTCGGCCCCCGATGGGGTCGAACACGTCCGGGCCGCGTTGGCCGCGGCGGAGGCGGTCGACCCCGACGCGATCCTGGTGCAGTACGTGGGCGCGCCGCGGTACCGCGTCGTGGTCTCGGGCACTCAGTACAAGCATGCGGAGGAGCTCCTCAAGCACGCGACCGAGGCTGCGCTGGCCGCCATCAAGCAGGCCGGGGGCCAGGGGAACTTCGTTCGCGCATGACCGAATCGATCCTCCACGTTTGCCGGAGCTGTCAGAAGTACACGTTGTCCGAGGTCTGCCCCTCGTGCCGTGGGGCGACGCGGACCCCGCATCCCGCGCGCTTCTCGCCGCAGGACCGGTGGGGTCGGTATCGTCGGGCGCTCTTCGATGCGGCAGGGTCATCCAGGTAGGGACGGGTCGCGATGCATCGGATCAAGGTGGTCAACGACGTCAGCGAGCTCGTTCCGATCCTGCGGGCCGTCGATACCCCGCTCAAGCTGAAGCTCGTCCAGCGGCTCGCCGACAGCTGGCTCACCGAGGACGATGTTCTGCGGGAGTTCGGCAGCGAGGGGACGAAGGCGCTCAACTTCTTCGAGAAGCTGAAGCTCATCGACACCCGCTGGGTGGCGCGGGAGGGGCGTCGCACCCCGGACAAGAGCTACCACTTCTACTACTCGACCATCAACATCAACACGACCGCCCCGCTCCAGGAGGTCAGCGAGATCCTGGCGATCGCCAGCATGAGCCCGAAGGAGTACGAGAAGCTCGAGAAGCGGATCTACGATGCCGTGGGGGATGCCGGCCGATTCTTCTCCGACGTGGCCGAAGAGCTGGGGATGACGGCGACCCGCCTCAAGGGGCTCGTGAAGCGGTCCGACAAGCTCGAGTATCGGGGCCACCGGATCGAGCGATTCCATGCCCCGCCCGCGGAGACCTAGCGCCCCGGAGATCCGCGTCCTCCGGCTCGGGCATCGCGCCGGCCGGGATCCGCGGCTCACGACGCACGTGGCCCTGGCCGCCCGCGCGCTGGGCGCGGCGGGATTGTTCCTCGAGCCCCCCGACCCCGCCCTCGCCGACCGTCTGCGCCGCGTGACTGAACGCTGGGGGGGAAAGTTCCAGGTCGATGGGGTCCGAGACTGGCGAGGCCTCCTCCGGAAGTTCGAGGGGACGGTGCTCCATCTGACGATGTACGGAGAGCCGCTCGATGCCGTGATCCCCCGGATCGACCGGCAGCGCCCGCTGCTCGTCGTGGTCGGAGGGGCGAAGGTGCCGGCGGATCTGTACCGACTGGCCACGTTCAACGTCGCGGTCGGGCATCAGCCGCACAGCGAGGTAGCCGCGCTCGCGATCGTCCTCGACCGGCTGGGAGGACTCCCACCCGCCGGAGCCTGGGAGGGGGCGACCCACGAGATCGTCCCCCGCGCCCGAGGGAAGGAAGTGCGTCGAGCGCGTCGGGAGCCAGGCCCTTCATGAACGACGCCATCGCCGCCAGCGGATTGCCGGTCTCGAGCCGCTCTCCCGGCAAGTGCATCCTCTTCGGGGAGCACGCCGTCGTCCGGGGAGAACCGGAGCTCCTGCTCGCGATCGACCTTCCCCTGCAGCTCGGGATCACTCCGTCTCCCGACTATCGCCTCAACGGATCGACCGAGGCGGCGAGCGCCCACCCGTATCTCAAGGCGGCTCGCGAGCGGCTCTGGGATGACGCGTACGGAGCGTTCAACGTGGAGGTCGTCTCCCGGATCCCCCGGGCCGCGGGGCTCGGGTCGTCGGCGGCGTTCACGTCGGCCCTTGCCGCGGGCCTATCGGCGGTTCGGGGCGGGGTCGAGCGTTCCCTGCTCGCCGAGCACAGCTTCGCCATCGAACGCGCTGCCCAGGGCGTCGGGAGCCCCGGGGACACCTCCGCGGTCGTCGGCGGCGGGTATGTGGCGGTCAATGCCGGGAGCGGGGCGCTCCTCTGGGAGCTGAGCGACGGGTCGAACCGGTGGACCGCGCGACGGGTCACCGACCCCGGGTGGGTCTGGCTCGTCGCCTACTCGGGAGTGCCCCGGAGCACCGCCGACGCCGTACGCGCTGTCGAGCGCCGGCTCTCGGAGCCCGATGGTTCCCGCCTGCTGGAGCAGTTCCGAGAGGTGGCCACGCTCGGCGTGGAGGCGGTCGCGCGGGAGGACCGCGCCGCCATCGGTCCCCTCCTCGACCGGAACCACGCCCTCCTGCGGGAGGTCGGAGTCTCCCACCCCCGGCTGGAGGCCCTCCTGGACGCGGTGCGGCCCGTGTCGGAGGGGGCGAAGCTCACCGGGGCCGGCGCGGGGGGATCGATCGTCGCCCTCGTCCGGAGTGGACGCGAGGCGGAGGCGACGCGACGCGTGCAGCGGGCCGGAGGCGCGGCGTACGTCGTGCGCGCGGACCCGGCCGGCACCGACCTCGTCGTGCCGAAGGGGGCTCCTAGCGCCGGGCTACGATCCGCACCACCGCCCCCGCCGTGAGCGGGTGGTCGGCGGAGAGCGCGCGGTGGGTCCGCCCGTCGATCGCCCGGATGAAATTCTCCCCGAGTTCGGTGTGGACCCGGTAGGCGACATCCCGGACGGGCGTGTCGGCCGGAACCAAGAATGCGTCCGGCAAGAGCCGTCCCTTCGAATCGGTCCAGTGGGTCTCATCCTCCACCGGGAACACGACGATGTATCGAAGCCGCTCATACACCATGGCTTCGAGGGCCGCCTGGACGCCGGTCGAGCCCCATCGGCCGAGGATCTGCTGGATCTCGTCCAGCGCGTGACGTTGTGCCGGCGAGAGCCTCGCGGTGTCTGGGACCTGGAACGCTGGAGCCCCCGGCACATACTCCACCAATCCCGCCCGGGCGGCCCGTCGCAAGGTCAGCTCCGCCTCCGCCGAGGTAGGAACGGTTGGAAGAGGTTGCACTCGTTCCCCGAGAGCCCGCACGCTTTCCGGCGTCGAGCGGTCGCACTTGTTGGCCACGACGAGCCTGGGTTTCGAATGCTCGAGGAGCCCGGCGGCGATCTGGCGTCGGTCCGACGCGGTCCAGGTGGAGGGACGGGCCCGGTCGACCGGGACGGTCCGCAGAGCTAGCGCCACCTGGGCGGGCGTGATCGCGAGGCCGGTGAGCCGCGCCTGGAGGAACTCCTCGACCTTGGTACCCTCGAGCTCGACCGAACGGGCGTGCCGCTCAAAGTCCCTCCCGAGGATCTCGGTGACCCACTCGATGAGCTCGTCGTGGAGCCAGATCACCTCGTCCGCCGGGTCGACCGACCCCGCTGAGGCGATGACACCCTCCGCCGTCGTGGCCCCCGAGGCGTCCACGACCTGCAGGAACCCGTTGGACGCACGGAGGTCATCGAGGAACTGGTGGCCGAGGCCTCGGCCGGTGGAAGCGCCGGGAACCAGTCCGGGGACGTCCACAAGGTTGACCCCGACCCAGCGCGTCCCGTTGACGCACTTCGCGTTTCCGGGAACGCACGGTCGCCCGCGTTCGGTGTGAGGGCACGGGACCCGGACCGCCGCGACACCGCGGTTGGGAGTGACCGTGGTGAACGGATACGGCGCGATCGGGACGTCAAGGAGCGTGAGCGCGTTGAAGAAGGTCGACTTACCGACGTTGGGCTTGCCGACGACTCCGACCTCCATCGGCGCGACCGTTCAGACCGTGTAGTCGGGCGGCGTCTCGACGAACCCCTGGAACCGATTCAGTGCAAGGGCCATTGCGTAGAGGAGGTCCCCCAGCCGGTTCGCCCATTCGAGGACGGGTGGCGGCACGGGTTCCTCGCGGTGGAGGGCGACCAGTTCGCGTTCGGCGCGCCGGGCCAGCGTGCGCGCCACGTGAAGCTGCGCGCCGGCGGGGTGGCCGCGGGGAAGGACGAACGAGCGCATCGGGTCCACCATCGCGGTGAACTGGTCGATCTCCGACTCGAGTCGGTTCACGTGTCGCTGGGAGATCGAATGTGCCGGCGGGGGGCCCCCGGGCGCGGCGGCGAGCTCCGCCTGAACGATGAACAGCTCATGCTGGAGCCGTTCGAGCACGGCCCGATAGGGTTGCGCGCCCGGGTCGAGCGTGGCCAGGACGAGGCCCAGCTGGGCCCCGACCTCGTCGAACGACCCGAACGCGCGGATCCGTGGGGCGTCCTTCGCTAGGCGGACACCGCCGGCGAGACCGGTCTCTCCGCGGTCACCGGTACGGGTGTAGAGCCGCGTGGAACTCGAGCCTCCGGACGCCACGGCAGCGCATCCAACGGGGACGACAATCCGTGGACGGGACAGAACGAGATGTGCAGCACCTCATTATGCTTGGCGTCCTGACGGCACAGTCGGCAAATGAATCCGCTCCTCTCGCTCCACGCAATCCCCAACGTCTGCATTTTTGCAACCACTCCACCGCGGGAGGCCTAGGGGTCGAGGAGCCTCCGTCCCTCGCGATCGGCCCGCCGACGAGAGGCCCGGCGGTCCGCGCCTTCGCGAGCCGCTCGCCGCAGGGCGGGCAGCCGTTCGGCGTAGACCCGGGCGAACTCCTGTAGCCCCAGCGTGACAACCGTTCCGAGCGCCGTCGGAAGGTCGCGCGCCAGTCCATCCTCCACGAGCTGCTCGAGTTCCCCCTGCACCGTAGGGGGAAGCTCGGGCGTCTCGGAGGCGATCCGTTCGGCCGCGCGCACGAGCGCGCGAATCGCATCGGACCGGGTCGGGGCCCCCGACCGTTCCCGGAACTGATCGAGCTGTTCGAGTTCCTCGAAGGTCAACCGAACTCCGAGGAACCGGTCCGCGGGAACTGTCGAGCGGGCAGGTCTCACGCCGTTTAACACGAATCAACGATTATTTAGATATTGTGTGAGAGTTTCGTTTTGGTGGCGTCCGGCGGACACATGCTCACGCTCAGGTGGCCGATAGATGAATCGGACGAGGTTCATCCATCCCTTTCACCGACCAAATGTTAAACGTTCTAGCGCCAAACGGGGGGGTATCGGACAGCCTGAGCGATCATCGGCCCCGCCAGGGGGGAGAGATTCCGCGTGCCCGTGGGTCTCGTCCAGACGAGAGCGGGTGCGTTCCCGCTGGGAGAAGACTCGACGGACCCTCGGAGGCCGCGCGAGCCGGATAATCCGAAACCGAACGTTGAAGTGCCGCTCTTGGATGGTCTCGCGTTTTCCTGCTGTGACGCGAGCGAGGCCGCGGATCTTCCGGGGGACGAGGGTATCGATCCTCGTCGCGGTGGGCGTCGGGCTCTTCCTGAGCGGTTGTCCTCTGGCGACGGGCTCGCTCGTTGCCGGAAACCCTTTCGCGACGTCCCCTCGTCCCGTCCCTCTCCTGTTCGGCCCGACGGGCCACGGACCGTCGACGCGAGAGGTACCCTACAGCGGGAGCTCGTACTGGATCAACGGGACGGTGACGGCCGCCTCGGCGGCCCGCGGGCCGGTTGCGGGCGTCGCCGTCACCGTGGTGGGACGACCTTGCAGCGGGATCGCTTCGGTCGCCACGTGCCCCTACGTCGCCGCGAACACGACCAATTCGAGCGGGTTCTACTCCGTGCTCGTTCCCCCGGGGTACTACTTCGTCTACGCCAACAACACCACCTCGTGGGGCGGCGACTGGTCCGCGGTGACCGTCACGTCGTCGGATCTCACGGTGAACCTCCTCGGCTACCCGTGGATCACGTTCGGTAACGCGACGTTCGTCCTTCCGGACTGGAACAATCTCTCCCGATACGCGTCGAACTGCAACGCCCAGGGTCCGTGCGGGAGCGGTGTCTACGGGACGCAGTGTCCCCTGCTGTCGTGGACGGACGATGGGGTCTACTACGTGAACGCGACCGGGCGCCTGGTCCACTTTTGGTTCTCCAACCAGACCGTCCAAGACGTGGGCTACTGGCGGTACCTCTACGACGATCTGATGGACTACCAGGGGATCGAGAACACCGACTGGATCACGGAGGACGGGTCGTACGTCTACGAGTTCGGGTGCTCGTCGGATTGCTCCTCGGCGACTCACCCGAGCCTGTTCGCGATCAACACGACGACGGGGCGGACGTTCAACCACACGTTTCTCTCGGTCCCGATCAGCGCGCTGACGTCCAACACGCAGCTCAATCTCATCGGCGAGGACGGGAACTCCTCCGTCGCCGTTCTCATGGGGGACGGCTCCAGCCTCGTCGGCTACAATCTCTGGAACAACACGGAGTGGAACCTAGGAACGCTCTCCTACTTCGAGGCGAACAACAACTACTGGATCCCGCAGTACAACTCGTTCTTCAACATCGAGGCCGACGGAAGTTCCGGGGACCACATCCAGCAGCTCCGTCTCGAGGGACCCGCTCCGGGGACCCGCCTCGTTCCCGTGTACACCACCACCTTCGCGAGTCAGTTCACGGTGAACGGCGTGAACGGAATGTACACGAACGTGACCGCCCACACCCTCGTAGTCTCCGAGCTGATGGGCGGCGGGCCGGTGCTGACGCAGCGGTTCAATCTCGACCGCTCGGGGCAATTGACCGGCTCCTACCTCACCTACGCAGACCAAACGTTCGGGCACTGGCCGGACGACTCGGTCCCGCCGAACACCTGGTCGTCCGAGCACCGCCCCACGGTCGTGTCCGATGGGCCGATGTTCAATGGGATCTGGAACGGACTCTTCGACAACAACTCCTGGCTCTTTGAGCCGAGCTCGGGCCGGTTTCTCGAGTCGAACCTCACTTACGACCTCCCGGGGTATGGAAGCACATTGCGAGAGTCGTCCCAGAACCCCGCGGCCGTCGAGGGGCTCTTCTCGAACACCAGTTACTCGATCATTTCCGAGTCGGTGAACTGTCGACACAATGGGACGACGTGTCCGATCCGGGGGACCGCCGGGGGTACGGTAGCGGGAACCATCTGGTGGTCCTGGAAGTCGGGCCTGCCGGAGTTCCCGTTCCCGACCGGTCTCGCCGGTGCGGAGACCCTTCCCCCTAGCCCGGTCATTCTCACCGTGCGCCCGAACGACACCACCGTGGCTCTCTCTTGGATCGTGCCGGCCTCGGACGCGAACCGGGTAGTCAACTACACGCTCTTCTGGGGGGTCGCCGGAGGACCCTTCACCAACGTCGTCGACCTGTGGGGCCAGAATCGCTCCGAGACCGTGGGTGGCCTACTTCCCCAGACGGCGTACTCGTTCTGCCTGGAGGCATGGAACCTGCACTGGCACAACGCCTGCGCTCCCGTGAACGTCACCACGACGCCGCCTGTCCCCTCGCTCGACGTGGGTGGGATCACGGCATCGCCGGGCGAACTCGACCTCGGGACATCGACCGTTCTTCGATTGAACGTCACGGGCGGCCGACTCCCGTACTCCGTTGTGTACTCCGGCCTCCCGCCCGGCTGCCCGTCTGTGAACTCCACAGTCCTCACGTGCTCCCCCGGAGCCCAGGGGTCCTACCGCATCGTCGCGAACGTGACCGACTCGAGCGGCCAGGCCGGAACGACGGCGGTTTCCCTCACCGTAGGCCCCCCACTCGCGGTGCAGATACGGACAACCACTCCCGTCGTGGACGCACCCGAAACGGTTTCGCTGGACGCGATGCTGACGGCCCCGGGGACGCCCCCGTACACCTTCCAGTGGGACCTCCCGACTGGGGCGGCCCCGGGGGCGAACGTCTCGGTAGCCGTGCCGACGGCGGGGAACACTTCGGTTTCCGTCACGGTCATAGACCAGTTCCAGGGTCGGGCGAACACGAGCCTGACTCTCCGCGCCTTCCCGTTTCCCTCGGTGATGGTCCAGGTAGCTCCCGCAGGACCGCGCGACGTCGGCCTCCCCTTCTGGGTCAATGCGAGCGGGTCGGGCGGGGACGGCACCCTCTCCGTCGACTTCGTGCAGATGCCGCTCGGATGCGCCGTGGTCGCTCCCGGGGCAGCCTACTGCCGCGGGGTGACGGTCGGAGCCAATTTGCTCTCGGTGTCGGCGACCGACACGCTGGGGATCTCCGCGACGTGGTCCGGGTCGGTGGAGGTTGTGAGCGACCCCATCGTGACTCTCAGTTCAACTCCCACGTCCGCGGTGCTCGGCACTCCGATTTCGCTCAGCGCCTCGGTCGCCGGGGGGGTCGCCCCGTACCGTTCCCAATTCGCCGGACTGCCCCCGGGTTGTCAGGCACCGACGAACGGGAATCTTAGCTTCGAATGCCTGCCCAGCCAACCGGGATCTTACCGACTCTCGATCACGGTGGTCGACACCGACGGTCTGGGCTCGAACTCCTCCGTGGTCGTCCAGATCACCTCTGCGAGCCCCTCCGCTTCGACACCGGATTGGGAATGGCTGCTGGCCGGCGGTGCCGCCGTCGCGATCGCGGCCGCGGGCCTCCTCGTGGCCCGCCGGGGGCGGAGAGACGACTCGCGTGGAACGGAGCCTTCGATCCCGACGCGCCGGACCCGTTGATCGGGGGCTGGAGCAGGCCGGGGACCCGGCCGGCGCCGGGCATCCAACTCCAACGGGGATCGTCCGCCGCCCGCGGACCGGATCTGCCCGTCAATCGGCGAACGCGGTGACCAGCTTTTCCGCGTCGGCCGAGCTCGCGAGGAGCGGGTTCACCGGCACCCAGACCCGCGCGTTGTGGGCGAGCGCCTGCTGATGGAGGCGCTGCAGAAGCTCGAGCACACGGTCGAGTGAGTTGACCCGGATCAGGAACTCCACGCTGTCGATGTAGACCGCCGTCACGCCCTCTTGGGTGACCATTTTTTCGACTAGGGCCCCGAGAGCATCGAGGTCCCCCGGACGCGCCGATCCGGGACGGCCCGCGTTGGAGAGCCAGATGATCGTGACGTCCCGGGGGCCGATCAGT
The DNA here is from genome assembly GCA_035632035.1 of Thermoplasmata archaeon. Lineage (GTDB taxonomy): Archaea > Thermoplasmatota > Thermoplasmata > Lutacidiplasmatales > UBA184 > Lutacidiplasma. Next base: position 45,789 of record DASQHP010000037.1, on the reverse strand, counting down.
GCTCGAAGCCGATCGGGGAACTCGCGGCTTAGGCAGAGTCCCCGATGCCCCGCGGCGGTGGCATCCAGGAATGTCGCCCACGTCGGACCCGAGACCGTCTCGGACGAGATGAACGTCCCCGTTCGCCGCGGCTCCGGGGGCGGAGGTGGCACGATGGCCGCTGGCGCGACGGGTTCTGGGGACGTAGGCGCGACTCCGCTTTTTGCTCGCTCGCCGATGCTCGAGGCGGCGAGGTCGGCGAGTCCGGCGCCGTCCGGGGAGATCGAGTCGCTGGGGGAAGTGGAGCCGGCCACGTCCAGGGCGGGCTCGACCGGGCTAGGCTCGGGTTGGGAAGGAGCGCTCGCGCCGACTTCCGGAGCGCCCGATGTCACCATCGCGGCCGCAACAGATTGAATGTCCTCCGTCGTTGGCTCGGGCGACCCCACCGTCCCCGACGGTTCGGATGGCTCGTTCGCACCGGGAAGCGGGAATGCCTCGGCGGGCGGCGGCGCCGATTCCCTCGCGACGGCCCCGGCAGACGGGCTGGGTTGGGGTTCGAGGTCGACCGATCCGACGAGAGGTTCTTCCGCGCGAAAGACCGGTTCGGGAGGTGCGGAATCGCCTCGGAGCGGCTCGTTGTCAGGCTGCGGGACCTCCGGGGACGCCGACGGGCCGGATTCCTCGAGAACCGGCGGCGCCCCGGCATCAGCGACCGGGCCGGGTTCCGGCGGCGGTGCGGAGTTCGCCGGTGGCGGCTCCGCCAGGGGTTCGATGGGGAGCTCCGAGGGAGTAAGTGATTCGGTTGATACGGGGGTCGAATCTCCAGAGACCGGTTCCTCGGCGACCGGGGTCTCCGCCGTAGCCAGCTCGGGTGCCAGCGGACTCATGCTGATTTCAGAATCGGATTCCACGGGCGGAACGACTTCGGTCGTCGAGGGCGTGGCTTCTCCGAGCGATGCGGAAGAGGGCACTTCGGGGGTCGGCGGAGCCGGGCCGAGGGATGGAGGAACCGGGGTGGGGATCGCCGGAAGAACCTCCTCGGGCTCGGCGGACGGAACTCGCAGAAGGGCCGAAGGCGGGGCCGCTGCCGTCGACTCGGGGGCCGCGGGGGAGGGCACGACCAGGTCCGGCACGGCCGGGCGAGGCAGGGAGGCGTACCGGAACTCTGGGCGCGCGACGCGGAGGGTGGGAACGACCCCGCCCGACGTCCGAACGATCTCGGCGGCGACGATCGGACCGAACCCCGGTATCTGACTCAGCTGCTCGAACGGGGCGTGGACCAGGTCGTCGTACGAGTGGATCCCCATCTCCCACGCGTAGCGGAGCTTCGAAACCCCCATGATCGGGCGCCCGAGCTGGATGTCGAGACGGTTGACCCAATCCTGGAGCTGGTTCTCGCGCTCCACGGCGGGTCCGGCGAGGAGGTCGACGGAGGCGCGCTCGTCTCCCAACCTCCGCGGGACCCGGCTCTCCGGCAGGGCGGCGCGCTCCTTGCGGCGGGTGGCGACCACCTTCACACCGGGTACCCAGACGGACCAGCGGTCGCCCCGGCCGCTGCGGCCCACCACCACCTCGTCCCGAGGAAAGCCTTCCGAGGAAGCGACGATCTTGAGACGCGGGACCCCCAGGTACCGCGTCAGGGCCGTTTGCTGGCGGTCGACCTCCTCCGCCAGCCGACCTTGGGCGAACACGACGATGCCGGGAATCGACTGGATCGCGAGGGCCGTCCGAAGCCGACGACGCACTCGCCGCAGGAGGCGGAACCCATCCGGAGTGAGCGGGGGTGCGTCGCCCTCCCCGCCCGCACGGGCCCCGAGCGGGACCTGGATGTAGAGCTCGCCGAGCTCCCACGGGATCGGGACGACCCCCTCGGGGAGGGTCTCGACGAACTCCACCATCGAACTGATGATCTCGACCGGGCGCCCCTCCACCGCCACCTGGAGGGAGTGGGACCGGATCCCTTCCTGGACGCGGCGCCCGGGGAGACCGCTCAGAAGGCGCACCACTCGAGGCGTACCCGTCGCGAACACTTTCTGGATCGCCGAAAGCACAGGGACTGCCTGGACGCGCTTTCCTTCCCACGGAAGGTTGGGAGATGCGACCTCGAGGGATTGGACGTTCGTGATCCGGGCGAGGATCTCGGAGGCCGCCCGCAGCTCGTCCGCGGCTTCCTCTTCGCGAACGAAGAGGACCACCCGCTCCAGGGGGGTGGCGGCGGGGAGGCGAAGGTGCCGACGCGCTCGGACCAGGCTCTGGCTGACCGAGCGCCACCGACGGTACGCCCGCTCGGCGTTGGGGTCCAGCACGGTTTGCAGGATGGGTGTAAAGGGCCGTTCGAAGAGACTCTCTCCCTCGCCGCGGAACAGCCGGCCGATCGCCTCGCACGTGAAGGGCGCGATGGGCGCGTAGAGCTCCGCCCAGAGCGGAAGCACGTGGGCGAGCACGGCGTAGGCCGCGGACTTTTCCGGCGGGAGGCCCGCGGAATCCAGCCGCCTGCGGATGAGCGGTAGGAACCCGTCCCGCAGGTCGTCCTCGAGGAACCGCGCGAGCCGGGCCTGTACGATGGCCAGGTGACCGAGTTCGTACTCGCGGAGGACCTCGAGGCGCATCCGCTCGAACGTCGACAGGAACGCCCGGTCCTCCTCCCGGAGCTCGCTCAGTCTCGCCCCGATGGGCGTGGCTCCGATGGAGTAGCCATCCCGGGACATCGCGAGAATCGCGTCCTGGACGGTGGCCCAGAGCTTCCGGAGTCGACGGTCCTCGGCGACGCGCCGGTCGGCGAGGGAGACGAGTCCAGCCCGTGGCGCGCCCCGCAGACCCACGAGCGTTGCGCGGACGGCGTCGACCGGCTCGTCGGCCCCGATCTCGAAGCCGCGTGGGTTGCCCGTCGGCAGCGTCGGAAAGATCGCCAAGCGAACCTCGCCCGGGTGGGCATCCGCCCCTTCCATCGCCACCAGGTGGTGGATCACCGCCGGGATCCGCCGGCGGTCCGCGACATAGAGCCGGAGGGCTTCACCCGCCGGGAACGGGGTCTCACGGGCCCAGGCGACCAGCGTCTCCAGGAAGACCGGCAGCAGGTGACGACGCACGGGTTGACGGGTCCCCCCGCACGGGCAGGCCGCGCGCGCCGAGGCCGGAGAGAGTCGTCCGCACGATGGGCAATCCAACAGGAGGGGCGCCGAGTCATCCTCGGTGGTGTCGCGCTCGGTCACGGGCCAGGGTACGGTCTCTTCGGCCGGTGGGAGTGATTCCTGTGGAAGCAGGCGTCCGAGCAGGTCGAGCCGGTCCGCGGACAGCCGTCCGGGCTCCAGGCACCAGGTCCGACCCGTCTCCCAGACGAGCCCCTCGCCGCAGACCGCGCAGTGGGGAACGCCGCGGCGCACGGTCAACTGCGCGAACAGGTAGCCGCTGTCGGAGACATCTCGCTGGATGAACGCCTCGCCGGCATCGATGGCGAGCCCCTGGTACTTGTGCGAGAAACCCGTCGAGAGCGTGAGGTCGGAATCGAGGACGGGCCATCCCGCGACGCCCAGGGCGATTCCCACGGCGGCGTCGCCGGCGCCGTGGCTGGGTACGAGCGTCACGATCCCCGTGCCACTGTCCGTCACCTCGGCCGAAGCGTGGATGGCCCCCGCCGCCCCCTCGATGGCGCCGAGGCCCGGCGCCTCGTGCGAGAGCGGATGGTCGTACCGCCGTCCTTCGAGGGAAGCGCCCGGGCTCTCCGAGAGTACCTCGAGCTCGGCGCCGGGGATCCATTCGGCCAGTCGCGCCATCGCGGAGCGGGAGAGGAGGATGAGCTCCTCCTCGCCGTGACGGCGGAACCGGGCCGTCACGTAGGACAGTGTCGGGTTCACGACGAGGGCGGTGGTTCCGAGGAGCTTCCAAAGAGAATCCACCCAGACGAGAAGGCTCACGCGTGGGGTGGTCTCTCGCAGGGGAAAGCGCACGAGGTACGCCGGGGCGCGCGCTTCCTCGTAGACGATCCCCGCTGGAGTGCGAGGCGTTCGGCACACGGGGCAGCTTCGGATCGGCGCTTCCCGGCTCACGAGAAGATTGGCCGCGGCCAGCCGGTCCACCATTGCCTGGATTCGGTCGACGTGGGGATCCGGCGCCAACTTCTCGGGCTGGCCCCCTCCGAGCCAGACGCCGAGGCGACGGAGCACTTCCGCCGCGGACTCGACCTCCCCAGAGGGTCCGTGCGCCCGGACCAGGATGCGGCCTGAGGTCCGGCGGCCGGCCTGGGCCAGGTATCGAGCGTCGGCGTCGGCCAGTACAGCACGATGGACGAGGGCGAGGAAGGTCTCCTCGCTCGTCACCGTCCCGAACAATTGGTGGGTCCGGCCCCCCGACGGTGGCCCCAGGCCCCCCGAAGGGGCGGGAAGGGATCGGGAGGACCAGTAACGGCGCGTCGACTCTTCGATCGACCGGGCGTCAAACGGGCCGATCGATCGTAGCATGAAGGGGTCCCCTCTCTGACCCGCGTTTCGGGAGTCGTTTAGAGCGATGCGACGGCATAAACCCTTGCGAACTCAGCGGGTGGCTGGCCGCGGTCGGACGGGCCGAAGGTCGGCCAACATCCGGTCGATCTCCGCGATCACCTGCTCAGCCGGGTCGGTGGGGGAACGGTCTGGCGGCACCTCCGCCGGAGCCGGGGTCGTGTTCGGACGCGGACGTCGTTTCACCGCAGGAGGTCGAACTTTCTCGCTCATGTCCTCGGGAAGCGGTTCGGGGAAGGCGTGTCTCGAAACGACCTCGGGACGGGGCCGGTTCGGGATGGTGGACCTTTCCGGATCGGCCTCCTCTCGCGATTCGCGGGGGACGACCCCGCGGGAGGCGGCGGGTTCTGGGCGCAGGTCATCGGTCGGGTCCCCCCTGACCGTCAGTAGATAGCCCGCCCCCAGCGATGCCACAAGACCCAGGGCGAGAAACAACGACCAGACGGGGAGGGCGGTCACCGGACCATTCGTGTCCATCGCGCGCAGGAAGAGCCCCAGGAGAAAGCACGCCCCCGCTACGAACAGTAGCGGACCGGCGTCCCGAGAACGTTCGAGTAAGGGGCGATCGCGGGCCGGTGAGGCTGTGTCGTCGCGAGGGAGCTCCGCGCTGGAGCCGCGCTCCTTCGAGGACCTTCCGTCATCCGGTCTCGTCACGGGCAGACCGCCGTCGACGCACAGGGCCCGATGGCGACCACGACGGGGAGTGACGACGGTCGGATCGTCGTGCCCAGGTCGACCCAGAGGTTGAGGTCGATGGTCTGATTGGCTACGGCTCGGCTAAGTCCGGTCGAGTAGTACGCCCACGCCGCCACCCAACCCGCCCCTGCACGGACGGCGACCTCCACCCCGAAGCCGGACGGCTTCGCGAGCCGGAACGAGGGTTGGACCACGGTCAATCGGACCTCCACCGCCCAGTGGCCAGCCTTGAGGCCTGCAGCCCCGGCGGGCCGGTACTGGCGAGTGCACGGCCCAAGGTTGCAGGACCCCAATCGGGCCGTGCTCCCCGCGAGGCCGACCGTCCCGGCCGTCTGACGGCCCGATACGGCCGTAGGACCGGGCACGGTCGCGGTCAAGAGCACGAGAGAGATATTCACGACCGCGACTCCCTTCGGAGGTGTCGCCGGGACGACCACCCGCGCGCCCTCGGCGCTCGAGCTGAACGGCGTCACGGTGGTGCTGGCCGCGGTGAGCGGGACCTGGGTGAGGAGCGCGAGGAGACCGGAAACTACGGCCCACCCCACCAGGCGAATGGGCACCGGGGGGGCGTGGTTTCGACTCATCACCGTGGGTCCGCTACACGGCAGGGGAAGGGTGGGGAAGGGGTTCGCCGGCCGGGCGGGGCTCGGCTGGGCGGCAGGCGACCGGCGGCTCGCGGTCTAGGGGCAGGTTGTCGCGCTCGAGCACTGGTTGAAGACCACCGAGACCGAGTTGATGACCGGGGCGCTCGTCGTTCCCAAGTCGACAAAGAGGAACACGGGAACCGACGAGCTCGATCCGCCCCCCGTCGAGCCGGTCGCGAGGTAGGCAAGAGCGTTCACGGAGGAGGTCACGGCGCCCACGGTGATCGAGACGGTCACGGCCATATCGAACCCGACGCTGTTGGTCGCGGCGCCGGACGGTTGGGTCACGGAGAGGAAGATCTGCTCTCCGAAGTCGCCGCTTGTCTCGGTAGCCGGAAGCGCGGTGATGCGGTTCACGGCCGCACACGGCGGCGTCGCGCACGCCGCGAGCGCCGACGGGGCTCCCGAGAGTCCGACGGCCCCGGCGGTCTCCGTCCCCGCCGCGGTCGACCCGGCCATCCCGCCCGACAGCACGACGAGCTGCTCGGAGGTGACCGCGGCGATCCCCGCGAACCCTCCGGGGCTGGGCGTCTGCGTGACGTTGGACGCTTGCTGCGGGCTCAGGGTGGTGACCGTCGTCGCGGCGAGAGCATACCCGCCGATCATCGCCAACATCGCCGCAGCTGTCACCAGGTAGACCGTCCGTTGACGTCCGTTTCGCGCCATGTCACCGCGTGCCCCTCCGGGGGCATTTGATTTACGTGTCAATACGTATTAATACACATATGGTCCCGCGTCGGACTCAGTCGACCCCGGTCCCTGATCGGACGTTGGCGGCCCGCAGGGCCGCCGCCCGACGGTCGCCGTCCGGGGTAACGGTTAAGTCACGGGCCGCGTCCCCCGCCCTCAGCGAAGGTCGCGAGAATGGCGTGGACGCAGGCGGAGGTCCGGGAGCTCAAGGAGGGCCGGTACATGATCATCGACGACGAGCCCTGCCGGATCATCAGCATCCAGACTTCCAAACCCGGGAAGCACGGCGAGGCGAAGGCCCGCATCGACGCGGTGGGCGTGTTCGACGGGTCCAAGCGGTCGGTGGTCTTCCCCGTGAAGCACAAGGTCCAGATCCCGATGATCGGGAAGAAGCAGGCGCAGGTCCTGTCGCTCTCGGACGCGGAGGTCCAGCTCATGGACATGGAAAGCTACGAAACCTTCAGCCTCCCCCTCGACGCGGACCTGAAGGGGCAGCTCCAGCCGGGCACCGAGATCCAGTACATCGATGCGATGGGCAAGCGTCGCATCACCCGGCCATAAGCGGGCGACCCACGGACCGGCGGCGGCAGCCCGTCCTCGGGGCCGACGCTTTATATCGATGGGCTCGCATGAATCGCCTTGGAGCCCCCTCCATTCGGTTGCTGGGGCCAGTTCCCTAAAGGGAGGAGGCAAGACCCACGGCCGGACCAGGCGGATTGGGGACCGTTCCCTCCTCCCGCCTTACCAAGATCCTCCAGGAGAAGGCCGCGCTGCTGAAGAAGCAGCGCGAGTCCGCGGAGACCGCGCTCCACGAAGTCCAGGAGCGGATCGGCCAGCTCGAAGCCATCGAGATCGTCCTTCCCGGCGCCCGGGAGAAGGAAGCGCAGATCCTCGAGCTCGTCCGGCATTCCGACTGGCCCGCCGTCGAGGCCCAGTCGAAGGCGCTCCACGAGCAGATCGTCACCGACGCCGGCTCGGCGTTCGAGGGAAAGCGTAAGCAGATCGCCGAACGGGGCGACCGGCTCGTCCAGTTCGGCCTTCCGCTTCCCGACGGCTTTTCCGAGGCCCTCGCGGGCGTGGCCCCCGGTGGGACGGATGAGGACTGGTCCCGGACGGTTGGTCGGCTGACCGAGCTCGACAAATGGATCCACTCCGCCCAGGCGGAGTTCTCCGCTCAGCTTCGGACCCGAGCCCGCGGCTACGCGGAGTGGGCCGGCGAGACACCGGGCCGGCTCGCGGAACTCGAGGGCCTATTCCGGACCGCCGTCGAGCCGGTGACGGAAGGGAAGCTCGCGGAGGGCCAGGACCGGATCAATCGCCTGCTGGTCGACGAGGTCCCCGAGGGCGCGAAACGGCGCGAAGCGGCCCGCAGCATGGGGGCCGAGATCCTCGCCGCAGGCCGGGACCTGGGAGTCCCCACCACCCAGCTCGGGACCGCGCTCCAGGCCGATGCCGAATCCCCCCCCATCGACTGGCCGCGCACCGTGGTCGGCATTGAGGGCGAGGCGGGCCAGCTGGCCGACGCGCTGCGGGAGAAGGTCGCCCAGGTCGTGCAGGCGCTCGGGCGGACGCTCGAGTCGGTCCGGGAGTACGACGTTGACCCGACGCCCAGCCTCGTGATCGTCGAGGACGTCGGGGGCAAGGTGCCGACGGCGGGCCCGGCCGACCTCCCGAGGCTTCTCCAGACCGCCCGAGCGGCGACGGAGGAGCCGGTCGTCGGGATCGTCGCGAGCCTGCTCGACAGTGTCCGGCCGAAGCTCGTGGAGGCCCGGCGCCTGGGTCGGGACGCGACGGAAGTGTTCTCCGCGATGAACCGGGCCCGAGAAGCGCTCCGCCTCAAGATCTACAGCGAGGCGCTCGCGGCGAGCCAGGAGGCAGCCGACCGGGTCGCCCAGCTCACGGCCGAGCTGGACAGCGCCCGGTCCGAAGCAGATTCCCTGCGGGATCTCCTCGGCCGACTCGCGACCTCGCGGTTCCCCACCGCCATCCACGCCGAGACGCTGGACCGGATCGCCTCCATGCTCGACCGGGTCGAGCTCGAGCCGGCCCGCCAGCTCCTCGCGGAGACGATTCGACGACTGGGCGCGGAGACCGTCGCCTACTTCTCCGACCGGTTCGCCGCCCTCGAGCGGGTCATACTCATGGCCCGCGAGCGAAGCTTCCTGCCCCCGGACACCGAGGCACAGCTTGCCCGGGCTCGCCAGCTCCTCGAGAACGGCCAGCTCGCCGAGGCCGCCGAGCAGGCTGCCTCGGTGGAGGTGGCGCTCCGGACGGCCGCCGGGCCCTATGTCGCGCGCCGGGTGGAGGAGCTCGAGAGCGGGTTCAAGGAGATCCCGGACGAATCCCTGGTGGCGCCCGTCCGCCGGCTCCTCGCCGACGCGGATGTGAACCTCCGGGTGAAGGAGGATCTTCCGGGCTCCATCGATAGCCTCCGCCGCGCGGAGCGGGAGTTCTCCGCGGTCTTCGCCGCACACGCCTCGACGCTCGTGGAGATGCTCGAGGAGGAGCGCAAGGTCCTCGAGGAGATGGGCGGGACCGGTGACGAGATCCAACGGCAGATCGACGAGGTCCAGCAGATCTTCAACATGGGGGACTTCGTCAAGGCCTCGCGTACCTCCCAGGAGATCCGGACGCGGGCCCAGCAGCAGCAGCTCGTCCGCAGCGAGGACGCGGTCTCCCATGCGAAGCTCGCGCTGGTCGAGCTCGGCAAGATGGGGCTAGAGCCCGGACCGCTACGCTCCCGGCTCGAGACCGCCCAGGCCGCCGCCCGGGAGCGTCGCTACGCCGACGCGTTCCAGGCCGCCAAGGAGGTCCTGGACGCGGCGGGTCGGACCAAGGCGACGGCGCAGCGGATCCTCGATGGCATGTCCGAGACCGCCGACCTGTTCCAGTCGCTCAAGGAGTCGGGGATCTCCGTGGACGCCTATCGGGAGCAGCTCCGACTGACCCGGATCGCCTACCAGGCGCTCGACTTTGACGGGGCCCTGGCGCAGCTCGAGTCGCTATCGACGGCGCTCGCCGCGGCCCGAGCGGAGGCGGAGGCCCGTCGGCTGTCCGCGGAGGCGCAGCTGCTCTCTGAGGACGCCGAGCGCCTGGGCCTGGACACGGGAACCGTGCGTTCGCAGCTCACCGAGCTGGACGGCCTCGTCGCCGCGGGAAAATTCGCCGAGGCGGAGGCGCTCGCGCGCTCGGCCCACGGGGGCCTCATCCAGCTGCTCCGTCCCGTTCTATCCGACCACCTCCGGACGATCGAGCAGGACTTCGAAGTGGCAAGGTCGACCGGGGTCGACGCGCCGGATGTGGCCGAGCTCCTGGGTGACGCCCGCCGCCGACTGGGTCTTCCCGTCCCGAGCGGTGTGGCCGAGGTCCTTGAGCGGGCCCGTTCTAAGCTCGTGGAGTCCCGAGGGTTCCTCGAGCACGCCGAGCGCGGGCTCCGCCGGGCGAGGGATGCGCTCAGCGGGGCCGAGCTCGCCCGCGTGAACGTCCGGGAACCGCTTGACCGCCTGAGCGTGGTCGAGGCAGCCCTCTCGCGGAAGGAGTATGCGAAGGTGATCGAGCTCGCGTCCACTCTGGAGCGCGAGATGATCCAGGCCACGGCCCAGCAGGTCGGACGGACGCTGGCCGGGATCCAGGCCACGATCGCCCGCGCCCGGCACGAGGGGAGCGACACGACCGTCGCGGAGAACCTGCTCCGACAGGCCCGCGCGGCGCTCGAAGAAGGCCGACCGCTCGACTCCCTCCAGAAGGCCGCGCTCGCGGGCGGGGAGCTCGAGCGGGTGGAGCTCCAGCTGCGGATCGCCGAAGGGTCGATCCAGGCGATGGAACGCAAGCTCACCTCCGCCCAGGAAGAAGGTGTCCGCTCGGTCGAGGCCGACCGGGAGATCGAGCAAGCTCGCCGCGCCCTATCCAGCCATGCCTACAGTGACGTTCTCTCCCACGCGATCGACCTGTCGGAGGCGCTCGACTCGGCGCGCGACGGGTTCCGACGCTCCCGGGAGGCGCTGGATGCCGCCGACCGCCAGGTCAAGGAGGCGATGGAGATGGGCGCGGACACCAGCCGGGCGCTGCCGGCGCTCGAGGCGGCTCGCGCCGCCCATCAATCCGGCACTTACGGCGATTCCACTCGACTCGCCCGGGAGTCGTCGGAGGCCGCCCGGTGGGCGCTCGAACGGCAGTACTCCGAGGCTCTCGCCGACGTCCGGCGGCTCTACGAGTTGGCGCAGGCCCGGGGGGTTCCGACGGGACTCGAGAGCGCGGAAGCCAGCCTCGGCGATGCCGAGGAGGCCTCCGGGGCTCGCGATTGGTCGCGCGCTCAGGACGCGCTTGCCAAGTCGCGCGGGGCGATCCGCGACGCCCTGCTCGCCTTCATCGAATCCCGCGAGCGGGCCATCCTGCCCGCGCCCGCGGAGGGCGCAGAGACCTCTTCGATCGAGGCCGAGGCCCGCACCCAGTTCACGGCCCGGGTGAGCGCGGCGAGCCAAGCGGGAGAGTTCGGGGGCGCGCTCGACCTCATCGATGCCGAGGAGGCTCGTCTCAAGGAACTCCGGCAACGAAAGTACCAGAGCCGGCTCGCCGAGCTGAAGGACCGACTGTGGGTCGGGGAGAAGCTGGGCCTGGACACCACACCGGTGATGGAGCTGTTCAGCGAGGCCGGTCTCGCTGTCCAGGCGAGCCGGTTCGAGCCGGTCGATGCCCTGCTCGCGCAGGCGGACGAGCGGCTGCGCCACCTCGTTCGGGGGCGGCTCGACGAGAAGCTGGATGAGGTCACCACCGAGCTGAATTTCGCGCGGGAGGGGCTCCACGTCTCGGTCGAGCCGGTCGCCCACAGTCTCGAGAACGTCTCAAAGCTGGTCCGCGAGGGCCAGGTCCTCCCGGCGGCCCACGCGCTTCTGGACGCCTCGGAGGAGCTCAACCGCCGAAAGGCCCTTCATCGGGAGCTCATGAATCTCCACTACCTCATCGACGCCGCCCTCGCGCGGGCCACGGAGCGCAAGGTCGATACGACGCCGGCGCGCGCGCTGCTGGAGGAGTCGATCCAGCTGCGGGCCAGCGACTACGGCACCGCCCTCGCGAAGGCCCGTGAGGCGCTGCAGCTCCTGCAGAGCCAGCTCCGGACCACGGAAACGGCCACGGGGTTCTGGGCCCTTCGGCGCCCGCCCGCGGCTCCGTAACTCGGGCGGGCCCGTTACGCGCCGGAGGGCGCGGGTGCCGGGTACCCGGGCGGATTCCGGGGGGCTCCGAGCTGCAGCCGGTCGTACTCGACGGAGTGTCGGAGTCCGCGTCGACGGAGCATCTGGGAGACGAGCTCCGTCATCTGGACGATCTCCTGGCACCGGGACGGCTTCGAGAAGTAGAACTCGGCCCGTTTCGGGTCGACGATCGGAAAGACGAGCCGCATGCCGAACGCGTCGGGCCGGTTGTAGCCGGCCGGCTTACGGTTCGCGCGGATGTCCCGGAGGTTCTCCTCCAGAAGGACATCTGGCATCATCGGCTCCGTCTCCTTGAAGAACGGGCGATTCGCCTCGACGACGCGCTTGTGGATCTCGGGGTAGACCCGGACCAGGTCCTTGTAGGATCGCTTGGCGTCGAGGAGGATGTGGCCACTGCGGGCCTTCACGGGCGGAGTCACGCTCCGCGCAGCGCGACCGGAGACTTAGCCCTTGTCGGCCCCGGCCGGGTCCGGTACCCGGACGTCGAAAGCCTCAAAACAGCGGTCCGCTAGCCGCACGCGGCGCTCCCGTAGTCTAGTGGTCAAGGATAGAGGCCTCTCGAGCCTCTGACGCGGGTTCAAAACCGACGGGGTACCCCCGCCGGGGAAACTCCCGCCGGGAGCACCTCTTCCCTCGGGGAGGTCAGACGTTGTGGGCGTCCCGGCCGGCGAGCGTGCAGCGGACCTCGAGCGACGGGGCGTAGAGGCCGGCCGTGGGGACCTTCATCAGGGCGAGGAGCTCCTCCTGGTCGCGGATCGCCTGCTCCAGTTCCTCCTCGCTCGGCGCGAGGTAGGCCAGGAGGAGGAGCGGGGTCGTCGTGTGGTAGAACTCGTCGAGACCGCCCTTCGTGGTCGTGTGGGGGTCGTCGTCGAACCGGCCGAACATCGCGACCCCGAACGCCGAGCGCTCGGCGGTCAGCTGCGCGCAGGCGAGGTAGGCGACCAGGCCGTGATCGGTCATCACCTTCTCCAGCAGGGAGGAGATGCGGTCCGCCAACGGCTGGGGCACGGGGTGCCGCTCCATCGTGCAGTGGCAGAGCTCGTGCACGTGATGGAGTCGCAGAAAGTCCCGGACCGGCTCCGGCGCCGTCCGGAACCTGTCGTAGGCCATCCGGGCCAGTCTCGCCCCGATGATGCAATCGAAGTAGCTCGTGTTATGGGGCCGCGAGCGCCAGTTCTCGTGCTTCGTCACCCCGAGCATGGCGCGCATGCCGTTCTCGTGGATGCGCATGAGCAGCTCGAGCCGCCGGTCGTCGAGACCCCGGCCCAGTATGCCCTCTGATGGCGCCGCCCCGGTCGGCGGCAGGCTGTCCGCCCCACCCATGCCTGCTCGGAGATGGAGGATGGCTCGGGCTTAAGCGGTTTTCGCGCCGTCTCATCCTCCACAATACGGTGCGTGCGCATCCGCCCACACCCCCACGGGGTTCCTCCGTCAGCCGGGCTCCACGACCCGCCACCGGATGCCGACGACGGGCGAGCGCCCGGCCCGCCCGTCACTTCTATACCCGGCGAGGATTCCCGGGTAGCCGGGCGGATGAAGGACCTGCGATACGACCTCGCCATCGAGGTGGCGGCGGACTCCCTCGACTTTCAGGGCGTCGTCCGGATAGGTTCTCCCGAGCTGCCCGATCACCTGACCCTCGACTCGGTCGGCCTCGCCGTAGCGTCCGTCGAGACGCCGGCGGGCCCGGTCCCCTTCGAGATCCGGAAGGACGCGGGGGAGCTGCGGATCGGCCCCATTCCCGACCCCGGCGGACCCGTGACGGTCCACTACTCGGGCCGGATCGATGACGGGGGGCTCGCGGGGTTCTACGTCTCGCCACTCGGCCGTGGCCGCGTCTACACGACCGACTTGGAGCCAACCGTCGCCCGGCAAGTGCTCCCGTGCCTCGACCGCCCCGACCGGAAGGCCGTCTTCGCGATCGAGCTGACGCATCCGTCCGCCCACCTCGCGATCTCGAACACACCCCCGGTCGAGCAGACCACCCTCCCGGACGGCCGCGTCCGTACCCGCTTCGCCCCGACTCCCCCGATGGCCACGTACCTCCTCTACATCGGAGTCGGGCCGTTCGAGGTCCTGGAAGGGCCATCGCCTGCTCCCCAAGTGATCGTCGCGGCCGCCGAGGGAAGGTCGAAGGACGGGCAGTTCGCGGTGGAACACGCGAGCCGGATCCTGCAGTACTTCGGCGACTACTACGGGATCCCCTTCCCGTTGCCGAAACTGCACCTCATCGCGATCCCTCACTACGGCTCCGGGGCGATGGAGAACTGGGGCGCGATCACGTTCCAGGAGTACTACCTGCTGCTGGGAGAGCGGTCCCCTCCGTCGACGCGCATGATGCTCGCGGACGTGCTCGCGCATGAGATCGCCCACCAGTGGTTTGGGAATCTCGTCACCATGCGCTGGTGGGAAGACCTGTGGCTCAACGAGAGCTTCGCCACGTTTGTCGGGTTCCGCGCCGTCAACGCGCTCTTCCCCGAATGGCGGGCCTGGGAGCATTTCCTCCGCGACCAGACCGCCGGGGCGATGATGTGGGACGCGTTGCCCAGCACCCACCCGGTCCGGGCCGAGGTCAGCAATCCGGACCAGATCCAACAGATCTTCGACCAGATCAGCTACGGGAAAGGCGCGAGCCTCCTGCGGATGGCGGAAGGATTCCTCGGGGAGACGTCATTCCGCTCCGGGGTCCAGCGATACCTGAGACTCCACCAGGGGAGCAACGCGGACGGCGCTGACCTTTGGCAGGCGCTGGCGGCCGAGTCGAAGGAGGACGTGCAGCGGATCCTGGGGTCGTGGATCGACCGTCCCGGCTTCCCGCTCGTCATCGTCTCCAGGTCCTCCGACGGGCTGCGCCTCGCCCAGCGCCGGTTCGGGTCGAACCCGGGGAACTCGGACCCGCCCTGGCCGATCCCGTTCACCCTCATGGTGGACGGGCGGCTCGAGCGTCGGCTCGTGGACGTCGGGTCGGTCGAGTGGAAAGGGGTGTCGGGGAGCCGGGTCGTGGCCAACCCCGGCCGAACCGGATTCTATCGCGTCCGGTACGAGGGGGAACTGGCTCGGGAGGTCCGGGCGTCGGCCCGAACATTGCCAGCGATCGACCGGTGGGGGCTCCTCAACGACGCGCTCGCCCTGTACCTCGCCGGGGAGTCCGAGCTGGAGGAGTACCTCGAAGTGCTCGCCGCTGCGCGGGATGACCCCGAGCCGTTCGTCGTGGACGAGGTGTCCCACACGTTCTACATCCACCACCCCCTGATCCATCGGATCCCGCGGTGGAAGAGCGATCTCGGGCGCGTGGTCCAGGCGCAGCTCGAGCGGATCGGTCTTTCCTCCGCCGCGCCCGAAGGGGATCGCGTCCGGGGGATGCGGGAGGGGCTCATCGAGGCCCGTGCGCATCTCGACCCGGCCTTCGCGCGGAGCCTCGCGGACCGATTCTTCGAGGTCGACCAGTTGCCCGCCGAAGTGGCCGGCGCGGTCCTGATCGCGACCGCGATCACTGGGGGGGAGGCGGGCTACGAGGCCCTTCGGGCGCGGCTGTCGACCGCCACCGGGGTGGAGGCGGGCCGCCAGGTCGCGGTCGCCCTCGGCTGCACGGATCGCCCCGACCGGCTCCGGGAGTGTCTCGACCTCGCGTTCACCGGCTCCATTCCCATCGGGGTCTGGAGCGCGGTGTTCGGTGCCGCGATCTATCACAACCCCGAGCGGGCGGGCACGACCTGGCAGTTCCTCCAGGACCGGATGGGCGACATCGCCCGACTCACCGCGGGCACTGGCTCGGCCGGCCGGTTCCTTCAGGCGGCGATCCCATCGCTCGGCATCGGGCGCCGGGCCGAGATGGAACGGTGGTTGACGGCAAACTCGTTCGCCGAGAGCGGCCGCGGAATCCAGTTCGGATTGGAGATGTTGGAGCGATACGAGCGCTCCATCGAGCGGAACGGGTGAACCGCGCCTAGGGGATCCAGCCGCCGACCTGTCCCGCGAACCCGCCGCCCGTGGCGATCGCAAGCAGGTGGACCCCGCGATGGGAGAGGGAGAGAGCGTAGGGGGGGTCCGGCGTCAGGATCAGTCGATCTCCGGTCGTGAGGGGAGAGGAGAGGGTCTGAGCTCCGCAGCCGCCGGAGGGGGACCACGACCCGCCGGTTCCGGTCGACGGATCCGGTGACCAGCTCCCGATCGCGCACCCGCTGGGAGTTACCAGGGACACGCTGGAGAGATTCTGGACGATTGAGAAGTCGCTCGAGTCCTCGAGCTCGAACGTGAGGTCGAGGGGTGTGGGAGCGGACCCAGCGGACGGACCCGACCCGCTCGGGGTGGGAGCGTAGAGGGGGGTCACGTTCACCGAGAAGGTGTAGGTGCAGAGGATGGCCCCCACGGAAGGAGCGATGCACGACGCGGACGCGCCTCCCACCACCAGAGCGAGCGCGAGGGGGCTGGAAGACGGGCAGCCCGCGCAACGCGGAGGCAGGGTCAACAGGACGAACGCTCCCGCGGCGCCGAGGGCCACGACCACGCCCACGACGAGGCCGAGGACGAAGAGCTCGGAACGAAGACCCGAAGGCCGCCGTTGGTGCACCCACGCCCCGCTGCCGGACATGGCGACGGGTGAGTAGTCCCACGCTGCGTTAAGGGTTTCTCGCCGCGGGGTGCGGCGCGTTCGACCCCCTCAGCCTGAGCGGCCGCTCTAGGGCCGACTCAACTCGACGTCGGCCTCCGAGAAGAGGCGATAAGCCGTCCTGGTGCTGGGAGTACATGGACGCGACCCATCTCATCGTGCTGTCGCGATCCGACCCCGTGGCCCGGGCCGTCCTCGAGGAGTGGGGGTCCGTGCCCGCCACGGGCGACTCCGTGGACGGCGCACCGCTGCGGCAGTGGGCGGGCGGTCCATTCATCCTGGTCCGCGACCGGCTCCACATCCACGACGACTGGGTTGAGCGACGGCTGCCGGCGGTCGTCGCAGATCAGATCAACGCGGTCGTCTATGCGTCGATCCATCGAAGCGAGAGTGGCACCCGGTGCTTTACGGTCCACCCCCTGGGTAACTTTGGTTCGTCCGCCGAGGTTGGCGGCGCCGCCCACTTTCTTGTCCCCGCCGCGCCGCGGCTGATGACCGACGCCCTCCGCCGGCTCGACGAGGGCGGGGAGGACGCGGGGATACCGGCCACGTTCGAAGCAACCCACCATGGCCCGCTCTCGCATGTTCCGTCGTTCTTCGCAGAGATCGGGTTCGGGGCGGACCCATCGCCGCCCGTAGCCGCCACCCGCGTGCTCGCCCGGGTCCTACCTGAGATTCGCCCGGACCCTCAGGACCGCGTCGTGGTCGGGGTCGGCGGAGGCCACTACGCCCCGCACTTCACGGACCTCGCTCTCCACCGTCACTGGGCGTTCGGCCACATCATCTCCCGTCACGCCCTCCTCGGGGTGGACGGAGCGACCGCCCAGCTCGCGATGGAGGCGACTCCCGGCGCGGAGGGTGCGCTCTACGCCCGGCGGGCCGACCTGGGTCTTCCGTCGACGGCGGGCCTGCAGCCCCGACTTTCCGAGGGGCTCGCGGGCCGACGGGACCGACCCGGGACAGTGTGAGTCGGTCTAGTCGACCGACCGCCGCTTCTCGGTCTTCTGGAACATGATGGCGCCGCTGCGGTAGACCGCCTTCCCGAGACGAACGTTCTGCACCGAGGCCACGTGGGGCGCTCGTTCGGCGAGCATCATGCTCTCCACGATCTGGCGGAACAGGGCGCTCTGATTGATCTCCGGGTGGCGCTGAAGGAACGCGTGCTCCTCGTGTGTGATCGTGATGTTCTTCCGAAGCATCCCGGCCTGCTCACGGACTTCGCGGCGATTTCCCGGCATGCCGCGGCCTACATTCCAACCCCTATATATGCGTATTCAAACGCCGGTGTTTCTCCCCGGGGCGAGGGACGCTCGGGACATCGAATCAGCGGTGGCGGGAGACACCGGCCGGCGGTCCCGCGACCACGGTCACCGAGCGCCGGCCGTCCATCCCCTCTTCCGCGGCCCGGCGCAGCGCGGCCGGGCGGACCGCGCGCAGCGTCGCGGGCCAATCGAGCAGGAATCGCTCGGGAAGGGAGTAGTACGCGATGTCGACGGCCAGGTCATGGGCGCCGGAGGTCGTCTCCAGGCTGAGGGGGAGTTCTCCGATAGCGCTCTCGCGGATGCGGTCGAGTTCGGCCGGGCGGACCAGTTCCTCGGAGATCCGCCGGATCTCGCGCTGGACGACCCGCTGAGTTTCCGCGACCCGCTCGGGTCCCGTACCAGCCCCCGCGACCCAGTACCCTCCCCAGCGCATCGCCTGAACCTCCGAGGAGGCGTGGTAGGCGAGCCCGCGGCTCTCCCGCACGGTCTGGAACAGCCGGGAAAGGAGCGGTCGGCCGCCCAGCACCTCGTTCGCGAGGAATACCCCCGGGAACAGGTCGGATTCCCGCGCGATCGACTCACCGCCGACCCGGATCTCGACCTGGCTTCGACCGGGCAGCGTGACCCGAATCTCACGGTCCGCGGGACGGGGCACCGCGGGCCGTCGAGGTGGCGCGGGGGCGCGTTGAGCGGCGAACTCCCGGAACCGGCGACGTACCGCCGTTCGAACGTCAAGCCCGGACGGCGCGCCGGTCACCGTCACGAGACCGCCCCCTTCGCTGAAATGGGCTCGATGAAAGCGACGGACCCCCTCCGCCGTGATGGCCCGGATGCTCGCCGGCGTACCGAGCCCGGTGAGCCGGTACGGATGCCCCGACGGGAAGATGGCACGCGCCACTTCTCGGTCCGCTCGGCTGTCGGGTTGGGTCTCCTCCCTCAACTGGCGTTCCAGGAGCTGACGACGGACCCGGTCCAGGTCGGACCCGTTGAGGTGCGGACGCAGGACGACGGCCTCGAGGAGTTCCAACAGGGAATCCGCGAGCTCGCGGGGCCCCCAGACCGTGACCTCGGAGGACTCGGGGTCGCAGGCCCGTGTGAGCGTCGCTCCCAGCCGGTCGAGGTGCCGGTCGAGAGCCCGCCGGTCCCACTTCCCGGCGCCGCTCGTGAGGAGCTGGGAGACTGCGAGCGCCGACCCCTCGCGACCGACCGGGTCGTACGCCCAGCCCGCGGGACCGACGTAGGTGGCCGAGAAGCTCGCTGACCCCGGCGGGGCGGCCTGCGTCGCGAGCACGAGCCCGCCGTCCAGCGTCTCCTGATGGACCCGCCGGGGGTCCGCGCTGTCACGCGCCATGGCCTCCCTGTGTCGGAATGTACCAGACGTTCGTACGTCCGATCCGCTCCAGTAGGGAACGCGCCACGCGGTGGACCTCGTTCGCCCGAGTCGCGAGGACCCGACGCAGGAGCTCCACCTCCATCCGAGGCCCGCCCATCATGGCGAAGTACCCCAATCGGAATCCGGTTCGAGTTGCCCCCTCGTAGGCGAGCGTCGCGGCCCGGGCGAGCTTCCGTTTCGCCTCGGCGATCTCGGCGCTCGTGGGTCCGGAACGGATGAACCGGTCGAGCTCGGCGTCGAGCGCCGCTTCGACCCGTGTCGGGGCCACTCCGCGCGCGGCTTGCACGTGGAGTGTGAACAATCCGGGGTGCACTCGGGGTCGGAACTCGCTCACGGCCCGGACAGCGAGCCCGCGGTCCACGAGCCGGCGATAGAGCCGGGCAGAGGGGTGTTCGCGCGAGCGGCCCCAGGTGTTGCCGACCGCGTAGAGGCGGTTCTCTCCGCCCAGGATGACATCAAGGAGGATGGTGGCGGGCAGGTCGGGATCCTGGATGCCGGGAGCGCGGAATCCCACCTCGAGGTAGGGGGTCGTGCCCGGACCGGTGAGCTCCGCCCGGCGCTCGGCGTTGGGAGGTGGCTCGACTGTATGGACCGTCGGGTCCGCGCCGGTTCGAGGGAGCCGGGCGAATCGCCGATGGACCTCCCGACGGAGGTCGGAGGCATCGAAGCCGCCGGCGACCACGAGAACCGCGTTCCGGGTTCCGTAGTACTTCTGGTAGTACTCCTTGAGGCCCCGGGGGGTCAGGGCGAGGATGTCGCCGGGGAGCCCCAGGGGGTCCCATCGGTAGGGGTGCGTCCGGAAAGCCAGGTGATACAGTTCCTCCTCGGCGAGGAACTCCGGCCAGTTCTCGTTCCCCTCTCGTTCGGAGCGGATCACCGTCCTCTCCCGCTCGACCTCGGGCGGGTCGAACAGGGCGCGGGTCATCCGGTCGGATTCGATGTCGAGCGGGACGGCGAGGTGCTCGCTCGGGACGGTGGTGAAGTAGGCGGTGAAATCCGTGTCGGTGAACGCGTTGAGTTCTCCGCCGACCTCCACGACGGCGCGGTCCATCGCCCCTTTGCCATACCTGGGCGACCCTTGGAACAGCATGTGCTCGACCCAGTGGGAGGCGCCGGTGATCCCGGGGGTCTCGTTCTTCGAACCGACGCGGTACCAGACCCAGACGCTGGCGGTCGGGCACCCCGGAACGGGCGCCAGGACGACGCTCAGCCCGTTGTCGAGCGTGAACCGCTGAACGGTGGAGGGCGGTCCGGGACGTCGGGCCACGGGCCGGGGAGTCCCCCTGGCTTATAATGACCGGCTTTCCGCCGCGAAATGGTTATGGCGGCCGGCCGGCCATCGGCCGGAGTGCACGCCGGTCTCCGCCTGATCCGGCCGGCGAACACGCTCGTTTCCTTCGCGGGAACGGTGGTCGGGGCGTTGGCCGCTCGCGGAACCGGTCTCGACTGGGACACGGAGTTCTTCCTGGCGGTCCTCGTCGCCGCGGCATCCACGGCGTGCGTCACCGCCGGCGGGAACGTGATCAACGACCTCCTCGACCGCGACTCCGACCGGGTGAACCATCCAGATCGCCCGATCGTGACCGGGGCGGTCTCGGTATCCGGGGCCACTCGGCTCGCCGTGGGCCTGCTGGTCGTTTCGGCGGCGCTCATGATCCCCCTGGCCCTCGACCATCTTTTCATTCCGGTGATCTGGGCGCTCGCCGTCGGAAGCCTGCTGGCCTACGAGTTCCGGTTCAAGGCGCGGGGCCTCTCGGGGAACGCCCTCGTGGCGTTCCTGACGGCGGCCGTCTTTCTCTATGGAGCCGCGGTCACCTCTCACGAGGCGGTCGTCCTCCCGCTCGCCGCGATGGCGTTCGGGGCCACGTTGAGCCGGGAGGTCATCAAGGACATGGAGGACGCGGGAGGCGACGTGGGTCGTCGGACGCTCCCGCGGGTGTACGGGATGCGCACGGGCACGCAGGTCGCCCGCGCCGCTGTGGCCGGCGCGATCGCCCTCAGCCCGCTTCCAGCGATCCTCACGCTCGCCCCGTTCTCCGCCGCGGGGATTATGTATCTGGGGCTGGTGCTCGCGACGGATGCCCTCTTCGTGGTGTCGGTCGCCTGGCTTCCGAACCGACTCCACGGGGAGCAATCGCTGAGCAAGGCGGCGATGACGGTCGCGCTCCTCGCGTTCCTGGCCGTCGCGTTCCGCTGAGGGAGAGAGGTCGGGTGGGGCGGGTTCTTGACTACCTCGGCGAGCGACTCCACCGGGGCCCGGTCCACTTCACCCTCATCGACCCCGACAAGTCGCCGGGCGATGCAGCGGCCCGGATTGCCGCGGGGGCGGTCGAGGCCGGCAGCGACGTGATCCTGTTGGGCGGCTCGACGGGGATCTCACCAGGGAAGATGGGCGAGGCGGCCCAGGCGATCAAGCGGCGCGTCGGGGCACCGGTCGTGATATTCCCCGAGGGGGCGAGCTCGCTTACGCCCGCCGCCGACGCGGTGCTGTTCATGAGCCTCCTCAACTCGCGGAACCTCGACCTCGTGATCCGCACCCACGCTCGCGCCGCTCCGGCGATCCGGGCGATGGGGTTGGAGCCGATCCCGATGGGGTACCTCGTGATCGCGCCGGGGATGCGAGTGGGCGAGGTGGGACAGGTCGACGCGGTCGCCCGCGACGACGCGGCGCTGGCGGCAGGATACGCCCTCGCCGCCCAGTTCCTCGGAATGCAGCTCATCTACCTCGAAGCGGGTTCGGGGGCCCCGAGCCCCGTTCCGGCCGATATGGTTCGGACGGTGCGAAAGACGGTCGAGATCCCGGTGATCGTCGGTGGAGGGATCCGGTCCGGACCGGACGCCCGACGTCTCCTGGACGCCGGTGCCCAGATCCTGGTGACCGGGACCGTCACGGAGGAGGAGGGTCTGGGAGAGGGATTCCAGGAGATCCTGAAGGAGGTGCGTGCCGCCCGTGGCGGCTGATCCCTTGCCGGTGGCGCCCCAGCCGCCGAACAGCCCAACCCGTCGCTACGTCCGACTGATCTTCCGGGCGCCGTCGCCGAGGGTGACCTCGGGCCTTCTTCTCGTCGTCCTGCTCGTGCTAGCCACCCTCGCCTGGTATCCCGCGGGGTATCCCCAGCCATTCCTCACGGGGCTCGTCCTCGTGTTCCTGTTCCCCGCGATGGTCGCCGTTGCGCTGTCCACCCCCCTCGCCGCCAGCCTCGGCGGCGAGTTCGTCTGGCGACGGAGCGTGCTCCTCGCGTTGATGAGCGCGATGCTCGCCGTGCCGCTCCTGATCGTGTGGCGAGCGGTCGACACCCTGCCGGCGGTCGCGTCCATCCCCGAGGCAGCGATCCTGCTGCTCCTGCAGGGGCCGATGCTCTGGTTCCGGCACATGACCATCTTCGGGGTCTCTCGCTCCAGCCATGCCCGCTCCCTACCAGTATCGGCCTTGCCGCCCGCCGTAGCGGTCGTCATGACGTTCGTCGTCTACCCGTGGAGCGGCCCGCTCGTCGTCGCCGCGCTCCTCGATCTGTTGCTCGGGTTCGGATGCGCCGCCCTCCTGCTGCGCGCCGCCGACCGCCCGCTGCGACGCGAGTTCTCGATCTCGGGCGTGTCGCTCATCCGACCGCTGCTCGACCATGTCAATCGACGTGACCCGGCGGCGACGGAGGCGATCGAGTCGTTCTTCAAGCGGTTCGCGTTTCCCGCGGACCTCCGGGTCACCTTGCTCAGTTTTCGACGAGGTTCCGAACCCGTGGCCACGATCGCGCTGCCCACCGTTCATCCTGGACCGTTCGCCGCCCTCGGGGCGAGCGACCTCCCCCGGAAGCTTGCCGAGGCGCTCGGCCCCGCGGCGGGCACGGTGCTGGTGCCGCACACGCCCTGCAACCACGACCTCGACCTTCCGAGTGGAGCCGAGGTTCGCCAGGTCGCCGACGCCGCCCGGGCGCTTCTCCGCGAGCTCGGGGCTCCCGCCGCCTCCGGGTCGAGCCCGCTCGTCGGGGGCCGCCCGGGCGCGATCGCGAAGGCCCAAGCCCTGGGCGACACCGTTCTCGTGGTCGTGACTCAAGCGCCCGCGCCGACGGACGACATTGATTTCTCGGTCGCCGACCAGCTCTATCGAGAGTTCTCCCCCAGCGTCCACCTCGCCATCGTCGACGCCCACAACTCCTATGTCGAGGGCCAGGGCGACCTCATCTATGGGACTCCGAGCGCCGCCCAGATGCTGGCGGATGCCCGAGGTTCCATCGCGGAGGCGCGCCGCCTCCGGGTCCCAGGGCCGGTCGAGGCGGGTGTGGCCGTCCGCGAAGGGTACTCGATCGGCGCGCACGGAATCGGTCCGACGGGGATCCGCGCGCTGGTGCTGCGGGCGGCCGGGACCACGACCGCGTACGTGCTCATCGACGGGAACAATCTCCTGAAGGGCATGCGCGCGCGGATCCTGGAGGCGCTCACCCCGTTGGTGGACGTCGCCGAGGTGATGACGACCGACAACCACGTCGTCCACGAGGTGGACGGCGGGATCAATCCGGTCGGCGAGCGCTATCCCGTCGAGTCACTGGCGGCCGACATACGCTCCCTGGTCGCGGAGGCGAAAGCTCGCCTTGCGCCCGTCGAGGTCCGTGCCGGAACGGCCCCCGTCCCGTCAGTGCCCGTCCTCGGACCGGGCTGGACCGCCCGGCTGCTGACGAGCCTGGGCGACACCGTCTCGATGTTCGCGAACGCCCTCCTGACGACCTTCCTCCTCCTCCTCGCCGGGTCCGTCATCGTCTTGCTGGCAATCCGCTGAGGTCAATGATGTCCGACGAATCCCCCGAGCCTCCCATTTCGGACGAGGCCGCGAGCCAGTTGGGCGCCCGCGACGCTCTTCGTCTACTGACCAACCTGGTCGCCCTCGCGCCCACCAACCTCGAGGATCCCCCCCGCCACCGCTACGAGAAGCCCCGGTACACGGCCACCGTCGACCGCCTCGCGCGGTACGCCCGGGACCTGGGGCTCCCCACCCGCATCATCGACCCGATGGGGGACCCCGCCCACTCGAGCGTGCTGGAGGGGGGACCGCGTCCCAACCTGATCGTCGATCTGGACGTCGGGGCCCGAGAACGCGTGCTCATCCTGGCGCATTACGACGTGGTGCCGGTGCCGGTCGAACAGCGGGAGCGCTGGAAGACCCCGCCTCACGTGCTCACCCGCCGGTCGGACGGCCGACTCTACGGCCGCGGGGCGAACGACGATCTGGGGAGCGGCGTGGTCGCGTCCTACCTGGCCCTCAAGCGACTCACCGCGGGCGAGCCACCACGTCGCAACGTCCGTCTGCTCGTTTGCTGCGACGAAGAGACCGGTGGCGCGGGCGGGATCGAGTCGCTCAAGGAGCACGATGAACGCCTCCCGCCCGGCGATCCCGGTCGGGTCCTCGTGGGCGATGTGGCGTTGATCCCCGACGGAAGCCCGCATACGACGGCGGGCTCCTGCGGCCTCGCGTTCCTGGACGCCGAGTTCGATCGGCCGGTGCCGCTCTCGGCCGTGCTGGATTACGGTGAGTTCCTGGTGGCGCTGCACGACACCGTCCGCCGGTGGATGTCCCGGTATCCCTCGCCGGATTGGCCGGACCACGGGGCGCCCGAGCCGGTGCTTACCGGTCGCGCCACGGTCACGAAGTTCGACCTGAGGGCGGCCGGCGGATCGCCCGGTCCCGGGGAGCTCGTTCTCGCGAGGGCGGAGACCGACGCCGCGAACCAGATCGCGGAATCCGTCACGCTCGGATTCTCCTCTCCCGCCCCCGGGGCCCCGTCGATCCTGGAACGGATCCGCTCCGTCGTCGCCGCGCCGTACCGGGTCCACGAGGGGGCGACGACCTCCGGGGAAGTTCCTCCGGGTACCCAGCTCCTGACGATCCAGGGTACCGGCGCGCATGGGGGATACCCGCATCGCGGGCACAATCCGGTCCCCGCGGCGTTCGCCGCGCTGCGGCACGGGCTCGCCGCGGGATGGATCCCGAGCGGGGGGCCGGTGGAGGCCACGTTCAGCGTGGATCTGCGCCTCACGCCCGAGATGTCGCTGGACGATGGGCTCCCGGGCGTTCTGACCCAGGTCGAGTCCTGGATCCGCTCCTCGGGGTTGCCCGCCCAGATCGACGCGCCGCCAAGCCGGTGCCGGGGCGGTTACTGTCTCGCGCCGGATCATCCGGCTGTGCTTCGGCTCGACCGGCTGCTGCGCGAGACCGTCGGCTCGGACGGTGTGTTCGGCGAGTACGGGGGAACGGATGCCAGCTCCCTGAGCGGGCTCACCACACCGTCGGGCGAACCGCTCCCCGCCATCGTGTTCGGAAGCATGGACCGGGAGGCGAACATCCATCAGGCGGAGGAGAGCGTGGATCCCCGGCTCCTGGGCGGCGTGGCGCGTGCGATCGAGCGGTTCGTCCGGGAACCCTGAGGCGGCCCACCGTGGTCGATCCGCACCTCCTGGTCCCGACCGATGTCCTGTGGGTCCTGATCCCCCCGTACGTCGCGAGCGCGACCGCCACGATCCCACGGGGAAGGGGGCCGCCGATGGATTTCGGGCGGAACTGGCCCGGAGACGGCCGCCGTCTCCTCGGGCCGTCCAAGACGTGGTCCGGCTTCCTGTTCGGGTCGCTGATCGCCGCTCTGGTCGCCTGGTTCGAGGCATGGCTCATCCTCATCGCGCCGCCGTCGCTCCAGCTCGTACCCCAGTACGGACCGACCCTGGTGGCCGCGACGCCGATCGTCCTCCTGCTCTCGGTCGGAGCCATGACCGGCGACGCGCTCGGTTCATTCATCAAGCGTCGCCTCGCTATCGGGAGCGGGGCCCGGGTGCCGTTCCTCGACCAGCTTCCCATGATCGCGGTCCCCATCCTGGTGGGGGCCGTCCTCGCGCCGTCGCTCTTCCTCCCGACGTTCTTCGGCCTGGAGCCTCTCGCGTGGCTCCTCATCTTCACTCTTGGGCTCCACACCCTCTTCAACTGGATCGGGTTCAAGGCCGGACTGAAGAAGGTGCCCTGGTGAGCGATCCGTCTCCCGCCCCGGTCCCCGCCCGCGCCGAGGTCGTCGACCTCTTGCTCCGGTCCGGCGCCGTCCGATTCGGCCAGTTCACCCTCGCCTCGGGGAAGACCTCGGACGTGTACGTCGACATCAAGAAGGCGTGGACGGACCCCGGTCGTCTCCGACCGCTGGCCGCCGCCCTGAGCGCCCGGGTCGGCGACGCGGAGCGTCTCGCCGGCATGGAACTGGGCGCGGTGCCGCTCGTCGTGGCGGTCGCCTTGTCCACGGGCCTCCCCTACGTGGTCGTCCGCAAGGCCGCGAAGGCCCATGGAACGCAGCAGCGGTACGAGGGGGAGATCCCCTCGGGGTGCCGGGTCCTCATCATCGAGGACGTCACTACTACGGGAGGGTCGGTCCTGGAGACCGTCGAGGTGGTCCGGGCCGCCGGCGGCCGGGTCGCTCGCGTGCTGACCGTGGTCGACCGAGAATCCGGAGCCGCTCCGGCCCTGGGGGCGGCCGGCGTCGCGCTGGAATCCCTCGTCACGCTCGCCGAGCTGCGAGGGGCCCACCGGTGAGCGGACGCGTCCGACCGGACGCCACGGTCGAGGTGACGGAGCCGGGCGAGGCCTCCACGGTCTACGCGAGGGGGTTCTTCGGGACCCCGGTGGACGGGGGTCTCACGCTCGACCGGTACGAATCGGTGTACCTCGCCGAGATGAAACGGCTCGAAGTGCGCTCGTCGGCCGGTCGGCCCGTCGACTGGTCCGACCTCTTCCGCCGCGCGGCCCGGGTCGAGCACGGATTCGCGGTGCGCTACATCGTCTACCGGGACCTGCGACAGCGCGGCTACGTGGTCCGGGCGAGCCCGCCTCCGACTCAGTTCGCGGTCCTCCCGCGGGGGGGGACTCTGCACAAGACCCCGGCCCGGTTCTGGGTCGCGGTCTACTCCGAGCGCGTGCCGGTGGACCTGGGCGGGCTCTTTGACCTGGCCGACCGCGCCCAGGGGGCGAAGAAGTCGCTCCTGCTGGCCCTCGTGGACGAGGAATCGGACCTCACCTACTACCGCCTGCGGCGGCCGAGCCCGGTGGGTGCGCTTGCCCCGACGCCGCTCGCAACGCCCGCCGCCGGCTGGCTCGCCCACGACCGCGTCACCATCTTCGACGCGGCCGCGGTCGACGCGCTCGGGCGCAACCTCGCGTTCGGGAGCCGGATCGGCGACCGCCTCGAGGTGAGCCTACTGGAGGCCGCGTACCTGCTCGAGAGCGGCCAGCTCGTGCTCCGCAGCGCGGTCAGCCGGCGCATCGTGACCCTCGACCGGCTGCGCAAGCTCGCCCGGCGGCTCGACCCCCGGTTCCCCGAGCGATTGGCCGCCTTCCGTTCCCTGCGCGAGCGGCGCCTGGTCGTGAAGACGGGATTCAAGTACGGAGCCCACTTCCGCGCCTACCCCCGCAATCCGGAACACGCGCACGCGCGCTACCTCGTCCAGGCGCTCCCGTCCTCCCACGTCGCGAGCTGGCCGGACGTCGCCGGCGGCGTCCGCGTCGCCCAGGGGGTCCGCAAGGAGTTCGTGGTCGCGTCGGTGGACGCGGAGCGCCCGGTGCGATTCTTGTCGCTCGAGCGCGTTCGGCCCTGAGCCGGGCCTACACGTGGCCGGCGGTCACGACGAGGTCGGTCAAGAGCCCGACGGCGAACCCGACGAAGATCCCCATCGTCCGGACCCTCGGGGAGACGACGCCCCGCCCTCCCTGGACCAGCTCGATGACCACGTAGATGATCGCCCCAGCGGCTACGCCCAAGAACGCGAGCGACACGTCCGGCAGAACGACCACCGATCCCACGATCGTCCCGAGGAACGTCGGGCCGCCGGCGACGAGGCCGAGGGCGGCGAGCCGGCGCCAGGAGGGAACCACGCCCGCCGCGACCGCCGGCCCCGCCACCCCGAACCCTTCCGTCGCGTTGTGGAGCGCGAAACCGACCACGAGGACCGTCGCGGTGGTGAGGCCGCCGGTGACGGCCGCGGCCGTACCGATGGCGAGCCCCTCCGCAAAATTGTGGAACCCGATACCGACGGCGATGAATTCCATGGCCCGCAGTGGCGAGAGCGGGGCGGGCCGCCCATCGGGCTGGGCCGGTCCCGTGGCGACTCGGGCTCGGTACCACAGCTCGAACGATGTCAGTCCGAGGAACGACAATCCGAACGCCCCCAGCACGAGGACGGCATCGAGCCCGACGGTCCCGACGTCGTTCGCGTAGGCCGCCGCGCTCAGCGGGGCGATCGCCTGGTCCATGACGTCCCAGAACAGGAACAGCAGGATTCCGGCAGTGAGCGACCCGAGGAAGATGCGAACGACGGACGGTATCTCCCGCATCCGGGCGACGGGGAGGCTCAGGAAGATGGTGAGGCCGGCGAACAGTCCCAGCCCCAGAATCGTCCACGTCAGCATCGCTACCCGCTAGGGATGGTCCTTCTCGAACTGCTCGACCGCCGCCAAGAACTCGCGGATCCGACGGGCGTCCTCGGCCGAATTGCCGGCCCCCGGCCCGAGGGCCACGTCGAGACCCCAGGGACGGACCGATGAGAGGACTTCCGCGAGGGTGTCGGGTCCGATCCCGCCGGCCAGGATCACCTTTCTCCCCGGTTGGCCCTCCACGATCCGCGAAGCCATCTCCCAGTCGCCCCGGGTCGAACTGCCGGAGGCGAGCGGGTCGCCCGCGGCGTCCAGGTGGAGCCGCGAATAGTCCTCGGCCGGAGGGATGGCAGGCTCCGGTCCCGTGGTACCGGCCGGGGGAAGAGTCAGGGACGGCACGATGTGATGGATCTCCAGAAACTCCAGGTCGGCCGGGATCTTCCCGTAGACCTGGATGCGATCCACTCCGGTCTCGTCGAAGAGCCGGTGGATCAGTTCCGCCGAAGGGTCCACCGTGACAGCCCAGGCTTCCGCGTCCTTTGTGAGACCGTCGATCAGCGGTGGCACGGCGTCGAGGGGAAGGTTCCGGGCCGAGCCCGGGACCTGCACCACGAACCCCGCCGCTCCGCCCCCCGGCACGGCCGCGACGGCCTCGACGGAGGTAAGGCCGGTGAACTTGACGAACGTCTTCATACGGGATCCCGTCCGGGGCCACCCACGCCCGAGGACGGTCGAGGGAGCAGGCGCTCGGGGCTTGAAGTCGTCGGTCCCGGCAATCGAGGGGCCAATCGTGCGGTCAGGTGTCGGTGAACCCCCCGGACCGTGGCCACGGCGACGGCGTCGGGGACCCGAATACGTAGAAGACCCGGCCGGGGGCTCCACCATGGGTATCGGCTCACGACCGCGACGTGACGTCGGAGACCGACGCTGCCGGGAGGCTCGCCGAGCGCCGTCACGACGCACCGGCGACTAGGTCGTCCGATCTTCCGATCCGCGACTTGAAGTGCGACGCGGGCGCTCTGGCGCACCTCCCACTCGACCAGGACCGGAATGACCTCCCTCTCATCCGGCCACAGATTCGCTCGAATGCCGGCCCGGCCCAACGCGACCCGGATCCACCGGCGATCGCCCTTGCGGACCCGCCGGTCCGACCGGACCCTGAACTCCGCCATCGGGCCGGAGCGGGCGATGCAGGTTCGTCCGGCCGTTCGGTTCCCTGCGCCGATCTCCGTGATCGTCCGTGGGTGCCGCAACGCGACCACCCGGATGGTCAACCCAGCCCGTTGCGCGGGAGCGATGGACCTCGGGTGGAGCACGGAGGCACCGGACTCGGCGAGGGTGCGCGCGTCGGCGTACGAGAGGCGAGAGATCCGCTGGGCGTTTCCGACGATCCGCGGGTCGGCCGTCGAGACGGCCCATCGGCGCTTGACGAGCTCCACCCGATTCGCTCCCAAGATCACCCCGATCGCGACCGCCGAGTAATCCGAACCCCCACGACCGAGCGTGGTCACCTTCCCCGAACGGGACCGTCCAATGTAGCCCGTTACCACGGGAGCGATTCCCGCGGAGATGGCGCGGCGGAGCGCGGTGCCCACGTCCGTCCGCGATTCCGAAAGCAGCACGCGAGCCCCTCCGCGGCCTGACTCCGCGCGCAGCCCGATCCGGTCGGATTCTAGGGCCGTGGCGGGGATGCCGGCGCGGTCCAGTCGCTCGGCGAGCCAACGCGCGGCGAGCCGCTCTCCCTGGCTCAGGAGAAGTTCTCGGTCTTCGCCGGTCAGGGGCCCGCGCGTCCCGTCGAGAAGATCACGAACGATTCGGCGTTCGACCGTCCCCTGGTCCCCGAGTCCAGTGTGCCGGTCGCGCAGCCATCGGTCCAACCGGGCAGTGGATCGAGGGCGGCGGGCTTCGGCTTCCGATTGAAGACGATCGGTGACCCCCGCGCGGGCCGATACCACGACCACGACGGGAGCACCCTGGGCCTGAAGTCGTCGAACGTATCGTTCGACGCGCCGCGGTTCGTCGAGGGCGCCTCCCCCGAACTTGACGACGACCGGCGCCCGTGTCAGGAGTCTCGACCTCCCCGGGTTCCCGTTAGCAGCCCACGCTCTCGTGCGAGTTCCGCGTTCAGGATCGATCCACCGGCTCCCCCCCGGACCGCGTTGTGGGAAAGGAGGAAGAACCGGAGGAACGGCGGCTCCCAGCGGATGCGGCCCACGACGATGGTCATGCCGCGGCTGCGCTCCGAGCTCCCCTCCCATCGATCCATCAGCGGCTGGGGTCGGTCCGCTTCCGGCCGGACCACGACCGGAGGGTGGGGGGCCGTCGGGAGTCCGAGCGGCCGGAGGGGATCGAACCCGGACCAGGCATCCCGTATCTGTCGGAGGAGTGGCCGTCGGCCGGCTTCCACGGTCACCGCCTCGAGGTGCCCGTCGCGAACCGGCACGCGGGCGCAATTGGCGAGGATGGGAATCTTCCGGGGTCGGTGGGTCCGCGCACCCCGTCCGCCGAGTATGATCTGCGATTCACTCTCTACCTTCTCCTCCTCCCCGAAAATGTAGGGAACGACATTGTCCAGCGCCGACAACGAGGCGAGTCCGGGGAACCCCGCGCCCGAGAGCGCCTGGTACGTCGTCACGTGGATGGAGCGGGGGGCCAGCAGATCGATGACCGGTTTGAGGGCGACCACAAGGCCGGTCGCCGTACAGTTCGGATTCGCGACGAGGATCCCGCCGGCCCGGGGTTGGCGGCCGAGAACGGCGAGGTGGCCGGGATTCACCTCGGGAACGATCAACGGAACGTCCGGGTCCCGGCGATGAGCCGACGCGTTCGTGAACACCGAGACCCTGCGACGTCGGCACTCCGGCTCCGCGGGGGCGGCGATCTCCCGAGGGAGCGCGCTGAACGCGACCTGGACGCCGGCTCGGGCGAGCGCGGCGGGAGACGTGGGGGATAAACGAAGTCGGGCCGCGCTCCCGGGCGACGCCCCCGGGAGGTTCCATACGTCGTTCAACCGGGCTCCCGAGGTCCGGCCGGAGGAGGTGACGGCGATGAGATCGAACCACGGATGCTCGCTCAGCATGCGGACGAAATGCTGGCCGATGTACCCGGTCGCGCCGAGCACGGCGCACGGGATCCGCTCGGTCATGGAAGGAACCCTCCAACAAGTCCCAGCTCGGTGAGGGCGATCGCCGACACGGCCTCGATGACGGGAACCGCGCGCGGAACGATGCAGGGATCGTGACGGCCGGTCACGACGAGCGTGGTCGGTTCGAGCGTGGTGAGGTCAACGGACCTCTGCTCTCGAGCGATGGACGACGTCGGTTTCACGGCGACGCGGAACACCAGCGGCGTGCCGACCGTGAGACCCCCGAGCACTCCGCCCGCCCGATTCGTGGAGGTCGAAATTCGGCGGTCGACGACCACGAACGGGTCGTTGTTCTCGCTCCCGCGCAGGCGCGCGACCCCAAACCCCGCCCCGAACTCGATCGCCTTCACGGCGGGCACCGAAAATGCGAGGTCGGAGATCGTGGACTCCACGGACCCGAAGAACGGTTCGCCCACTCCCACGGGCAGGCCGGTCACCCGACATTCGACTACGCCGCCCAGGCTATCCCCTTCCCGGCGCGCGGACTCGATCCGCTCCACCATCCGCGACGATGCCGCCGGGTCCGGGCAGGCTATCTCGGAGCCTTCCACGGCGGCACGGAGTTCGGGCATGCCCTGCGAGTCGGGCACCGTCGCATCGACGTCCCCGATGGACCGGGTAAACGCGATGAACGCGGCGCCCCGGGATTCCCAGAGAGAGCGGGCGATCGTGCCCGCGATGACGAGCCCCACGGTCATTCGACCGGAGAAGATCCCTCCGCCGGAGAGGTCGGCGGAGGCTCCGTACCGGGTCCGCGCCGGGAAGTCGGCATGACCCGGTCTCGGGATGGTCGCGATCCGGGTGTACGGCGCCCGCTGCACATCCTCATTCGCGACATGGGCGCGGAACAAGTCCCCGCTCGCGGCTCCTCGCTCCACCCCGCCATCGACAACGAGGTGGTCCGGCTCCTGTCGACGGGTGGCCAGGCGGTGTCCGACCGGCCGCCGGCGGTCCAGTTCCCGTTGGATTCGGTCGGTATCGATGGGCGTCCCCCGTGGGATGCCGTCGATCTCGACCCCGACCTCAGGGCCGTGGCTCGACCCGAACAGCGTGATCCGGAACCGGCTTCCCCACCTCATCATCGTAAGCGGACCTCCACACCAAGGTGCCTCAGGCCACTCCAGAATCCCGGGAAGGACTTGCGGACCGCCTCGAAGTCTCCGATGCGGCTGGGGCCGCCGGCGGCGAGCGAAGCCACAGCCGCGGCCATCACCATGCGATGGTCGAAGAACTGGATCCGACCGAACGGCCGGATCCGACGCTGCCCCCGTATGAGAAGCCCTCGTCTCCCCATTCGGAACGACGCGCCGGCGGCCGTGAGCATGCGCCGGGTCTCGGCGATCCGGTCCGATTCCTTGTGGACGAGTTGTGGCGCTCCCCGCAGCCGCGACTCCTCGGGAATCGTGCAGGCGGCCGCGGCGAGGAGTGGATAGAGGTCAGGGCTCGAAGTGAGATCGACGTCGAAGCCAGTCGCCGGCCTGCCCTCGACCTCGACCCAGGTGCTCCGCTGCAACACGTGCACACCGGCACCGCTGAGGATGTCGAGGATCCGACTGTCCGCTTGCGGCCACCGGCGAGACACCCCATCAATGCGGACCTTCCCGCCGGTCACCGCCGCGGCCACGGCCCAGTACGCCGCGGATGACCAGTCTCCGGGAATGGTGAATCCCCGTCGGCGGACCGACTGATCGCCGGGTACCTTCCAGCTCCCGCCTTCTCGACGCAGCCGGATGCCGTGGTGCGCGAGGATCGCGGCGGTGGCTTCGAGATAGATGCCCGAGACCAGCGGCCCCTCGATCTCGAGGGAGGAGTCTCCGGTGAGGAACGGGAGGGTCAACAGCAGGGAGGAGGAGAATTGCGAGCTCCGGGTCCCATCAACGTGGAACGCGCCGGCCCGGATCGGCCCGGATATGGTCAAGGGAAGCGTTCGCCGATCAGCATGGATGATCCGCGCGCCATTCTCGCGGAGGGAGTCTTCGAGGCCGGCGAGAGGGCGCCGAGCCAGTGACTCGTCTCCGCGGAACCGCGTCGCACTCGGGAGCGCCGCAGCGGCGGCGAGAAGGAAGCGCAGGGTCGTACCGGACCCGCGGCAGTCGATCACGAGACCCCGTCGGCCCCGGCGCAGGAGACGCGGGGTGACGAGCCACCGGTCCGGCCCGGCCCGGACGAGGTGACCCAGTTTGGCGATTCCATTCCGCGTCGCGACGGTGTCGTCCGCCCGGAGCGGGTGGTCGATCACGTAGGGGCGACGCGCCTGGTGAGCGAGCATCAAGGCCCGATGCGTGTAGCTCTTGGAGGGCGGCGCAACCAATCGCCCGCTCGCGCTCCCGACATGGAGCTCGACGATCGACGCGGTCATCGCGAGTCCGCTCCGCTCGACCCTGTCGTGAACCGCGTGTCGATGAGGGCGCCAGTCTCCCCCCGCAGCACTGTGCGCACCGCCTCCGAGCGCTCTTGCGTGCTGATGACGGCGAGAGCGGGTCCCAAACCACTTACCCCGCTAGCGAGGGCGCCGGCCTCCCGCAGCCGCTCGCGCAATCCGGCATAGGGGTATCCCATGGACCTCTCGACAAGCTCTGAGTTGCGCTCCATTGCCTCGAGGGCTCGATCCGATTCCAGCAGTTCGACGACGCGGCGCGCGGCCCGCCGGTGCGCGGATAAGCGCCGGGCGAACTCGGGGGAGCTTGGGTGCGTCCCGGGGGGCACCAGGAGCGTCACGACCCAGTCCGGGTCGGTCGGCAGCACTCGGAGCTCCCGGCGTAGGGAATTGTCGGTCACATGGATCCCGGGTTCGAGCGCCGCCCGGCAATCGTCGTACGCGCCGGTCGCGCTTTGGCCCGTGGCAAGGGCGACCGACGCCGCGACCTCGGCGATATCGCTGGGAGCCGCGCTGGACGAGAACAGGCGAGCGACCGCCCGTCCGAGGGCGCAGCACACCGCGGAGGAGCTTTTGAGTCCCCGACGAGGGGGAATCTCCGATTCGACACCTGCCCGAATTCGTACCTCCGTTCCGGCGTGCCATAGCTCGGACGCCCGCTCCACCATCGAACGGGCGATGGGGGTGTCGGCAGAGCCTTCCATTTCAACGCCTCGCCCCGTCCCGGACGTTGCCCAGGCTCGGACGCGAAGCTCGATCCCGGCGGTCGCCCCGACCCCGGTGAAGAGGGCGTTCAGGAACGAAATGCCCCCGTTCGCGACGCCCTCGCCCTTCACGCCTCTCCCTCCGCCGCGTCACGGACAAGGGAATGAGGGATTGTGCAGTTCCACCATCGACCGTAGCTGGCCGCCGCTCCGTAGGCGAGTAGCCGGATCCCGTCCTCGTACCTCCCACCCGCCGCCCGGGCCAGGTCGGCGACCCCGGTCGCCGCGGTCCCATACACGAAATCGAGGACGTAGGTTTCATGGCCGACCCACGGCCGAAGCGGGACGGCAAGATCGCCCGCCTCCGGGTGCCCGGCGGGTGTACAGTGGACAACGAGCCCCGCGACGCGAGGGGCCGAATCATCCGCCAGGCCCGCTCCGAACTCGGCGGCCACGGCTCCGGCCCGGGCTGGAGAACGGGCGAGGACGATCGCCCGAGTCCCGCGTTCCCGGGCCGCCGCGAGCGCGGCGCAGGCTGCGCCACCGCTTCCCACCACAAGCACTTCGGTGCCGTCCCAATCGCCGCTCCGCTCGAGTTCCTCGAAGCGGAGGGAGATCGCGAGCAGGT
This sequence comes from Thermoplasmata archaeon, assembly GCA_035632035.1. Classification (GTDB taxonomy): domain Archaea; phylum Thermoplasmatota; class Thermoplasmata; order Lutacidiplasmatales; family UBA184; genus Lutacidiplasma. The sequence goes on along the minus strand of DASQHP010000037.1, from coordinate 10,568 downwards.
CGGTGTTCTCCGCCTCGATCCGTCCACCCGTGAATGTGAGCATGTTGGCGCATCCGCACTCTCGGGCCGATTCTCCGATTGAGTCGGCCACTCCCAGGGCGGATGCTTTGAGCGGGTGGGTGACGTTGAGCCCGCGGAACCCTCGCTCAAAGAGAATCCGGGCGGAGCGGTGGAACTCCCCCTCATCGCCGATCTCGAGAGTGATGTACAGGCCCACGTGGCCCAGCGCCCGCATCCACCGGTGGTGGAGCGCCGGCGAGAGGCTGTGCAGGATCGGTCGTCCAACGACGGCGAAGATCGGAGCGTCGGGAGGGGCCTGCAGGAACGGTACGATGCGGTCGAGGGGCAACTGGCTGGGCTCGACGCCTACACCGGAGCCCGTGGAGAAGACTGCGGCCATCCCCAGCCGCCGCGACCAGGCCCGGAGCAACGATCCGGAAGGACCGGTGGTGTGAACGACGTATCCTCCGCTGGGCGCCGCGGGCAAATGGGGAACCAGCCGACCCAACACCTCGTCGACCGAGGCGGCGAAAACCACCTTTGCGATCCCCTTCATCCCGCTCAGCTCGGCGAGATGCGCCAGGGCGAGGACCGAGTCGGCACCCGCGGATTCGTGGATGGAGTTCACCTCCACGAGGTCCGGACGAGGTTTCGCTTCGTCCGCCAGGCTGGGGTCGCGATTCCATTCGCGGTCGATGTACGCGAAGGGCTGCTCCCGGACGAGATGTCGCCACGCGGCGCGCTCGGAGCTGTCGTCGGGTCCTTCTCCTCCCTCCGTGCGAGAACGGAGAGTGGCAAGCAGAGGGATCGGCGAAGGGAACAGCCCGCCCATCCGGGCCCAGTCGGAGCGGCCCCACCGGTCGAATCGCACCTCGACGACGTCGGCACCGAGCGATGCGGCGCGCTCGATCTCGGAACGTACGGCATCGGGCTCGCGCCCCTCGGCCGTGGCGATGATCAGCGTGCGAGCCGGGCCGATCACCGCTCCTCGATCGTCTCGTCGACGGTCCAACCCAGGTGGCGAGCCGGGGCAAGGGGAACCCCGAGTACTCGTGCGCCAGGGCCAACGGAGGTCGTCGGAACCGGCCCCGAATCGGTGGAGAGGCGGACGGTCTCCGCCTCCTGGAGAAAGACCGTGTACCGTTTCTCTCTCCGCTCGACCTCGATGAGGACCATCGGCCGACGTTCGACCTTCACCCGCCCGACCCGGACCCCGCGGGGGGTGCCGTGGGGGCTCGTGACGAGCACGCGGTCACCCGCGGCTAGCTCGGAGAGGTACCGCGTGGTCCCGTCGGCCATGAGGATGTACGAATGCGCGGCCCCAGCGTTGACCCGGAACGGGCGGGCTCGAGAAAACCGGGACCCTCGCGCCTCGCTCCCCACGTGCACGAGGAAGGCCGCCACGCTTCCCACCAGCATCCCTTCCTCCGGACGAAGGAGGGAGGTGGTGTCGACCAGAACCCGGTCCCCGATGCCCGCCGGTTCGACACGGACCACTGCCACCGCTTCCCATGCGAGTTCGACCTCCGGCACGCCCTCCAGCCAGGGCTCGATGCGGTCGAGATCGGCCGGGCTGTCTACCCCGACCACCACCACCGTGGCGCCACGTTCGAGAGCCCCCAGTGTTCCGGATACGTCCCGCGCGCCCTCGATGATCGCCCAAACCTCGAACCGGCCGGCCGACCGAGCGATGAGGTTCTCAAGCGGGATGATCCGGTCCGACGGCCATTCGACGGCGACGGCACCCGCTCCCCCGCCCTCCAGGAGCGCGCGGTCGATGTCGGCGGGGTGAACGACGCGGAGTAGCGGGACCCGCACGGGACCGTCGCCCTGGACGCGTCGCAGCTCGGTGGGCATGCGCCGATAGACCGCGAGGTCGGGGGCCTCCGGCATCGGGTCGTCCTCGTTGAGGACCAGTCGGACGTACCCGCGGCGAAGGGCGAGTTCCGCGACGGACCGTCGATCGCCCGGGGCTGCGGATCGAGGAGCGATGGCCAGGCGAGCCCGCGTCAGGGGCCTCACCTCGCGGCGTGAAGGACCGTGGCCAGCCGATGGGCTAGCGGACCCACTGGCGTCCGCTGGAACAGGTTCCGCCCGATGCAGATCCCCGCGCCCCCGGCCCGGATGGATGACTCGACCGTTCGTACGATCGACTCCTCATCGTCCATCCGTAGGCCTCCCCCGATCAGCACGGGTACGGGGGTCGAGCGTACGATCGCCCGGAATCCGTCCTCGGAGCCCGGGTAGCTCGTCTTGACGATATCGGCGCCCAGGTCGGCGGAGGCCCGGCTCGCATGCCGGAGTTCCTCGAGGGTCGGCGACGGCTTCTTGACGTACGCCATACAGAGGAGCGGAAGCCCCACGGCGCGCGCCTGGTCGACCACGGTCCCGAGGTCCGAGAGCATCTGTCCCTCCTGGGGGATCCCGAAGTTGACCTGGACGGAGAGCAGATCCGCGCCCAGGGCGGCCGCTTCCATGGCGGTGCCCACCAGGACCTTGTGGTCCGCTCCAGGGCCAAGTCCCGTGGAGGCCGAAATATGCACCCCGAGCAGGCTGGGGGGATGCAGGACGGGCACGACCTCGCGGACCGCACCCTTCGTCACGATGAACAGATCCACTCCCGCCGACTGAAGTTCCGTCACCACGGGCGCGGTCGCCTCTAGACCTTCGATCGGTCCCATCGACACCGAATGGTCCAGCGGGACCGAGAAGAGTCGACGTCCGCCCCCGGGGAAGAGGCGACGCAGGCGGAGCTCCTTGCCGTACATCCGCCGGAACGGACCTCCGACCTACGCTCTCCCGCCGAATTCCAGCGGCTCCCTACGAGCCGCGGGTGGGGGCGGAGTGTTCGGCGACGACGCCGTCGACCAGCAGGCGGTGGAGCGCGAACCCGCGGAGCATCGCATCCCACATCTCCTTGCGAATCGCCGGGGTCGAAGCAAAATCGGCGACCATTTTCCCCACGAACCGACTGTGCTCCTCGTCGGCGGTCACGTGGAGCCGGTAGTACTCGAGGAACTCCTCCTTCACCCCGTAGTGGGAGCGGAACGACGGCAACAGTCGAGCGCACAGCTCAACGTTCGGTGGCTCGGAGGACCCCCCGGCGGACACGTAGAACGGGACCTCTCGGTTGAGGTACAGGAAGTCGTCGATCGCGACCATTGTGCTGGGGAGCGGAGGCGTGGCGAGCACGGCGGCCCGCGGAACCCCAATACCCTCGCAGAAGCGTAGCCAGAGCTCGGGGTGTCCCGGCTCCTTCCCTTTCGGGTCCCCCGCCTCCTCCACCAGCTGGTCGAGGATCATCTTTCGGTAGGGGTCGAAGCGGGACTCCCAGGAGCATCGCGAGAATCGTTCCGCCATCGCCAGCGGAACGCAGGCCAACCACGGATAGAACTGGGCGACCCAGCGCTGCACCAGCTCCCGCGGGGCGGAGCCGCGCTCCACATCGGCAAAGAACGGATGGGTTCGGAACGGATGGTTCGCCATCTTGTAGCGCGTGAGCGCGTCGCGGAACGCCGCGCCTTCCAGCCGGTCCCAGGGTGCCTCGGACATCGTCGATAGCTGGGCCGGTCGATATATGGGGGGCGAGGTTCCGCGGTGAACCTTTCCTCTTAAGCGACCGCGGGCGCGCCGCCGGCGATGGCCGCGCGCCGGAGACCCCGGATTCCTCCCGTGTACGGCCCGCTGGCCGGAGTCACGGTCATCGATTCTGGCCGGTTCGTCGCCGGCCCCTGGGCCGCCATGTACCTGGGAGAGTTCGGAGCCCAGGTGGTGCACATCGAGGGGCCTCCGTTTGCCTACCCCTACGCCGACCCGACCCGTAGGCTCGTCCCGACCCTGCCGGTGGGGGCAGCGCCGGAGGAAAGCGTCTCCGAGTCATGGATCCAGTACTCGCGGAACAAGCTCTCGGTGGGACTGGACCTTCGGAAGAACGAGGGGCAGGCCGTGTTCGTCGATCTCGCCCGCAAGTCCGACATCTGGCTCGATTCTTCCCGACCGGGCACGTTCGACCGACTGGGGTTGTCGGACGACGCCGTGTGGGCTGCCAACCCCCGCCTCACCATCGTCCACATCTCCGGGTTCGGTCGGACGGGAGACCCGCGCCGGATCGGTCGACCGTCGTACGACCTCATCGGCCAGGCGTACAGCGGCTACCTCTCGATCCAGGGCAATCCCGATCCCGACCCACCGATGCGGGCGGGCACCGCCATCAACGATACGGTGACCGGAATCGCTGCCGCGGCCGCGGCCCTGATGGGGTACGTGCACGCCCAGCGAACGGGCCGGGGCCAGTCCGTCGACGTCGCGCAGTACGAAGTGTTCTTCACGATGCTCGAGAACCTCGCCATCGACTACTTCATGCGCGGCGTGATCCGGGCCCGGCATGGGACCGCCCATTCCCGGCTCCACCCCTACGACCTTTACCGAGCGAAGGACGACTGGGTCGTGGTGGCCGCTCCCACCGTGGAGTCGCTCCGCGGACTCCAATCTCTCCTCGGCATCAAGGATCCCCGCTGGCTCGACTCGGACTGGCGCCTCGCCCATCGGCCCGAGGTCGATGAGGTCATCGAGAGGTTCTGCCGGACCCGGACCGCAGCCCAGCTCGAACGGCTCGGCGAACGGAACGATGTCGCCATATCGAAGGTGTACGACATCCGGTCGATCGCTCGCGACCGGCACTACGTCGAACGCGGAATGTTCCTCGAGTGGGACGACCCCATCGTGGGCCGGGTCAAGGGGGCAGGGGTGGCCCCGCGATTCGACTCTTCACCGGGCGGAGTGTGGCGGGGCGCGCCCTGGCTGGGTCAGGACAACCAGGCCGTGTTGACCCGGATCCTCGGGTACTCGGCCCAGAAATGCCGTCGCCTCGAAAGCGATGCCGTGATCGGAGAGGCCCGTCCACGGGCGCGTCCCCGGACCCCTCGGCGGAGGAGGGCGGCCCGGTGACGCTGCCCCCGCCCCCTGTGCCGGAGGACCCGATCGAAGCCGAGATCGACAAATTCGCCCGGGTCCATCGACTCGCGGAACGCGCGGTGGAGATCGACCGGGATGCCACGTTTCCCGCGCCGGAGTTTCGGGCGATGGGCGACGCCGGCCTCCTCGGGCTCCACCTGCCCGAGCGCCTCGGCGGGCGGGCGCTCCCCCTCGTCCGTACCGGGATCGCCCTGTTCCATCTCGCCCGGCGGGGCGGAACCGCGTTTGCCAAGCTTTCGCTGCAGCCCGAGTTCGCGAGCGTGCTCGCGGACCACGGTTCACCCCTCCTGGTCGAACGCCACTTCCGCCCGCTGGTCCAGGGCCGGCATCTGGTGGGGAACCACATCACGGAACCGGGCGCGGGCTCGGATGCGGCCGCCCTCCAGGCGGTCGCCCGGCCGTCGGGAGACCGATACCTTCTCCGCGGGACGAAGAGCGAGGCCGCCTTCGCCGCCGACGCGGACGCCGCCATCGTGTACGCGAGGGTCCCGCCCGAAGAGGGTCGGCCCGAAGGGATCACCGCGTTCCTGGTGCCTCAGGACCTGGCCGGCATCCGCCGAACGGTTCACCCCGACCTCGGGGAACGCTGGATGCGTCGCGGCACGGTCGAGTACGACGACGTACACGTTCCGGCAGACCACGTGCTGGGCGAGGTGGGAAAGGGATTCGAGTACGTGAAGGGGGAGTTCACCCGCGAGCGGGCCCTGCTGGCCGCAATCTACCTGGGGGTCGCCTGGTCCAGCTGGGAGGAAACGGTACTGCACGTGGGCGACCGGGCCGCGTTCGGCACCTCCCTCGCGCGGCACGAGGCCGTAGGATTCCCGCTCGTGGGGGATTGGGCCCACCTCGAATCCGTCTGGCTGTACACGGCGCGCGTACTGGCCCAGCTGGACGGGGGGGTGGATGCAACGGCACCGGCCGCCCTCGCGAAGTGGATGGCGACCGAGCGCGCGCTCGAAGCGATCGATCACGCCATTCAGTTCCACGGTGGCCGGGGATACTCGGCCTCGCTCCCACACGAGCGTCGCTGGAGAGACGTCCGAAGTGGTCGACTGGCCCATGGTCCCTCGGAAGTGATGCAGCTCGTGGCCAGCCGGACCTTGTGGGGCTCGGCTCGCAAGGCGTAGCAGCGCGACCGGCGTGAGACCAAGCCCGGCTACTTGGGCGCCGCTCGGCGGCAGACCGCGAGAGGGGGTCGCGAGGGCCGGCTCTCTAGAGAGGCGCACCGCAGGCGGCGCATCGGCCGCTGCGCGGATCCCCTAGCGTTCCACAGAATCGGCACCGCACCTTCACGATGTCGTGCTCGACGGTTTGCTGGATCACAACGGGGGTCACTAGCGGCGGGGGGATCGATGGGTTGCTGGTCGGTGGGATGTAGGTGTAGCTCCGCGCCGCCAGGATCGCAACGAGTATGCCGACGATGAGCAGAAGGACGCCGCCTCCTACCAGGTAGAGGGAGGGCATGCAGTCCGACGCCCCCGAGGGTACGGCGGACGAGCAGCTCGCGTACGTGGCGCCGCCGAACAAAAGGAGAAGGAGACCGAGGATGGCGATGACGACACCTGCGCCGGTCGTTGAGGACGTCATCGTGCGCAACGGGTAGCGAGTCGCGTCCTCATAGTCTTACGCGGGTACGAGCGGGCTCTGGACCTGGACGTTGAAACCGAGCTCGACATCCAGCACCGCGCTCGCGAGCCAGTACGTCCGGAACAGGATTCCCTGCCAGGGACCGGTGGCCTGCGGGACGTTCGGCACCTGAAGGAGGAGTTGCCCCGTATACTGAGCGTCGCGACCGTCGAACTGCACCTCGGCGGAGAACGCGGGCGCGTGCGCCACCCGGGACATGCTGCGGACGTGGTACTCGACCTGCCGGACGATCGAGACCGTGAGCCCGCGCAGATGCTTGCCCGCGGGATTGGATACCTGATAATCCATCGAGAACGGGGATCCCGGCACCATGGGGGAGGCCGAGGTCGGCTGAACGTGGATCGAGGCGTGGCCCGGATTGGGCTGGCTTTGCAGCGTCGCCAGTTGGCCCAGCACCCGCCGCGGTGAGTAGATAGGCACCTCGGTCTTGGCGACGGCGTCGACCCACCAAGGGACATCGAGACGGGCTTCGAGCTCGTACTCGACGTACATTCCGTCCGGGCGACCGGAGAGAAGTCCTCCCTGGCCGTGGTAGTCGCTGGTCGAGAAGGATGGAGCCGCCGACGTGGGCAGCGTGAAGCTGAACGGGGCGGTGTACGAGCCGGGCGCCACGTGGTCGGAATCCTGGAACGTGAGAGAGGGTCGAAGGTCGTAGCTCTGCTCGAGCACCACCCGCTGGTCGACGATACGCTCCGTCGACTTTCCGGTCGAGACCGTTGCCTGGGAGAGTTCGCGTCCCGTGAGATTGAGAGCAAGATCCCGGGCGCGGGCCGGCTGGTCGACCTCCAGGATCACCTGACCCTGAATCGTCCCGCCGGGGTACGAGTAGGGGGTAAGTTGCCCGAACCCGAACCGCCGCATCCGACCGGCCGCCGGCAGGACGCATGCACTCGCCTAATAGAAGGCTCGTTCAACCGGGTCGACAAGCAGCGGTCACCCGAGAATGCTGCGCCGCTGTGACACGCCACGCCACCGCCCGGGGGGGGTTGGACAAGCCATTAAGCTCCCGTCGGCCGGTGAACGGGGTCAGGCGAAGACTCGACGGGGGGGCCGTGGGACTCCAACTCCCGGTCGTGGGGCGAGTCGGGCAGCTTCGACCTGCGGGGGTGACGATGGGCCATCATGGCGGGCTTGGGCTGCCGAGCGTTATCGCGCTCGTCGTGCTAGTAGGCCTCCCCCTCGGGGGCGTCGCCCACCCACCGGCGCTGCCGGGCGCCATCGGGGCCTCTGTGGTTCCGCCCGCCGCACCGAGCCGGGGCTACCAGGTGATCGACTACAACAGCTCGGTCGACGGGGCGAACCTCTCCTACCTCGAGTGGCTCCCCGCGGGCTACAACTCGACCAAGAGCTACCCGCTCGTCGTCTTCCTCCACGGGCTCGGCTATGACGGCAACGAGCTGCTCGTCTTGTCGGGGGGAGTGGCGGCGATCCAGAACGCGTCCGCCTACCAGTTCCTGCTGATCTCCATCAACACCCGAACGCTGTCGGGCTTCTACGTGAACTCGCCCTACTCCGGTCCCCAGGAGCAGGATGTCCTGGATGCCATCTCGCACGAGGAGACGCTCCGGCACGTGAACACGACGCAGGTGTACATGTTCGGCTCCAGCATGGGCACCATCGGCTCCTACTCGATCGCCGCCCACCATCCCGGCCTCCTCCGCGGGATCGGCGCCGTCGCCGAGTGCCCGGAGACGTTCATGGCCGTGTACTACCACTTCATCATCGGCTACCAGGACTCCTACCTCACGACCACCAACGGGCTCCTGCCGAACCAGTCGGCGCAGTCGTTCGCCGAGACCTACTACCTGGATCCCGTCCGCTACTACCCTCAGAACTTCTCGAACGTTCTCCTCTACGCCGTCCAGGGCGGGAACGACAACCGGTGCCCCAACAACCCGCACCTCTTCGGCTACCAGCAGTCCAACAACACGTACCTGAACTCGACGTGTCTGATCGTCAAGTCCTGGGGCCAGCCCGCCAACTGCCAGACCCCGTTCGCCAACCTGAGTTCCGCGTATCCGGGACAGTACCTCTGGCGGTTCGATTTCGAGCCGACCGGGCAACACACCCTCAACGACCTCGCGCCCGCGGACATGTTCCAGTTCTGGCTGGGCCGCTTGCCGACGGGGTTGTACTGCGGAACGCCGGGGGACCCGCCGTTCTCCTGTTCCGATGCCCCCCAGGTACCCGCGCCCACGGCCTCGCCCGCGAGCGTCGACGTCAACGCCACCCTCGCCCTCCACGTCGCGCCGATCGGGGGTTCGCCTCCCTACACCTACTACTGGCGGGGCCTGCCGCGCGGGTGCGTTTCCGAAAACACCTCGACACTGACCTGCGTCCCGGCGTTGATCGGCACCTACAACGTCTCCACGGTCGTCGTGGACTCGAACTCGAGCGAGGGATTGTCCCCCACGACGGTCGTCGTGGTGAACCCCCTGTTCGCGGTGCGCGCGGGCGGCAGTCCGCAGGTGGGGCCGGCTCCGCTCGTAGTGAACTTCACCACTTCAATGCGCGGCGGCACCCCGCCGGCGACGGCGCATTGGGAGTTCGGGGACGGCGCGGGGTCGTCGCTCGCGAACGTGACCCATGCCTTTGCGTCGACGGGGACGTACATCGTGAAGGAATGGGTCAATGATTCCGGTGGAGGCGCGTACGTCGGCACGCTCACGATCGAGGTGGGCCCGCTTCCGCTGGTCGCGACCCTGCCCGAACCGTCGCGGACGTCCGCGGATGTCGGCCAACGGGTTTCCTTCACGTCGTCCGCCTCGGGCGGCACCGCTCCCTACACCTTCGGGTGGCTCGGACTTCCGCCCGGCTGCACGAGCTCGAACGCGACCAGTCTGAACTGCACGCCCACCGCCGCCGGCGTGTTCACCGTCCAGATGACCGCTCGCGACGCCGTCGGCCTCGAGGTGCAGAGCCCCTCTCTGGGATTCGCGGTGTACGTCCCTCCGGTTACTACGGGTCTCACCGCAGCCCGCACCGCGACGGACATCGGAGCACCCGTGGCCCTGACGCTCAGTGTCGTCGGAGGCGCTCCGCCCCTCACGACCGTCTGGCTAGGGCTACCGGCCGGCTGTGCGTCCTCCAACTCGCTCCTGCTGACGTGCAGCCCAACCGACGTCGGAACGTACATCGTGAGCGCGTCCAGCACCGATTCCAACGGGTTCGTTTCCAATTCGTCGTCGGTCACGCTCAGCGTGGTCGAGCGCCCGACCATCGTGTCCATCCAGGGCGCCCCGGACCCGGCGGTCACCGGACAGGCCTGGACCCTGAACGCCTCGCTTCACGGTGGTACCGCACCGGTCACGTGGAGCTACGAGGGCCTGCCGGCGGGCTGCGTGTCCGCCAACTCCTCCACCCTGACGTGTACGCCCAGCACCGGGGGGTCGTTCATGGTCCAGGTGATCGCGACGGATGGTGCCGGCGTTCGTGCCGAGTCCAACTTCTCGCTCACTGTGTCGTCCAGCTCACCCGGACCGGGGTTGTTCGCGCCGCCAAGTCAGCTCGTCCTGGATGTCCTTACCGCGGGAGTTGCGCTCGCCATCGTCGCGATATCGGTCATGATCCTGGTTCTCTGGCGGAATTCACGCCGCGGGCGTTGAACCCGAAGACCGGATACCGGGCGACGCCCGCGGAGATGGGGGTCCCCGTACCTCGCTCCTCGTCGTTGTAGCCGGCGGGAAGGCTCTTAGACGTCCCCCCGTATCCGCATCCATGTCCGACGGCAAACCTCCTGCGACGTTCATCGCCGACCTCCGTCCGTCCCGCGTGGCCACGGTGGAGGCGACCGTGGGGGCGCTCGAGCCCATCCGGGAAGTGTCCACTCGGGCGGGGGGTTCCACTCGGGTTCGGAACGGTCGGCTCAAGGATGCCACGGGAGAGATCGCGTTCGTCCTGTGGGGAACGGAGGTCGACCTCGTGCAGGAAGGGGACCGGGTTCGCAT
>DASQHP010000036.1:0-1968 GCA_035632035.1 Thermoplasmata archaeon | reverse complement strand
GAGCCGGAACGTGGTGAACGCCTCCCGGACCCAATCGAGGAGCACCCGCACTTCGTCGGCGATCTGCTCCTCCGTGACGAACAGGTGCGCGTCGTCCTGCACGAACTCCCGGACGCGGGTCATGCCGTGGATCGTGCCGCTCGCCTCCATCCGGTGCAACGGGGCGAACTCGGCGAGGCGCATCGGGAGCTCGCGATAGCTGCGGGCGCGGGAGCGGAAGATGAGCATCGAGCCGGGGCAGTTCATCGGCTTCACCCCGAACTCGCGCCCCTCGAGCGACGTGAGGAACATGTCCGGCAGGTAGTGCTCCCAGTGACCGCTGGTCTCGAACACGCTGCGGGCGAACATGAGCGGGGTGCGGATCTCCGAGTAGCCCGCGCGCTCGAGATGCTCGGCCACGTACCGCTCGAGCTCGCGAACCACGATCATGCCCTTCGGATGCCAGAAGGGAAATCCCGGGCTTTCGTCGACGAACGAGAAGAGACCCAGCCGGGGCCCCAGAACCCGGTGGTCCCGCGCTTCGGCCTCCGACCTCATCTTGAGGTACGTGTCGAGCTCCTCGCGGGTCGGAAACGCGACGCCCCGGACGCGCTGGAGCGGGAGGCCGTCCGGCGCTCCTCCCTGGGTGACGGCGGAGAACCCGAGGATGTGGATCCCCCGGAGCCAGCGGGTGGACGGGACGTGGGGACCCCGGCATAGGTCGGTGAAAGAGCCCGTCCGGTAGAGCGAGACCGTCCCGCCCGCCGGCGTCTCCGCGATGTACCCCTGCTTGTGCGGGTTCCCGACGTAGAGCCCGAGGGCCTCCTCCTTGGGAACCTCGACCCGCTCGAACGGTTCCTCCGCGCGCACGCTGGCGTCGATCGCTTCCCGGATCGACTTGAGGTCGTCCGGTGTCAGTGGACGCACATCGAAGTCGTAGTAGAACCCCTCCTCCGTGGGCGGCCCGACGGTGGGCTTCGCGGACGGGATGACCTCGGTCACCGCCTTCGCGACCAGGTGAGCGGCCGAGTGCCGGAGCACCTCGCGTCCGGCGGGGTCGTCGAAGGTGAGCGGATGGAGCACGCCCGACCGGTCCAGGGGTCGGCCGAGGTCGATGGGCTCCAAGTCCAGGGTAGCCGCGAGGTACCGGCGAACCTCGCCGGGGCGCCAGCGGGCGAGCACGTCCCGTGCTCGGGTTCCCACGGGCACCTCGACCACGGAGTGGTCGGGCAGCTCGAGGCGCACCCGGGGTTCTTCGCCCATCGGTGGGGGGAACCGACACTCCCCAGACGAAAAGGTTTCGGAGGGCGCTCGGAGCGGGCGCGGCGGGAGATGCCGGCGGTCGGCCGGAGACTCCCGGGGCGAGCTCCTACACGGACGGCCAGGTCGTGGACTCTCGGCCCGTGCTCACGCCGGCCGGTCGAGGTGTCGTGCGGTCAGCTCGCCCATCATTTCATCACGATTCAGCTGGTTCTAGTTTGTCATCATCCCGCACGACACGCGCAACCGGAACCGTCAGGTGGTGGGCTCCGCCCCCTCCCGGAGGAGCCCGAGCTCTTCGCGGATGGAGAATATCCCGCCAACGGCCCCGGATTGCTGGAGCCGGCCGATGTCGTCCCGGTCGAAGACGCCCCCGACCCACAGGGCTCCTCCCCGGGAGAGGTCGCCGGCGAGCCGCCAGTCGACGGGCCCGGACGCGGGCGAGTAGACCACGTCGCGAACCCCGATCGATCGGGCCATCGCCGCGAGCCGCTCCGGAGCCTGATTCGAGAATTCGGGGGACGAGGCTCGAACCACGCTCGCCTCTGTGGCGATCTCGAACGCCATCTCCGGGGAGAGCTTCCAGGCTTGCCGAAGTTCGCTCTCCCCCCGCAGGTAGGCTGTCGAGAGGACGGTCCGAAACGCGCCGGCGACCACGACATCGATCGCCTGGTCGCTCGTCCGAACCCCGGAATCCACCCACACCTCGGCGGTCCTCGCGATCTCCTG
>DASQHP010000035.1:0-5953 GCA_035632035.1 Thermoplasmata archaeon | reverse complement strand
ACGCGGCGCCACCGACCACCGACGGATCGGGGTTCGGGTCCCCCGATCCCCATGAGACGTTCGACGGTTCCCCACCGCCCGTGAACAGCGGAAGGGGGGGCGCGCCGTACGGAAAGCGCCACTGGGTGCCGTTCTCCTGGTAGACCGTGGTCTGCACGGTCGCGTAGGGGTCGGCGTGGATCAGGAACTGCCGGAGGTCGAGGTCCGTCAGAATCGTCGCCGGCGCCGTCGTCGTGACGGACGTGAGCTGGCTCAAGACCGTCACATTGTAGTCGAGGTTGAACGCCTGAAAGTCGAACTGCAGGCTGGGAAGGCTCCGCGTGAACCCCGCCCCGGCGACCCCATCCGCCGCCAGCCGGGCCCCGTCGCCCGGCGCGGCCTCGGCGACATCCGCCATCCCCGCTTCGAGGGCGCCGAGTCCGGGTCCGGAGGTGGATTCGTAGACCACGCGGATGGTGCCGATCCGTCCGGTCGCGTTCGGGCATCCGCTGAAATCGCAGGAGGGGTCCGCCACGAACGCCGTGTTCGAGCGGAGGGTGTAGTTGGTGAAGGTCGTGATGTTGGACAGCCAGTACGGCCCGGACCCTGCCATCGACCATTGGACGTTCCCGACGTAGGGGGGGTTGCTCCCCGCGAGCTCCCACGCGTCCCAGCCGGTCGCGGTCATGGAGCCGGGCGTGATGCCGAACCCTCTCGTGCCGGGCATCCGGCACGGGTAGTCGCCGGCTCCGCTCACGTTCCCTTCGGTCCAGTAGGGAATCCCCGCCCCCTGCGCGGGAGCACTGAACCAGCCGCAGGGGACGATCGAGCCACCCCACGGGTTCGCGATGAGCTGGAGGAAGAACGGCCAGTTCCGGCCCTCCCCGTTCACCGTGAATGTCACGCAGCCGTTCTCGCTGCTCGCCGCCGTCGGGCAGTAGGTGGAGTCGTTCACCGACATCGCCGCGAAGACCGGGGACGGGGTGTTGTTGGCCCCACCGTGGATCCCGCCGTCCCAGGTGGGGTTGCCGAACGGCAGCAGAGCCTGGGCGAGCATCCAGCCGTTGTTGCAGGCGAAGCAGGGAAGGGTCGAGAACCCGAGCGTCCGGGCGATGGAGAAGACGACATCCGTCGGGTAGACCGGCCACGTGGCGCCCGTCTTGGGATCGTAGAAGCGGGGGGATTTGCTGAGGACGAAGGTGTAATGGTCCCCGCTCACGAGCGAGCTCGAGTACAGCGATTGGCAGAGTGAGCTCCCCGGCACGCAGGTCGCGAGCTCCGGGACGAACGCCGCCGGTCCACCTCCCGTCGAGCTCCCATTGGGGGCGATGAGCGTCTGGTAGACGTTCTGGAAGATCTCGAGACCGGCACTGTCGTAGTCGATCGCGGGGTCGAGGGTCCCGGGGGTCGATCCGACCTCATAGGCCGTGAGAGTCCCCGGGGCGGCCGAAACCGGATAGTTCACTCCACCGCCGCCGAGCGACGAGCCCACCGCCAGGGTGAACGTGAACACGCCGCGGAACGGATGGGAGACGTTGCTGGCCGTGGCGGTGCCGGAGACCGTGAAGTTGACGGGGTAGGCGCCAACGGGCGTCGACGGCGAGAGCGTCAGCCGGGCGGTGCTGGTGTTGAGGGGGTCGAGCACGAGGTTCGAAAACGCAACGTCGGAAGAGATGCCCGCGGGAACAGTGAATGTCGTGGCGGCGAAGCTCACGGTCGGCGCATGGATCGGCTCCGACAGCCGGACGGCGAGGGTGACCGAGCCGCCCGGGGACAGGACGGCCGTCGCGCCCGCCCCGGCGGAGCTGTTCGAAACGACCCAGCCCTCCAGCATCGGCGCCATCCCCGAGCCATCGAACTCGTGGGTCGCCAGCACCGGCACCGAGAGCAGTTCGTGAGCGTTGTCGTGCACGATGCTGGACGAATCGGTGACGGACGCCTGGACGAGGTAGAGGCCGGGTTGAGCGTAGGTCCAGTTCGCCACACCCCCCCGCGTGGCCGAGGTCGAACCATCACCCCATGACCAGTCGACCGTCTCTCCCGCGAGGCCAGCGTCACCGGCAAGAGTGGCGACGAACGAGACCGGCTCCCCCACCCGGCCGGTGAACGCGGGAGTGGAGAGCACGAGGTCGTGGACCGCGCTGGTGAGGAGCGGGCGTGATCCGGCGGACCCGCCCATGGCCGCCGGCGCGAGCGGAGCACGGTTCATGGCCCGGGGACTGCCCGCCGTCAGGGTCCCTCCCGGTAGGACCAGCACGACCAGGACGGCCGCGATCAGCACCGTCTCCGCCCAACGACCCCGGCGCCCCCCCACCGTCGCCCCTTGCCCGGGGGCCTCCGGAGGGACCCGCCGGCCACATTCCGAGAACCGGCGAGCCGTATTAGGTCGTGGGGGAATACGCCGCCGAACAGTGCGCCGTCAGCCGGCGGTACCGACCTCGGGGCGCCCCCCGCCCAACTCGCTTCGGGACTGTCGGAAGAGGGCGAGGGCCACGACGAAGACGACCACGTTCGAGAGGTAGGCGCCGGTGCAGATGATGCACAGTGCGTCGATGACGACCAGCTCCAGGTACGCGAAGTAGACCGCCACGACGAGCCCGATCGTGGAGAGGCCCAGGAGGGCGTAGAGCCACGTCGTCCGGTACGTGCGGATGAGGGGAATGTCCACGGCCAGCAGAAGCACGAACCCCGCGATCCCGAACCAGTAGTCCTGGACCCCGAAGGTGGTCGTGTGCGCGCTCTGGTCGACCTTCGAGCACGAGACGAAGCCGCTCAAGGAGCAGGCACCTTCGGCGGCCGGGTAGACGGTTTCGTAGGCGGCGAAGATGGAGAATCCCAGTCCGATGATGATCGCGATCGGGAGGATCGCGTGGAGCGTGCGGGCGTCCATGACTAGCTGATCTGACCGAGGTCCTGGCTGACCTGCGGGATCGACGCCACATTGGCGGGCGACCCGTTATTGACCTTGATCATGAACGCCAGGAGCCAGTACGCCCCGGGACTGATGTCATCCCACGCCGGCCCGCTCTGGTTGTTGAGCTCCCCCATGATCTGCGGCGCCGTGTAGGAGTTGAGGGAGAACCCCGAGGTCCCGTTCTGCGGGGGAACGATGGAGGTGGTGTGGAAGTACTGCCCGTTCAGGACGATGAAGGGGATCCCGCTGGTGTCGTAGGCGCTCACGTAGGCCTGCTGGATGCAGCTGCCCGGCGGGACCCCCACCGTCTGCACGGGATCGTGGTTCTCCGAGACCTGGAGAGACACGTACTGGCTCTGGACGGAAAGCTGGTCCAGGAGGATCTCGGGGGTGTTGCTGTAAATATCCGATGAGGAGGAGTGACCGTACTGCAGGCTCGAGACCGTCCCGAGCTTGTGGAGGGCATAGTAGACCGCCCAGCTCGACGCGGAGCAGTAGGGGCAGGCGTACGCCCCGTAGAAGAAGAGCACCGGCGCGCCGTTGTCCTGCCACACCGCATTGTTCGCCTTGTTCCAGTTCTGCGGCTCCGCGGAGAACGCGGATGTGAGGCTGGGACACCCTTGGGAGAGCGCCGCGAGACCGAACGCCCCGGCGATGATCAGACCCACGACGAGGCCAATGGCCGCGGTGTTCCGGTAGACGCGCGACCACTTTTCGGCGCTTCTCAGGAGGCTGAACGCCAGGACGGCCACCGACGCCAGGAGGAGGATGGCGAGCAGTGGGATCGCGCTGACGTAGACGCCGACGGGGGAAGGGAAGACGTAGGCGAGGACGAACCAGATCCCGAACAGCGGGACGAGGAGATAGAAGAACCGGGCGAGGGTCCATTTCGGTCGGTCCGGATCATCGCGACCTGACTTCCCTCCCTTGCCGCCCTCGCCCGGCTGGCGCTGCGCCCGTGAGCGTCGTTGATAGTACAGCGTTCGGAGGGCCCGCCCCGGTTCGCCCGCACCCTGCTCGTTGTGGAAATCGACCTTCTCGTCGCTCGAGATGCGGTCCCAGTCCCACCCTTTCGAGCGGAGCCGTTCCACGCGGTCCCAGTCCACCATGGGCGGCGTCGGGGACGCCGCCGCCCCTACATCCCCTTTTACGCTGGTTTCCGGCCGCGGTCGGGTTCGCTAATAGGGAACCTCGACTAGGGCGCGAGGATGCGGCTCACGTTCCTCGGCACGGCCGGCTCCTGGCCCACGAAGGAACGTTCTGCGAGCGCGATCGCGCTCGACACGGAACGCGAACTCGTGCTCTTCGATTGCGGCGAGGGGACCCAGCGGCAGTTCTTCCAGTCGTCGGCGAGCTTCATGCGGGTGCGACGGGTCTTCCTCACCCACTTCCACGGCGACCATTTCCTCGGCCTGCCCGGGCTCATCCAGAGCATGTGCCTCAACAACCGGGAGGACCCGCTCGACATCTACGGCCCCCCCGACACGAAGGAGATGGTCGACCGGGTCCTCGCGATGGGGTACTTCACCCTCCGATTCCCGATCGCGGTCCATCCGTTGAAGGCCGGCGAGTCCGTCGAGCTGCCGGGCTACACGATCCGGACCGCCAAGGCCGAACACCCGGTCCCGACTCTCGCCTACCGCCTGGACGAGGCGCCGAAGCGGGGACGCTTCGACGCCGCCCTCGCCCGCTCGCTGGGCATTCGCGGTCCCGATTTCGCGCGACTCGAGGCGGGGGAGACCGTGCACGTCGGAAGTCGGGCGATTCATCCGAGCGACGTCATGGGCCCTCCTCGGCCGGGCCGCTCGGTGGTCTATTCGGGAGACACGAGCCCGAGCGATTCCATCCAGGCGCTCGCGAAGAGCGCGACGGTGCTCATCCACGAGGCGACGACGGCGACCGACCTCGAAACGGAGGCGAACCAGTGGGGACATTCGTCCGCCCGCCAGGCCGCGGCCCTTGCCCAGGCTGCCGGGGTCGGCACGCTCTTCCTCACCCACTTCTCCTCCCGATACAAGGAGCTCGACCCCCTCGAAGGAGAGGCCCGGGCGCTCTTCACCGAGGCGAGAGCCGCCCGCGACCTCCTCGACCATCTGATCCGGCAGCCATGATCCTCGCCGACGCGGTGTTCACCGGCATCCGACAGCTCGCGACCCTCGTCCCCGGAGAGGTCCCGCGACGCGGACCCGAGATGAGCGAATTGGGCGTCGTCGAGGAGGCGGAGATCGCGGTCCGAGACGGGCACATCGCTTGGGTCGGCCGATCGAACCGCCGCCGGCGGGAGGTGCGTCTTACCTCGGGGGGGCGGACCGTCGATCTGGGCGGCGCCTGCGTCGTCCCGGGGTTCGTGGACGCGCACACGCACGTCCTCTTCGGCGGGGACCGGTCCCACGAGCTCACCCTCAAGGTCGAGGGCCAGAGCTACCTCGAGATCGCCCAGGCCGGGGGCGGCCTCCTCTCGACCGTGCGGGCGACGCGACGGGCGTCCACGGAGTCGCTGCGGCGCGCGGCCCTGGCCCGGCTCGCCGGGATGGCCGCCGGGGGAACCACGTCGGCCGAGGTGAAGAGCGGCTACGCCCTGACGCTTCCCGGCGAGCTTCGCCTGCTCCGGCTCGTCCCGGGTCTCGCGCGGTCGAGCGGCCTGCATCTTGTTCCGACCTTCTTGGGAGCCCACGCGATCCCGCCGGAGTACGCGGGCCGCGCCGACGACTACGTCGACCTCGTGGTGAAGCGGATGCTGCCGGCGGTGGCGGCCGAACGGCTCGCGCGGTTCTGCGACGTCTTCTGCGAGCCCGGGTTCTTCTCCGTCACCCAGGCGGGCCGGATCCTTCGCGCCGCCCTGGGTCATGGCCTCGAGGTGAAGATCCACGCCGACGAGTTCGTCTACTCCGGGGGGGCGCGCCTCGCGGCGGAGATGCACGTGCGCTCCGCCGAGCATCTCCTGGCGGTCCACGAGGAGGACCGCGCCGGGCTCGCCGAGGCGGGCGTGACCGCGGTCCTCCTGCCCGTGACGCCGTTCGCCTCGCTCTCGGGGACCCGGAGCCCCGGCCGCGAGATGGT
>DASQHP010000034.1:0-3447 GCA_035632035.1 Thermoplasmata archaeon | reverse complement strand
CGGCGCGATGGCCGGTTTCGATGTCCGGGTCCGTGATCTCACGGACGCGATGCTCGCCCGCGGTCAGGCCGCGGTCGAGCGAACCCTCGATGGGGGGATCGCGCGAAAGAAGATCACCGCCGCCACCAAGTCGGAGGTCCTCGGCCGACTGAAGTTCACGACGGACGCCGCCGAGGCGGTCCGTGGGGCCGACCTCGTCATCGAGGCCGTCTTCGAGGAACTCGCCGTGAAGCGCCAGCTGTTCGACGACATCTCGGCGTTCGTCGGACCCGAGACCCTGGTCGCCACCAACACGTCGTCCCTGAGCGTCTCCGTCCTGGCCGAAGGGTTCCCCGGCCCCGAAAGGTTCGCCGGCCTCCACTTCTTCTATCCCGCGCCGATCAACAAGCTGCTCGAAGTGGTGGGCGGTTCACGCACCACCGCGGCAACGCTGGACGCCCTCACCCAGTTCGCCTATCGGCTGAGGAAGATCCCGATCCGGGTGAAGGACTCCGCGGGGTTCGCGGTCAACCGGTTCTTTGTACCCTACCTCAACGAGGCGTCCCGGATGCTGGGGGAGGGGGTGACCTCCATCGGTACGATCGAGGCGGCCGGCCGGGCGTTCACGGGAGCGACGCTCGGACCCTTCGAGCTCATGAACGTCACGGGAACCGCGATCTCGTTCCACTCGATGCAATCGCTCGAGGCGGCGTTCGGGGTCGCCTATGCGCCGGCTCCTCGGATGGAGGAACAGTTCCGGGCTCAGGCCCCGTGGGACTGGAAGTCCGATCCCGTGGACGAGCCCGCGATGGCGAAGGTGCGAGCCCGGTTCGAGGGGCTCGTGTTCGGCATTGCGGCCCAGCTTGTCGCGGAGGGAGTGGCCACCGCGGAGGCGGTGGAGGTTGGAGCGGAGGTCGGCCTACGCTGGTCGACCGGTCCGTTCGCCCTGATGAGTCGTTTGGGCCTGGCAACGGCCGCCGAGCGTGTCCAGACGTTCGCTCGGGCCTGGGGACCTGCCTTCCCGGTGGCCCCCGAGCTGGTCGAGAGAGGAAAGAAAGGGGAGCACGGGTGGCCGCTTCATTACGTCCGGACCGAGAAGAGGGGGGTCGTGGCTTGGGTCCTCCTGGACCGGCCCCAGGTGATGAACAGCCTGTCCACTCCGGTCCTGACTCAGCTCGAGGAGGCATTCCAGCGTCTGCACGACGACCCGACCGTGCGGTGCGTGGTGCTGGCGGGGGCCTCGCCCACGTTCTGCGCGGGCGCGGACATCGGCGAGATGGCCCAGAAGGATGCGGTCGAAGGGCGGTCGTTCGGCCGGCTGGGCGCCGCGGTGTGCCGGGCGATCGAGCGCAGCCCGATGCCCGTGATCGCGTTCGTGGAAGGGTACGCGCTCGGGGGCGGTCTCGAGATCGCGCTGGCCTGTGACTTCATCGTCGCCAGCGAAACGGCCAAGGTGGGTCTTCCCGAAGTATCGATCGGGATCCATCCCGGAATGGGCGGCGCGTCCCGGCTGGCCCGGCTGGTGGGGCCGGGACGGGCGAAGTACCTTGTCCTTCTCGGCGCTCCCGTCTCTGCGACGGAGGCCCAGCGCCTCGGCGTCATCGTCCGCACCTTCCCCTCTGACGGGGCGCGGGAAGAGGTGCAGTCCATGGCCGAGTCCATCGCGGGCCATGCACCGCTCGCCGTCCGCTGGGTGAAGGGAGTCATCGACCGGGGAATGGACTCCCCGCTCGACAGCGCGGTCCAGCTCGAGACGGAGTCCGCGGGCCGGACCTTCCAGACCGATGACCGGGCCGAAGGTATGCGCGCGTTCCTAGAACGCCGGCGACCGCACTTCGAAGGCCGCTAACCGCGCGAGCAGCTCAGGCCGCGAGGTGAGCCCGGTAGCCGGCCGCATCCAGCAACGTCGAGGCGTCGAACGCCCCCGCGGGGCGGATGCGGACCAGCCACCCCTGGGCGTACGGGGACTTGTTGATGAACTCGGGGTGCGTCTTCAGATCGGAATTGACCGCGCTCACGGTCCCGTCGGCCGGGGCGTAGACGTCGGCGACGGTCTTCACGGACTCGAGCGAGAGGACGGCTTGGCCGGCCTTCACGGCCTTGCCCACCGCCGGCAGGTCGACGAAGACGATGTCGGTAAGCTCGCTCTGGGCGTGGTCGGTGATCCCCATGATGATCTCCCCATTCTCGACCCGCACCCACTCGTGGCTCTTGGTGTACCGGCGGTCGTCGGGGGTCGACTCTCCGCTCATGTCCCCAGCTCCCAGCTCTCGGCGTATTTACGCTGCGCTGCGGTCGGCTCGTCGATGCGGACTCCCATCGGTGCCAACGCGGCTCGGGCCACCGCGAGGTCGAGCTCCGGTGGCACCGGGTAGACCTTCGGAGCCAGCGAGGTTCCGTTCTTTGCGATGAATTCGGCGCTCAGCGCCTGGAGCGCGAAGGAGAGGTCCATGATCTCGACCGGGTGCCCCTGGCCCGTCGCGAGGTTCACGAGCCGGCCGTCGGCCAGGACGTAGGCCACGCGCCCGTCCGCGAACCGGAACTCCTCCACACCGGGACGCGCGACCCGCCGCTCCACGGCCAGGCCGGCCAGGTCGTGGAGGTTGATCTCCACGTCGAAATGCCCCGCGTTCGCGAGGAGGCAACCGGACTTCAGGACCCGGAAGTGCTCCGAGCGGACGATGTCGCGGTTGCCGGTCGTGGTCACGATGAGGTCGGCGACGCGGGCCGCATCCAGCATGGGGAGGACGCGGTACCCCTCGAGCCTCGCCTCCAGCGCCCGGACGGGGTCGACCTCGGTCACAACCACGTCCGCGCCCATGCCACGGAGACGGGAGGCGACCCCCTTCCCTACCCAGCCGTAGCCGGCGACGACGCAGACCCGGCCGGCGATGAGAAGATTCGTCGCGCCCATGATGCCGTCCAGCACCGACTGGCCGCACCCGTAGCGGTTGTCGAACAGGTGCTTCATCTGGGCGTCGTTCACATCGATCGCGGGAAACCGTAGCTTTCCCGATCTCTCCAATGCCCGTAGACGGGTGATGCCGGTCGTCGTCTCTTCCGTCGACCCGCGGATCTTGCCCCGGTCCGGTCGGGCGGTGTGGGCGAGCGCCACCAGGTCGGCGCCGTCATCCACGATCACGTCGGGGTCCGCGTCCAGCATCGCCCGGACCCCGGCTTGGAACTCGGCGACCGACTCGCCCTTCTTGGCGAGGGTATCGATCCCGTCGGCCCGGAGAGCGGCGACCACGTCGTCATCGGTCGACAGTGGATTGCCCGCGGCGAGCCGCACGTTGGCGCCCCCTGCCTTCACGGTCTGCGCCAGGACGCCGGTCTTGGCCTCGACGTGGAGCACCATCGACACGGTGAGGCCTTGGAACGGGCGCTCGCTCTCGAACCGCTGCCGGATCGCGTCCAGGACCGTCATGTGGGACTGCGCCCACGTGAGCTTCAGTCGACCCCGCTCCA
>DASQHP010000033.1:0-29574 GCA_035632035.1 Thermoplasmata archaeon | reverse complement strand
GTCGAATGCCTCCGCGACCCCGTGCTGGCCGCCGTCGGCCGGGCGCATACCGTGGACGACGTCGCCCGCGCGACGCAGGAGGCGCGCGACTACGGTCTCAAGGTCTGTTTCCACATGATGCCCGGGCTCCCCGGAATGGATCCCGAGCGGGATTTCGAGGACCTCACCCGCCTCTTCTCCGACGCACAGTTCCGTCCGGATATGGTGAAGCTGTACCCGACGCTGGTTCTTCCGGCGACGGGGTTGTATGAGGAGTGGAAACAGGGTCGGTACGAGCCGTACGACACACCGACCGCCGCGACGCTCCTGGCTCGAGCCAAGGCCGAGTTCCCGTCGTGGGTTCGAGTCCAGCGGATCCAGCGGGACATCCCGGCCCGCCTGATCGCCGCCGGGGTGCGGAACGGGAACCTCCGGGAGCTGGTCCACCGTCGCCTCGAGGCCGCCGGCCAGCGCTGCCGCTGCCTGCGCTGCCGGGAGGTGGGAAGGAGGGCCGCCCCGTCCCTGTCCGCCTTCGAGCTCACGGAGACCGCCTACGAAGCGGGCGGGGGCCGGGAACGATTCCTCTCGTTCGAGGACCCCGTCACCGACACCGTGGCGGGATTCCTCCGGCTCCGATTCCCGTCTGACGAGACCGAGGGAGGCCTCACCCACCCCGTGATCCGGGAGCTCAAGGTCCTGGGAAGTGAAGTGCCCATCGGGGGCTCCGCCCACGGGAACGGCGAGATGCAGCACCGAGGTCTGGGGTCCCGCCTGCTCGAACGGGCGGAGGAGTGCGCCCGGGAATCCGGTCACGACCGCGTCCTGGTCACGAGCGCCGTCGGGACCCGCGAATACTACCGGCGACGCGGCTACGAACCGTGCGGGGCCCACTACGCGAAACGAGTTTTCGCCTGA
Source organism: Thermoplasmata archaeon (assembly GCA_035632035.1). Lineage (GTDB taxonomy): Archaea > Thermoplasmatota > Thermoplasmata > Lutacidiplasmatales > UBA184 > Lutacidiplasma. The sequence continues at coordinate 28,680 of DASQHP010000033.1, read as the reverse complement.
CGTAAAAGACCGGGCCGCCCGGCCGTCGTCTTCGAGCAATGCTTAAGCGGTAGGCCGATTCCGCCGAACCCGAGTGACATCCATGGCCCGGAACATCGTCGTCGAGCCGCTTCGCACCGTGCACATCGAGGAACAGGAAGTCGAGCTCGTGGAGCGGAAAGGGCTCGGCCACCCGGACTCGATCGCCGACGGGATATCCGAGAGCGTCAGCCGGGCCCTCTGCCGGATGTACCTGGACGAGTTTGGCCGGATCCTCCATCACAACACCGACGAGACGGAGGTCGTGGGCGGGGCTTCCGAGCCGAAGTTCGGCGGCGGCCGCGTCACGAACCCGATCTACATCCTGCTCGTGGGCCGGGCGACGACCGAGGTGGACGGGGAGAAGCTCCCCTACCGCCAGGTCGCGATCGACGCCGCACGCGACTACGTGTCCAGCATCTGCGCCCACCTGGACGCGAAGAAGCAGGTGGAGTTCGATTGCAAGATCGGCCAGGGGTCCGTCGACCTGCGGGGAGTCTTCGAGCAGAAGCAGGTCCTGTCGAACGACACCTCGTTCGGCGTCGGGTTCGCGCCGTACTCCGACACCGAGCGGCTCGTCCTCGAGTCCGAGCGGTTCCTCACCCTCAAGCTCAAGAAGAAACTCCACGCCCTCGGCGAGGACGTGAAAGTGATGGGGTATCGGGCGAACGACAAGATCCGGCTCACCGTCGCGGCCGCGCTGGTCGACAGCGAGGTGAAGGACGCCCACGAGTACCAGAACGTCTGCGAGGAGATCCACGACCGCCTCGCCGACCAGGCCGCGAAGCTCACGACCCGCGAGGTCCAGATCGACGTCAACACCGCGGACGACCCCGAGCTGGGCCGGTACTACCTCACCGTCACGGGCTGCTCGATGGAGGCCGGCGACGACGGCTCCGTCGGGCGGGGCAACCGGGCGAACGGGCTCATCACCCCGTGCCGTCCCATGAGCCTGGAAGCGACCGCGGGCAAGAACCCCGTCAACCACGTCGGCAAGATCTACAACCTCCTCGGGATCCAGATCGCCCAGGACATCGTCCAAGAGACCGGCGGGAACGTGAAAGAGGTCCACGTGAAGATCCTCTCGCAGATCGGAAAGCCGGTCGACCAGCCTCAGGTGGCGAGCCTGCAGATCCTGCCCGCGACGGGCGTGAAGCTCTCCAAGGTCCAGCGGGAGGCCGAGGCCGTCGCGAACCGCTGGTTCGAGTCGATCGACACGATCCCCCAGAAGCTCCTCACCGACAAGCTGACGGTCTTCTAGGCTCTCGGGTGCCCCGGGGCCGGCGTGCGGGTCTACGTCGAGGCGTTCGGCTGCGCCCAGAACCTGGGCGAAGCGACCGCGATCGACCGGGCGACGACCGCGGCGGGCCACTCGGTCGTCCGGGACCCGGGGCTCGCGGACGTGGGAGTCCTCGTCACCTGCGGGGTCATCGGGCCGACGGAAGCCCGGATGGTTCGGCGGTACCGTGCGCTCGTTGAGCGAGTCCCGCACGTGATCGTGACCGGCTGCCTCGTGCCGATGCGCACCGCTCTGCTCGGTGGACCCGGGATCGATCGGACCAGCTTTGTCCCCATCCGGGAGCAGGCCCGGATCCCTGACCTCATCTCGAGGCTCGGCCCGGCCACCCCCCCGCCCCTGCCCGCGGGGCCCGAGGCGGGTCCCGCCAGCGCGACCGAGGAGGTGGTCATCGCCCAGGGCTGTACGAGCGCCTGCAGCTACTGCTTCAGCCGGCTCGCCCGGGGACATCTCATGAGCGTGCCGCCGCTCGATGTCCTCAGCCGCGTCGCCGCCGCCCGCGACCGGGGGGCCGCGGAGGTCCGCCTCTCTTCGCTGGACACCTCGTGCTGGGGCGAGGACGTCCCCGCTTCCGGAGGACTGCCTTCTCTTCTCGAATCGGTCGGGGAGCTTCCCGGGGACTTCCAGGTCCGGCTGGGCATGATGAGCCCCCAGAGCCTCGGCCCGATCTCGGGCCGCGTGTTCCAAGCTCTCCGCCATCCCAAGTTCTTCCGTTTCCTCCATCTGCCCGTGCAGAGCGGCGACGATCGCGTGCTCCACGAGATGCGCCGCGGGTACTCGGTCGAACAGTTCCGGCAGCTGGTCCAGGAGGCCCGGGACTTCCTTCCCGACCTCATGCTCTCCACCGATGTCATCGTCGGGTTCCCGACGGAAGGCGAGGCCGAGTTCGAAGCCACCCTACGGTTGATCGACTCGGTGGCTCCCGAGGTCGTCAATGTGACGCGCTTTTCCCCCCGCCCGATGACCCCGGCCGCCCGGCTCCGCCCGCTCCCGTCGTCCGTCGTGAAGCGTCGCTCTCGCGCGCTCACCGAGCTGAGGATGCGGGTCGCGCGCCGCCGGCTCGAGCGGTGGATCGGCTGGGAGGGGGACGTCCGCGTCGTCGAGGCGGGCCGGGACGGGACGAGCGTCGCGCGGATGCCGAACTACCTACCCGTCGTTCTCCCCGATCGCCGGGCGGTGGGGCAGCGGGTCCACCTCCGGGTCGATGGAGCCCGTTCGACGTTCCTGTTCGGCCGACCCGCCGCGACCGCGGGACTTCGGGGACCGGAAGCCCGCGAGGCTTCGACCGTTGTCGGGTGAGGGGACTCCCGCGTTCGTCGCCCGCTTTGATTCGGCTCGCGAACCGTCAAATAGCTCCCGGACGAGTATTTTACCATGGCCTCTCCCCTCCTCGTCGAGGACCTCCGCCAGCTTCCCCCGGGCTCGCACTGCCTGAGCTTCCACCACTCGGAGGAGGAGGCCGCGCGCCACGCGGTCGAGTTCCTCTCCGGAGCGCCCGATGCGGCGAGCTCGCGCTACTGGGTCGCTGACGAGCGCCTGCGCTCCTACTACGACCATTGGCTCCAGACGGAGTCGCCCGGTCACCTCGGACGGATCGGGGTTCTCCTGGAGGAACAGGTCTCCGAGGACCCCGAGGGTCGACTGCGACCGGTCGCCGAGGTCCGGCGATTTGTCGAGACCCACCCCGCGGGCGTCTCCGCGGGCGCCGACACCCTGAGCCGATACTGGAGCGAGGCGAACGTCCCGGCCCACCTCGAGTACGAATCGTGGTTCGACCGGCAGCCCCGGGCCGCCTCGCGATTCCTCTGCCCCTACGACCTTCGCCGTGTGCCTCTCGACGAGGCCGCGACCATCCTCGGCCAGCTCGCCCAGGTCCACTCGCACGTCGTCCTTTCCCGGTCGCGGGAGCCGGGAGCGCGACTCCTTCAGCTGTTCGTCTACGGGACGCGGGAGGCTCTACCGGAGCGGCTGGACCCGGAGGTGGGATGGGCGCTTCGCAAGGACCTGGCCCGCTTCGTCGACCCCGGAGGAGCCCTCGAGCTCACCTCCACGGGGGACCGGGTTGTTCAGGATTGGAGCGCCCGGGCCATTATCGACTGGTGACGAGACTCCTCAGGCTGGGGCGACCGGCCTCCGGGCATCATCCCACCGCCGACCTTCCGGGACCGGCGGCCGCCCTCCCGCTCTAAATACCCCAACCCACACTTGTACGTGCGACAGGGACCCACCCGTGTCCCCTCATTGAACTAGATCCATGGCCGATTCTGGTCCCGCGCTGTGGGAAGTATTCGCGGTGCTCGGCTTCCTGGTCCTGGTACTCCTGGTCGGGTACTACGCGGTCACCCGGCTCCGCCTACGACGAAAGCAGCTCTCCCTGGAGCTCGACAGCTCGAAGGACCTGGTCGAGGACCGCTCGTTCAACCAGCTCAAGTTGGCCCGGGCCGAGGCCGATCTCCTCGCGAGCCGCGGGATCGACGTCGGGCGCGCCCGGGAGCTCATCGTGGAGGCCGAGACGGCCCGGGGCCGTCGGGACTACGACAATTCCCTGGCCCTCGCCCGGTCGGCCCACGAATCGCTGGTACGGCTCCATCAAGGTCTCCCGATCACTTCTTCCGCCGGCCCGAAGCCGACCGGCTTGACGGGGCGAACCCCTCCGCTCGCGTTCCCCTCCACGGCCCCCGGCGGCCCCCTGGACCGGGGTCCCGAGTTCGAGGGTCCGCAGTCAACCCCTCTCCCAGGGCGCGACGACCCTTCCGCCCGCGCGACGTTGCCCCGCAACAAGGCGGAGTCCAAGTTCCAGATCTCCCTCCTGGACGAGGAGCTTACGCGGGCAACCTCGACCGCAGGCCCGAACGCGGCGGTACTCGAGGCGACCGAGATCAAGGGGAGGGCCACGACGGCCTTCGATCAGGGCGACTTCACGGAAGCCCTGCGGCTCGCCCTCCGTGGCCGACGCCGGCTCGGAACCCAGCTCGAGACCCTAGCGCCCGGACCGGGAGCCGCCGCCCCCGCGCCCGCGGAAACCGGGATGGTGTGCATCTCGTGTGGGGAGGCGCTGCGGGCGAACGACCGGTTCTGCCGGTCCTGCGGCACGCTCCGGGGGACGGCGCGGTGCGCGGCCTGCGGTACGGCGCTCGACGCCGAGGACAAGTTCTGCGCCGCGTGCGGCCGGCCGACGGGCGACGGGGCGGCGGCCTAGGCCGCGGCGTCCGCGGCGAGCCAGTCGTCCAGTCGGCGTTGCGTCCGGGCCTCGTGAAGCAGCGCGCTCTGGGTCAGCCAACGCTCGAGCGGGATGTCGAACGTTTCCCGCATCCGACCGAGGAGGCTCGCCATGTCGGCGACCTTCTCGGGCGGTCGCTGGAGCGCGGCCCGGATGTGCTCGCGCACGTTCCACACGCCGACCGGGAGGATCTCTCCCGGGTGCACCTCCCGCAGCACGAGAACCCCCGCCTGCCGTCGCAGCCGCAGGAGCGATTCCGAGGTCGCGAGACGGGCAGCGTAGTAGCATCCGCCGATCGACGCATACGTCGTGCGGCCCTGGAACCCTTCGTGATCGCCCATCATGGCGATACTGGTAGGGTTCGGGTTCCAGAGCGTTCGGGGGTACCAGGCCTCGATGGACTCGTACCGGTAGCATCCCGGCAGGAACACGAGGAACCAGCGGTTGTCGAGCGCCGTATAGCGGTAGAGAAGGATCTCAGAGAGTTCCGGGAAGTATCGGATCCGGTCGAGGTTCTCCTTGCTGAGGAGGTCATCGACCGCCGTGATCGACCATCGCGTCGGCACGAACCGACGGCGCCCGTGGCGACCGAGGGTCCCGGCGCTGAAGGCGCGCTGGATGCGGCTCACCCGGACACCGCGGGTGTAGAGCTCCTCGACCGCGACGCGCGCGTTCGCGTCCGTGTCGCTGGCGAGCCGGTCGAGATTCTGGTCGACGCGACGGACATCCAGGTGGACCGATTCGATCGGGGCGCTCGGGCCGTAGGGCGGGATCTCGTCCGACAGGGCGAGATGGCCCCGCGGGGCCCGCCGGAACTTCGCCTCCACCTCGACGCTCTCGGCCGAGAGCGCGAGCGTCTGGACCCGGTCCACCATCGGGAGCGGCTTCTCCGCGTCCAGCACGTGGACCCGGTGCGTGCCGCGGACGAGCATCGTGCGGAACGAGACCACGTCGGCCACGGGTCGTCCCACCCACTCTTCGGGAGTGTCGTAGAGGAGCGTGTCCCCGTGCATCGGGCTCACCAGCGGGCCGAGGGAGACCTTCGGGTAGCCGAAGCGGCCGACGAAGACGCCCGGTGGCGAGGAGCCATCCAGCTCGCGGCCGTCGATGAGCGGCATCGTCCGGGCGAATGCCTGGTACTTGAGGACGATCGGGCAGACCGGCTTTCCGCACAATAGCTGCGCCGAGCGGCAACGCAGGCACATGGTAGGATCCTCCTTGAGACCGGGGATCGACCAGGTGACCGAGTCGATGGGGTCGAAGCCCGGTATCGGGGGCTGGTTCGGGGCAGGGTCCACGCGACCCGATCCGCACCGGCGCTCTTATCCCGGGCGGAGAGGTGACGAAACGCGCTCGTCGCTCCCGGCGTCCGCCGACCTAGGCTCATATAATTGGAGGCGGTGGCCGCCGCGCCCGCCGAACCGGGACTGTGGGGTAGCTTGGTCCATCCTTCGGGGTTCGGGACTCCGAGACGCCAGTTCAAATCTGGCCAGTCCCACTTGCGCGGCGGGCCTCGGGTCGGCTAGGCGGCGGAGGCGCAGCGGGCGTCCGCGACCCGAAGAGCGCGGTCGAGGGCCGCGACGCCCCGGACCAGCTCCTCCCGGGTGATGATGAGGGGGGAGCGATTACCACATGGGAGACCCACGCGAAGGCGTAGACCCCCTCCTCGAACAGCGCGCGCTGGACCTCCTCGGCCACGGTCCGCCGGCCGGCGAGCTTGTCGGCCGGTTCGTTGAACGGTTCGCGCGTCGCCCGGTCTTTCACCAGCTCCACCGCGGCGAAGAGCCCGAGCCCCCGGACGTCCCCCACGGAGGGATGGGACTCCGCGATGCGCTTCAGCTCGTGCAGGAGGTACTCGCCGTCCGTGCGGGACTTTTCGATAAGGCGGAGTCGCCGGTACTCCCCGATCGCCGCGACGGCCGGGGCGAGCGTGAGCGGGTGGGCCTCGTAGGTGTGGCCGTGCGCGAAGTAGCGGTCGGAGAAGGCGTCGTGGATCGACGGGGTCGTCGCCGTGAGTCCGAGCGGGACGTACCCACCCGTGATCCCCTTCGCGGTCGTGAGGATGTCGGGCTCGACCCCCCAGTGGTTGACGGCGAACCACTCGCCGGTCCGTCCCCATCCGGTCATGACCTCGTCGGCGATGAGCAGGACCCCGTGCTTTCGGGTGATCGCTCGGATGCGGGGCAGGTACTCGGGGACCGGGACGATCACGCCGTTCGTCCCCACCACGGGCTCGACGATCATCGCGGCGACGTTCCCTTCGCGCTCGATCTGCTCGCCCACGTACTCGGCGCACGCGACGCCGCAGTCGGGGTACGTGAGCCCGAACGGGCAGCGGTAGCAGTAGCAGTCCGGCGCGAAGACGGTGCCCGGCACGGTCCCCCGCCCCTCGACCGGGCCCCGGCGGAGGTCCCCGGTCACGGAGATCGATCCCGCCGTCGCCCCATGATACGAACGGGGACGGGCGATCACCTTGGACTGGCCGGTGACGAGGCGCGCGATCTTCAGCGCCGCCTCGTTGGCCTCGGTGCCTGAGGTCGAGAAGAAGTACCGGCGCACTCCGCCCGGGAGGACCTCGCCGAGGGCGGAGCTCAGCTCACCGCGGGCCCTGGTCGCGAATCCGGGTCCCGCGTAGGCGAGGGACTCGGCCTGCCGGACGATCGCGTCGATCACCGCCCGGTTGCCGTGACCCAGGTTCGTCACGACGAGCTGGGAGGCGAGGTCGAGGTACGGCTTCCCCGAGCTGTCCCAGAACGTCGACCCCTCGGCTCGCTCGACCAGGATCGGGTCCCACCCGCGCTGGGCCCGCCAGGTGACGTAGTTGGTCTCTCGTACGGTACGACGGGCCGTCTCGGGATCCACGACGCCCTCCGTCGGTCGCTCAGAGCGACGAGGCCAGCGCCCGGACCTTCTCGCCCGCGCCCTTGAGGAGGGGCGACCCGTGATTCACGAGGAGCGACTCGATGGACAATTGGGCCATCCGCCGGGCCGAGATGGTCGCCGTCGGCGTGTGGAACGTGTACTGGGGGATCGTCAGGATGAGACCCTTGTCGACGGAGAAGAACAGATCGCCCGAGAACAACAAGCGTCGTTCGGCCTGATAGTAAGCGGTGTGGCCCGGGGTGTGGCCGGGCGTGTGGTACGCAATGAGCCCGCCGGCCGCATCGATGGTGTCGCCGTCCTTGAACGGCTCGTCGATCGTCACGGGCTCCACGGGGGCCATGCCGGGCCCCTCGTACGCGGGCTTCTTCGCGATGTACGCCGCCTCGACCCAGTGCGCGAAGGTGCGGGCCCGCGTCGCCTTCTGCAGCTTACCGAGGTTCCCGGTGTGGTCCAGGTGGAGGTGGGTCAAGAGGATCTTCTTGACGGCGGACGGTTCGACATGCTGCTGAGCGAGATACTTCAGGACGGCCGCGTCGTTTCCCGGAACCCCGGTGTCGATGAGCGTCCAGCTCGCCCCCTTGTCCTTCAGCAGGAAGACGTGCGTGGACTCCGGCGCGATCGTATCGACGAGGTGGACTCCGGGCAGGATCTCCGCCATGGGACCTCGGCCGACCGAACCCGTCGCCGTTAATGCGTCTTTCTCGGCCGAGGAGCGTACGGCCCCGGTTCCGAGCCCTCGGGAAGCTCCGACTTGGAGAACGCCAGGAACTCGTTGCCGTCCGGGTCGGTGAACCGGATCGTGACGCCGCCCCACGGCTCGCTCTGGGGGGCTTGCGTGATGGTCGAGCCGGCGTGACGGAGTCGCAACTCCAAGGCCGGGACGCTGTCGGTCTCGAACGCGATCCCGGTTCGGGTGCCGATGCGGGCCGTTCCCTCCGAGAAGTACGGCTCCCCCCACTCGAGCTTCGGCGACACCAGCGACACGGCGACGGCCCCCTTCCCCAGGGAGAGCTCCACGTGCCCGGTCTCGAGATCATGCTCCCGTACGGCGAGCCCCAGCACGTCGCGGTACCACCGCAGTGACGACGCCTGGTCACGGACCACGACCGAGATCCGCTGGAGACGCGTGAGGCGGCCCGCTCCGCGTGCGGGAGGCGGCTCGAGGTTCACGCCGGCTCCCACCGACTCGGGGTTCCAGGCCACGACCTCATAGCTCGACCCGGTGAGGCTACGGAACGGGTCGGTCCGAAGGACCCGGTTCGCTTCGGCGAGGTCGACCGCGCGCAGGATGACGGCATCGCCGGCCGGCTCCGTGAGCGGCCCGCGGGCGACCAGACGTCCGACCCGGTCGAGCTCCTCGACGAACGCCCGAACGGCTCGCGGGGCCGGCAGATCGTCTCGGTCGGGATCCCCGAACCGGACCAGGCGGACGTAGAGGCGCTTCGGTTTCGGACCCGGCCGATTCGCCTCCGCTGCCACGGCCGACCGGCGAGCCCGGGCCGCTACATGAAGCCCTCCGCGCCCGGTTCCGAGGAGAAGCGGGAGCCGCCTCGCCGAGCGCGTGTACCAATCAGACTAAATACGAGTTCCCACGAGAAATAACGGATGCACGCCTACAGAGCCGTATCGGTCGTCGTCGTGATGGCATTGGTCGCCGCGGGACTCGTCATGGTCGCGTCGCCCGCCCGAGCCGCCCCCGTGGCCGCCGCGCCCCACCCCATGGCCACCGACTCGATCGCTGCGACGAACCAGTTTGGCAACGTCCGGTCGAACTTCTACACGGGCTACTCCAGTGGAGTCGTCTACTTCACGGCCTACGACCCGAGCGACGCCTCCGCCACCGTCACCATTACCGACACGAACGCGACCCGCGACCACATCGCGAGCCCGGCGTTCACCTACGTGGCCAGCTTCAGCGGCGGCCCGTACAACTTCAGCTGGCAGAACGGCGTCGACTACGTCATTCCGCTGAACCTTTCCTACGGAGGCAACTGGACGATCTCCATCTCCGGCTCCGCGGGCGGGGTGTTCAACACCACGTTCTTCGTTCACACCTACTATGCTTCCATCTCGACGGTCCAGCCCGGCTACCTCCCCGGCCACCCGGGCACGGGAGTCTTCTTCGTCTCCGCGGATCCCAACAACGCGCCCTACAACCTCGCGTCCGTGAAGATCTTCGCTCAGTACTACACGAGCGGCGGGACGTGGAGCAACCTCCCGAGCTCACCGTTCACCTTCACGCCCGTCTCGCAGGGCCGGTTCAACTTCACCGTCCCCCTCACCGCGAGCACCTCGGGCGCGATCGACTTCGTGCTCTACGCCAACACCTCCGTCGGCGGCAGCGAGCTCGCCTTCTACAGCGTCTCGGTCGGGAACCTCAGCGCGCCGGTCGTCTCGGTCGGAACCTGCCCCAGCGGCTGCCACACCACGGCGTTCACGGACGGCGCGACGGTCTACGTGACCGTCTCCGTGATCATCTTGGGCCCCGACACCCCGGCGGCGGGGATCGACCTCAAGACCTCGTTCGCCAGCGGGGCCTTGCCGGCGAGCCCGCCCGGCGTTCCGTCCAACGTCACCTCGAACGCCACCGGCGGGGCGTCGTTCGTGTTCGTCGCCTCGTCGGCGGTCTTCTCGACGAAGCAGACGGATGAGCTGACGGTCACCGCCTCCGACCCGCTCAACCCGTCCCTCTCGTCGATCTCGACCCATGTCTTCTTCACGGTCTCGACCGCCGCGTCGGTCACGCCCCAAGTGCAGGTGCAGTTCGACAGCCTGCAGTACTACGGCGGCGACACCGCGACCGTCACGTGGACCCTCGGCGGGCTCAGCTCGAGCGCAACGGCCGGCTGGGTGGTGAACCAGTGGGAGATCATCGACGAGACCGGTGGCGGCATCCTTGGATGGGGACCCATCAACTCGACGCAGTCCCAGGGCCAGTTCACGATGATGGTCCCGGTGAACTACGGGGGCACGATGGGCGCGTACGTCACGGCCTACAACGCCTCCGCATCCATCGAAGGGTTCGCCAGCACGCACGTGACCGCGCCCACGATCCTCCTCAACCCGAGCGAGCCGTACTACCTGCCCGGTGACACCGTGACCGTGCAGGTGGCGACCCAGGGCTCGATCTTTGGTTCGACCACCCTCTACCAGAGCGTGGTGGAGAGCTCGGGCTACCAGATCGCCTCGGGAGTCCTCAGCGGCTCCCAGATCCAGTTCTCGATCCCGAAGACGGGCGCTCCCAGCTACGTGACCGTCAGCGTGGCCGCGCAGTCGGCCAGCCTCGGGGTCGTGAGCGCGGCGACGATCACGGTGGACCAGGGCTCGGGCTACGTGCTCTACGCGGGGGTCTCGACGAAGTCGAACTACGCGGACGGAAGCTTCCAGCCGGGCCAGACGATCGACATCTCCTACAACCTGATGACGGTCGGCAACGCGATCCTGCCGAAGACGTTCAACATCATCGTCTACCCCGGATACGCCGGCTTCCTCGGCTCGAGCTACGGGACGATCGCGATGCAGGCGACCTCGCCGTCCGGCACGGTCTCCTACACGATCCCCTCCAGTCTCCCGACCGGTGCCCAGACGTTCACCGTCGTCGTGACGTCGGGGATCTGCGGGTTCAGCTGCGGGGCCGTGACGCAGTTCAGTGCGCTCGTGGAATCGAGCCCGTCGGCGCTCGGATACGAGCTCGGGGCCGGCAGCGGCGTCACCGTCGGCTGGGTCGTCCTGCTGGTCCTCATCGTCCTCGTGCTGCTCGCGGCCTTCGTCTGGGCCCGGCGCGCGGGTGGACGGTCGGGCGGCCGGACCTCGGGCGTGAAGCCGTACACTTCGAGCTCTCCGCCGTCGGGCTCCAGCAGCGACTCCGCGGCCTGGAAGGAGTCCCCGCCCCCTTCGAGCGGCGGAGGCTCCAGCCCGCCCCCGATGCCCGGGAGCCCGCCGTCCTCGTAGGGACGTCCCGGGATCCAGGGCCAACCCTTTCTTTCTTCTCTTTTTCAGCTCGGTCGGGATCGCGTCGCCGACCTACCGCATCCGGGGACCGAGCGCACGGACCGATCCCAGGACGTCCTCGAGCGGGAGTCCGCCGAAGTCGAAGATGCCGAGGACCTCGTCGACCCCGATCTGGGCAAAGCCCCGCACCCGATCCGCGACCTGTTCCGCGTCTCCGAACAGCGCGAACCCCTGGCGCTCGATCGACTCCACCGTCACGGAGCTCGGATCGGCGTGAGCCTTCTGGACAAGGAACGTGCTCTGGTGGGCGACGCGCGCGTCCAGGTACCGCTGGAGCGCCGCGCGGGCACGGTCCGGGTGGCTGCCGGCGTAGAGGTGCAGAGCCACCGAAACATGCCCCTTCGATCCCGGGGGGAGGGCCGCCCGGTACTCTTCGATCTCCTCCCGAAGCTCCTCCGTGCCCGAGACGGTCGCGTAGGGTACGAGGGCCAGGGCCACCGCGCGGCGGCCGACGTAGGGGATCGCTTCCCGCCGCTGCACGGCGAGCCAGATGGGTGGGTGGGGGGTTTGGACGGGGCGGACGTTGATCTTCACTTCCGAGCCCCCCCACGCCACGGGCTCCCCGCGCCACGCGGAGAGCACGGTGTCGTAGGCCCGGTCGAACCGCTCCCGCTTCTCGGCCGGGTTGACGCCGAAGCCGGCCAGCTCGAGGGGGATGTAGCCGCTCCCGACCCCCACGTTCAGACGGCCGCCGCTGAGCCGGTCGACCATGGCGTACTGCTCGGCGATCTCGATCGGATTGTGCAGCGGCAGGACGCTGACGAGCACCCCCATCCGGAGCCGCTGGGTGCGGGAGGCGACGGCGGCGAGCAGGACGGCCGGATTGGGGCAGAGCCCCCCATCGTGGAAGTGGTGTTCGGCGAGCCAGAACGTGGTGAGGCCCGCCCCTTCCGCGGCGGAGGCGAGCTGGAGCACCTCGTCATAGCGGTCCCGGGGGGCGGAGGTCGTGGGCGGGATGGAGTCCGCGACCGTGAACACGCTGAGCTGCACGCCGCCGCGAGCCGGAGGGACGTTAAAGACGCTTCCGCGCTGCGCGGCCGAGATCCAATCGTCATGCAGCTCACGGGGCTCCCCCTCCGAGCGGGAACCGCGCTCGGTCGGGTCGTGGTCGATCGCGGCGATCGGGCCGTGGTGGCGGCCCCGCCCGGTGCCTCCGTGGACGCCCCGTCGGAGGCGGGCGCGATCCTGTGCAGCGATTCCGCCAGCGGCCCCTGGACCCGACCGGACTCGAAATGGGCCGGGTACATTCTCGGGCTTCAACGAACGGTGTCGACGCTGGTCGCGCCGACGGTGGGAGGGCTTCCCTGCGACGTGTTCCGGGACGCGGACCGAGTCCGGGTGAACGGAAGCACCGGTATCGTGGAGCTCGAGGGGGTTCGCGAGATCCGCGTGGTGACAAGCTTCCTCGAACGGGCCGACGGCCGGATCCTCCTTCTGCGTCGGTCTTCGGCGGTCGGGAGCTATCAGGGCCGCTGGGCCGGGGTCTCGGGATTCCTTGAGGACCCTACGGCCGAGGAGCAGGCGCGCCGCGAGATCCTCGAGGAGACCGGGGTCGGCTCGAGCGAGCTCGACCTTCGGGCGAGCGGGCGGACCGTCTACGCCCGGGACGGGGACCGCATCTTCTCGATCGACCCCTTTCGGTTCCGGGTCGCCGACCCCGTCATCCGGCTCGACTGGGAGCACACGGAGTTCGCCTGGATCGCCCCGGACGAGCTCGGCCGATTCCCGACCGTTCCCCAGCTCGACCGAGCCTGGCGAGCGGTGGCGGGGACGACCGAGCGAGCGGATCGCCCAAACCCCTAAGACCCCGGGACGGCGTCGGACCGCCCGTGGGCTGGTAGATCAGTCCGGAAGATCGCCGGTTTTGCAAACCGGAGGCCTCGGGTTCAAATCCCGACCAGTCCACTCCCTTTCGATTGGAAACGGCCGCGGGCGCCGGTCGAGGTAATACTACTTCCGGTTTCCCCCGACGATCGCCGATGAGTCCACGTCCGACCGGATTCGGGGCCTGGTACGACGAGAAGCAGGGTGACACGGGAGACCTCTGGCACCGCACGCTCATCGACCCCGGACTGCTCCAGCGCCTCGGCGCTCTCCCATCCGGGACGCGCGTGCTGGACGTCGGGTGTGGGAACGGCTACCTCACCCGTCGGCTCGCCCGCGAAGGGGCCCGCGTCACCGGCGTCGACCTCAGCGAGGAGCTCATCGACGCGGCCCGAGCTCGGGAACGCGCGGAGCCCCTCGGCATCACCTACACCGTGGGGGACGCGGCGGCCATGGACTTCCTTCCCGATCACGGCTTCGATGTGGCGATCGCGAACATGTCGCTGATGGACATCGAGAACGGAGAGGCCACGCTCCGGGAGATGGGTCGCGTGGTTCGACCGGGCGGCCGACTGGTCGCCTCCCTCTCTCACCCGTGCTTCGATATCGACACTCGCTCGGCATGGTCCTACGAGGTCGTGGGCCCCACCTCCACGGTGTATCGAAAGGTAACCGGGTATCGAACCCCCCATTCGGACGAGTACATCTGGGACCCGGGATCTCGGCCCGAGATCCGGACCGTCGGCTACCATCGGCCATTGAGCTGGTACGCGCACGCCCTCCGGGCCGCGAAGTTCGTCATCGTCGATCTGGACGAGCCGGCACCCCAGCCGGGCTTCGTCTCGCGACGGATCGCCCGGGAATGGATCGACGATATCCCGCTCCACCTGGTGATCGAAGCGCGGCGAGAGGGGGACGGACCGACGGACGCAGTCGGCTCCAGCGGGCGAGGCGGCCGTCAGATGCGGCCGGAAGCGTCCCGGACCCGCACCAAAGGTCGCTCGACCTTGCGATAGAGCCCGAGGATATCGTCCCCCAGCTCCCAGCGTCGCAGGGCGCGGGAGTTGAGCGCCGCGACCGCCAACCGCTGCACCCGGCTGGGCCGCATCGACGGGAGCTGCTGGACCACGCGCCTCTCGACCGGTTCGAACCCCTCGACCCCCAGGAGTTGGTCGAGCTCCGCCCGCCCGTACTCCAGGACATGCCCGAAGGTCCGTCCGGCCTCGAGGGGGAACCGGCCGGTCTCCTTGATCGACCGGCCCAGGAGGAGGCGGAACCGGTTTCGCAATCGGGATTGGTTCGGCGTCGTGAGGAACAGGTAACCCCCCGGCTTCAGGTGGTTCCAGAACTCCCGGAACAGGAGGAGCGGGTTCACGAGGAGGTGCTCCAGCACCTCCACGAACAGGAGCAGGTCGTAGCCGTCCGGCAGTCCCGCGAGCGGTTGGGGCGCGGTGAGGTCGAGGCGGTAGTACTCCTGGACCCCTCGCGTCGCCAGCGCCGCGCGATGCGCCGCGGCCGGAGGGACGAATTCAGCGAGGTCGTACGTCCCCCCGAACTGGCGGTGAAGCACCACGTCCAGGCTGCCCGCCCCGCCGCCCAGGTCGAGGACCCGTTTCGAGTCGAACGGCGCGAGGGCGGCCAAGGCTTCCACGATGTGCCCGTAACGTCGTGCCTGGAACTCGAGGTACGGCCGGACGTCCGCCGGCAGGAGCGCCGCATCCCAGAAGTCGCGAAGCCCGTCCGTAACCGGTCCGCGTGGGGCATGGGGTCGTTCGGCTGCGGGCAACGGTTTCGCACCGGAGCTCGTTATCTAAGCGTTCGTCCCGTCGGCGCGAAGGGTCTAACTACCTGTTGGGGGGTCCGTCCGGTGTGCAAGCGCCCGGTATGGCCTACAGACCACCGTCAGCCGGAACCGCCCAGACCCTGATCCTGCTCGGGCTCATCTTCCAGCTGATCTTCTCGCTGATCTTCCTCATCGCCGGGATCGTCGCCATCGCGGCGTATCTCGCGGCGACCAGCGTTCTCGGCGGTGCGTACACAGGGTTCGCGCTCGGAGGGGCGGTCTTCTACCTCATCGCCGCGGCGTTCTCCAT
Source organism: Thermoplasmata archaeon (assembly GCA_035632035.1). Lineage (GTDB taxonomy): Archaea > Thermoplasmatota > Thermoplasmata > Lutacidiplasmatales > UBA184 > Lutacidiplasma. The sequence goes on along the minus strand of DASQHP010000033.1, from coordinate 13,334 downwards.
CATCCTCCTCTACGTCGCCTACTTCATGACGTACCGGCGGGTCGTCGAGGGCCACTACGAGGAAGCTCGGGGCCCGGCCCTTCTCCTCGGCATCCTGGAGCTGATCTTCGGCGGCATCATCACGGGGGTCCTCTACCTCGTCGGCTGGATCAAGCTCGGCGACGCGGTCAACGAAATGCGCCAGCCTCCAGGCTACGCTCCAGGGTACATGCCAGGCCAGCCGATGCCCGGCTACGGTGCGCCCGCCCCCGGGTACGCTCAGTCTCCTGCGGCCTCGCCCTACCCGGCCGCCGCCGCGCCGACCGCTCCGGTCGCCGCGGCCCCGGCCGCCGCGCCCGCGCCGATGGGCGCGCCGGCGTGCCCGCGCTGCCAGCGCCCGGCGACGTGGGTCGCCCAGTACAGCCGCTGGTACTGCTACAACTGCGCCCAGTACATCTGAGGCCCCGCGGGGAACACCGGCCGCCGCAAACCCTTTAGCGGCGGCCCGAACCTCGCCCGACCGTGTTCGATGACCTCGACCCGATCCTGATCCAGGTCACCATTCCGCTCCCTCCGTCGATGATCTTCAGCGCGTTCACGGACGCGGCGCAGGTCGAATCCTGGCTGGGGGCCCGCGCGGTCATCGAGCCGAAGCTGGGGGGACGCTACGAGCTCACGTTCTCGGGCGAGACGCCGTTCGTGAGCCGAGGGCGCGTGACCCACTTCTCGGCCGACCTCGATGTGGGGTTCTCGTGGCAGGGGCCCCCTCCCTTCGAATCGCTGATGAACGGCGACTCGACGACCCAGGTTTACGTCCGCCTGCAGGAGTCGCCGGAGGGAATCGACGTGACCCTCGAGCACACGGGATGGAAGAGCGGGGAGCAGTGGGAAGCGGCCCGCTCGTGGCACTTTCACCTCTGGGATGAGGCGCTCCACCGCTTGAAGGACTACGCGCTCAAGGCGGCCTACGGCTAGCCCCCGACAGGGTGGGCGCCGAGCTCGAATCCTCGTCGCCGGGAAGGCCGAGCTTGGGGATCGGAACTCGGGGACGTCGGCGGCGCCGCGATCGAATCACCAGGACAAGTCCCACGGCCGCGAGCGCCACCGCGGCCCCGATGAGGTACGGTTGCAGGAGCGTGAGGAGCGAGGGGGGCGGGGAGCGCACGGTCACATTGACGTTCGTGTGCCCCCAGTAGCCCGGCGCCACCACGAGGACCGCGAGTGGGACGATGGACGGCGTCGGCGGCGCGGAAAAGACGATGGTCGCCTCGCCGCGCACGTCGGTGGTGGCGAACGGGGTCACCTTCGCCGGCCCCGCGAGGACCGAGGTCAGGAGGAGGACGCCCGCGCCGGGGGTCCCGTTCTGGTCCACGGCGGCGACGGTCATCGTGATGGATCCTCCCGTGATGGCGATCGGCGCGGAAGGGGATAGGTTGAGGAAGAGCTGCGTCGGCGGGGTCAGCGTCAACCCGACCGACGCATTTCCCACATAGCCCAGCAGGGTGGAGGCGACTCGGACCGTGTCCGATACGCGGGCCGTCACGTTCGGCGTCCCGACGTACGTGGAGACGAACCCGGTGGGGTCCGAGAGGCCGGACGAAGGGGAGAATGTCGACCCGATCGAGTCGGTGAAGGCCAGCGGAACCCCGCCGAGCGGTTGCCCGGCCACGGAGTACACCGTCGCCGCCGCCGGTACGATCGTGGTCCCGCGCGTCACCGAGGAGGCGAGCTCGAGGTTCACGTTCACGGCGACCGGGCCCCCGGTCCAGAGGGTGGTGCCGTTGGGCGAGGGGACGATGGAGGCGCCCGTCACGAGCTCACCCGGAGCGAGTGAGCTGTTCTGCGCGCGACCCTGGGCGCCCCAGCCGGCCTGGTTGGTCACGAGATAACTGCGCGCGGACTGCGGCAGGTACCAACCACCGGGGCGCATCGTCGCGAGGGCGGCCGGGACTTCGAGGAGGCTCGGCGTGGTGAGCGAGCCCGCGTAGAACGCCACTTCCGAGAAGCTCACGCCGGCCCCCCACGTCGCCTCCGCGGCGCCGAAGTCGAACGTCGCCGCGCTCGCGTTGTCGGCGAACAATTCGCCGTTCATCGTGAGGGTCCAGTTCGTCCCGCTCGTCCGCACGAGGGCGAAGTCGTAGCTCTCCCCGCCGACGAGCGTGAGGTTGCCCCAGTACGCGAGGTGGAGCGTCGCGTCGGTCGAATTGGAAAAGACGCTGAAGAACGGCACCGGGTAGACCTGGTCGTTCTGGAAGATGCCGAAGACGGCCACGTCGGCGCCGATCGTCTCCGCCGCGGAGACCTGGAACGCGGAGCTGGCGGCGAACGGGAGCGCGAAGTAGTCGGTGATGTTGGTCCGCAGCCCCCAGTTGGGAGCGATGGAGGGGTCGGTCGTGTTGACGATCAAGCGACCCTGGCCGCCGACCGCTGGGATCGCGGCTTCTTCGGCGGGCGAGATCGGATGGGACCCGCTGGACGCCGGCCACGAATGACCCCGGATCTGGAGCTCGGCGGCCGGGGTCTCCGTCGCCCGAGAGAGATGGGACATCGGAACCCCGGGAGCAGCGAGGAGCACCGCGACCAGCGGGATCGCGAGGAGGAGTGCCGGGGCGGGCCGCCGACGGCCGGCGGGGGTCTCCACGCTTCGACGACCGGTCTACTTGACTTCTACCTTTACGGCGGTGGCTCCACGGGTGCCACGCCCTGATACTTCGGGCACGCGGCCGCTCCGCACGTCACGCACGGCCCGCTCGCTTCCAGCCGGAAACTGCTCGTTTCCGACGGACCGAGCGGCACGACCCGCATGTGGGAGCCGGGGAAGTGCCCGCACCGGCACCGGTTGAGGCGCGCGGCCTCGCTGGACCGCCCGGAGGAGGCCGTCACGTACCCGACTACGCCCGTGGCCCCAAAAACCTGCCGGCCCGCGAGGACCAATCGGTAAATGGAGCGCGGGGCTGGTCCGCCCTGTGGAGGTCGACGGCTGCGAGCTCCCCGAGGACCGGCTCTACGACCTCGAGAACGACACCTGGCTCAAGCTCGAGGACGGGGGAAGGGCCACGGTCGGCCTCACCCAGTCGATCGCCTCGTTCGCCGGCCGCTTCCAGTCGGTCTCCTTCCGTCCGGTGACCGGGGCGCTCGCGCGGGGGCGCAGCATCGCGACCATCGAGAGCGTGCGGTTCACAGGGGCCGTCCGCATCCCCGTCGAGGGAACGGTGGTCGAGCGGAACACCGCGCTCGTGGACCGCCCGAAGCTCCTCAACGACGCCCCGTACGGAGACGGATGGGTCGCCCGGATCGAACTCTCGACCCCCAGCGAGGTCGGCCGGACCCTCGAGTCGGCCGGTGCCATCCAGGGCCGGCTCGCCCAGCGGATCCAGCAGCTACGGATCCGTTGTCTGCCCGCGGCGCCGGACGTCGAGCTCTACGAGATCGGCTCCGAGTGCTCGGCCGTCCTGGCCCGGCTCTCGGAGGAGGTCGGTCGGCGAGCCCCCGGCGAGGTCGTATTGCTGGTGACGGACGACCCCACGAGCCCCATCGAGATGGTCCGCTGGTCCGACCGGACGGGCCATCCGGTCCTCGCGCACCGGGTGGACGGGCCGCTCCACCAGTTCCTGGTCCGACGGGGCGCGGACCCGCACCCACGGGCGCGCCCGGCTAGGGCTTCTCGATAGGGGTCCGGAGCAGGTTGCCCCACTCGGTCCACGAGCCGTCGTAGTTCCGGACCTCGGGGAAGCCGAGGAGGTAGCGCAGGACGAACCAGGTGTGGCTGGAGCGCTCGCCGATCCGGCAGTACGTGATCACGGGGTGGTCCGGGGTGACCCCCTTTCCTTTGTACAGGGTGAGGAGCTCCTCGTGGCTCTTGAACGTCCCGTCGTCCTTGACGGCCTGCGCCCACGGGATGTTGACGGCGCCGGGGATGTGGCCTCCCCGCTGGGCGTGCTCGTTCGGATACTCGGGGGGAGCCGTGACCTCTCCCGAGAACTCCTTCGGTCCCCGGACATCGACCAGGCTGACCCGATGGGCCTTCACGTCGGCCAGCGCCGCACGGACGTCGGGGAGGTAGGCGCGGAGCGCCTCGTCCGGGGCCTTGGCCGCCAGCGACCCCGCCGGGTGCGACGGGACCTCCTTCGTCAGGGGCCGGTCCTCCGTGATCCACTTCTTCCGCCCGCCGTTCATGATGCGGAGGTCGGAGATCCCGTAGTAGGCGAACACCCAGAAGGCGAACGCGGCGAACCAGTTGTTGAAGTCCCCGTAGAGGACGAGGGTCATGCCCGGGCTCACGCCGGCCCGCTGGAGGAGCTTGGTCAACGCGGCCTGCGAGACGATGTCGCGGGCGACAGGGTCGTTGATGTCTCGCTTCCAGTCGAAGAGGACCGCGCCCGGGATGTGACCCATCTCGTAGTTGGCGGCGGGGTCGTAATCGACCTCGGCGACACGGACCTTGGGGTCGTTCGCGTGCTGAGCGACCCACTCGGTATCGACCAGGACCTCGGGGTGGGCGTAGTGCGTCATGGCGCCTCATCGCCGGCTACCCCTCCCGGCATATAGGCTCGCCGAAGTTCGGGGATACGCGCGGGGCCGCGAAGGCCGACGCCGAATCTGCGCCCGCGACGGGATCTCACCCGTGGCGGCCGCGCTTCGGCAGCTGGGCGTTGGAGACCTCGATCGTCTCGGGGTCGAACCCGAGCCGCTGGAGCTCGTCCCGGATCCTCGCCCGGTGGTCGCCCTGGAGTTAGACCTCGCCGTCGACGACAGAGCCACCGGTGGCGAGACGGTTCTTGAGGGAGCGGGTCGTCTCGGCGAGGTCGACGCCCGGCGGGAATCCCGAGATCACCGTCGCCGGCTTGTTGTAGCGTCGCGGCTCGACCCGGACCCGGATCCGGGCGGTCTCCCGGTCGAGGGCGGACAGGATCTCATCAAACTCGTCATTCCCCATGGACTAGCAGCTCCCGCGAGACGGAGCGGGGGGCCCGAGAGTCTCGCCCACCGCGGCCACCGGGGTCACCGGCGATGGAATCGGTGAACGCGGGATCGAAGGGGACCGTCGCACTACCAGTTCCATGCCGCCTCATGGCTTGAAGGTAATGGGTGGCCAGCGCGGATTCACTTCCCCTGCCAGCGATACAGGCGCAGCGCGACCACGGTTCCCACGACCGCGAGCGCGACGAGCAGGACCGCGTCCTCCACGAGGGTCGTCGAGCTCGCCGGGATGAGGCCGAACGCCCCCTGGGCGAGGAGGACCGCGTACGTGGCGGGGAGGAACCGGGCGGCGTCCTGCCAGAGGGGAGGCAGCGTGGAGATCGGATAGTAGAGCGGGGAGAGCATTCCGAGGAAGGTGAAGGTGAGGTTTCCCACCGGCCAGATCTCGCGCTGGCTGGTCACCCGGCTGGAGATAGCGACCCCGATCGCCGAGAAGAGCACCCAGAGGACCGTGATCGCGAGGGCCAGGACCACCCAGGCGTACCACGGTCCCGGCGTCGGGAGCGACACGTAGAGGATCCCGCCCAGGACCAACAGCGCGGGCGCCGCGGGAATGAGGTTCGAGAACGCGATCCCGAACAGGTAGCGGACCTTCCCCAAGGGCGACGCGACGAACAGGTCCTGGAGCGCATGCTCGATCCGCCAGTTGGCAGAGTCCCCCAGGACCCAGTTCCCGATGTTCTGCGTCGTGAACATCATCGCGCCGACGACCTCGAGGGGAAAGTAGCTCGAGGGGGAAATGATCTTCAGGAAGTAGAGGAAGATGAACGGTGTCAGAATCGGGGCGATCGCCGAGGCGGGGTTCCGGCTGATCCACCGCCAGCCAATGATGGCGAACGCCGGTAGGACCCTTCCCTCCCGGTAGACGAGCTCGGCGCGGGGCGGGGACGACACCACGGCTACTCCTCCTGCACGGTCCGCCGTGCCCAGTAGACCGCGAACAGGGTGCAGGCGAGGGCCTCCACGGCGAGCGCGCTCGCCGCGACGGCGATCTCGGTTCCCGAAAGGGAAGTTGCCCCGAGGCTCCACTGCAGGAGCGACGAGGCCGCGCTGGGGGGCAGGAGGAGGACCCAGAACCGCGCCCCGGACGGCACCAGCCCGAGCGGGTAGAATACGGGGGGAAGCACGCCGAAGAAGCTGTACAGGAGGCTCGCGTACGACCAGATCGCCCGCATGTCGCGGAACTGGGTCGACATCACGTATCCGACGGACGAGGAGAACAGCCAGACCGCGAGGACCGAACTTGCGAGGATCGCCGCCGTGAGCGGTGTGAAGGGGACGGTGAGGAGGGCGACCACGAGCAGCGCCCCGATCGGAGGCAGGTAGGCGACCAGCACGCCGGCGGACATCCCCAGGAAGTAGCTGTCGGGCGTCAGCGGCGAAGCGAGGTAGAGCTGGTTCAGGCGGTGGTCGAGCCGGATGTACGCCGCCTCGTTGAGGACCCGTTGGCCGAGAGTGAAGAACGAGAAGACGAGCGCTCCGAGGATCGCCACCGACCAGAGGCCCGGCGCCAAGATGCGGACGAAGACGAGGAGGACCACCTGGACGATCACCGACGTGACGATGGCGAGCCCCTCGTGGAGCTGTACGCGCAGTTCCGTGGCGAAGAACGCCCCGGCGCCGCGGAGATTCAGGAAGCCCAGCCCGGCCGGCGCCGCGTCAGTCCTCATTGATCGAACGTCCCACGACGCGCAGGAACGCCTCCTCGAGGGTCACCGGTCCCACGACCGACTGGAGATGCTCGCGGACGGCGAGACTCAGGATCTCGCTGAGACGCTCGGGGGGAATGATGACATGGAGAACGTCTCCGTCCGAGACGATGGAGCCGAACGAGGCGAACTCCTCCTCGGAGACCGGCCCGCCCGAGAGCGAGACTCGGAGCGTGCCGCCGACGCCCCGCTTGAGCTCCTCGGCGGTCCCCTCGACCAGGACCCGGCCACGTTCCACGATGTAGAGTCGCTGGCTCAGCGCCTCGGCCTCGTCCAGGTAGTGCGTGGTGAGAAGGATCGTCGACCCCCGGCTCGTTAGGCGACGCATCGACTCCCACACGCCGCGCCGGGCGAACGGGTCCATCCCGATCGTGGGCTCGTCCAGGAAGAGGAGCGGCGCCTCGGTCGCGATGACGGTCGCTACCATCACCCGCTGCCGCTGCCCGCCGCTCAGCGTGATGGAGAGCCGGTCGGCCACCTCCTCGAGCCCCATCTGGGCGAGGGCCTCCTCGGTGCGGGAACGGGCGGTCGTCCGGTCCAGTCCCCGCGCCCGCAGGTACGTGAACACCTGCTCGCGGGGCGTCAGGTGGAAGAACGGCTTTCCTTCCTGCGGCACGACCGCGATGAGGGGGCGTACCCGGTCGGGGTCCGTCACGACGGAATGGCCGAACACCTCGACAGAGCCCGAGGTCGGGCGGAGCAGCGTGGAGGCGATCTTGAGGAAGGTCGTCTTGCCGGCCCCGTTGCGCCCGAGCAGCCCGACCCGCTCGCCCCGGTCGACGTGCATCGAGACCCCGGCGAGGGCTTCGACGGTGGGGCCGGTACGCCCACGATAGACCTTGCGCACGTCCGAACCCGTGAGCGCCGGCTCCCCCATAGAACGCTTGGAGAAACGCCCGGCTTATAACGGCCGCAAGGGCGTGGAACGGGTTTCAAGCCCGGTCGGCAGGAACCAGCGCCGCCGTGGGTCAGCGGGTCGTGGGGGGCGTCCCATCCGACGGGTCGACGTCCAGTTCGGCCCCTCCCCCCCTAAAGGCCGTGCCTGCCCCGGCCCAGGTGGCGTTGACCGGTGGCCCCTGGGCCCGCCAGCAGAACCGCGCGAGGACCCGACCCACCCGGTCCGGAAGACCGAGCGCCCCCGCGAGGTACCGCACGTCCTCTCGGGAGAGCTCCCCGATCGCCGCCAGCACGAGGAAGTACGCGACGAACCCAAGGGCGATCCCGAGCGCGAGGCCATAGTACCGTCCGACGGCCACGACGTCGTTGACCAGGGAGACGACGTAGAAGCTCGCGGCCGAGCTCGCGAGGATCCCGATGACGGGGCGCAGCTGGATCCGGACGGCCATCAACCGTTCCATGAAGTAGGTGTTGAGGACGAGCGCAGCCACCGCCGAGGCGAACATGGCGATCGAGACGGCCTCGAGGCCAGGCAGGCCGAAGAGGGCGAAGGGCCGCAGGAGCAGGACCGATGCGGCGAGAAGAACGGCGACCTGGAGGGCCGTGAGGTACAGCTCCAGCCGCTGGTAGCCGATGGCGTTGAGCGAGGTCCCGATGATCTGGGAGAGGGCGGCAGGGATCACCGACGCGGCGAGGATGGCGAGCGGGATCGCCGCCGGGCCGGGGAAGATCCCGTTCGCGAAGATGTTGAGGAGGTTGACGCGGTAGATGATCATCACCATCCCGCCGGGAAAGACGACCATCGCCGTGTAGCGGAGCGCCTTCCACGTCCCGGCCCGCACGCCGTCGTACGCCCTGGCGCGATGGAGGTTGGCGAGGAACGGGAACAGCGGCATCGACACCGCGGCGGGCACGGTGAGCGCGAGGATCCGCCAGGCGTTCGCCGCGTTGAAGAGGGGGAGACCAGCGACCCCGAGATAGCCGTTGACGATGAACGGCGGGGCGTTATTGGCGATGTAGAGCAGGAACAGGCTCCCCATCAAGGGCCAGGCGTACCGGAACATCCGGATCGCCTCGGAACGCTCGAAGGCCCGGGTCTCGCGGATCACGGGGAGGACGCAGTAGATGGCCGACGCAATGGCCCCCGGCACGTAGGCGAGGGTCAGCCCCTCCAAGCTAGGCCAGTAGAACACGGCGGCGACCAACAGCGGGGTCCGGATGACGGACTCCAGCAGGATGGGGATCTGGCCCGCCGTGGACCGGCCTCGGGCGACCGCGAGCTGGGTGTAGACGGTCTGGATCGACCAGAGGACCGGGAGCCCCATGAACACGGCCAGTCCCTCGTACTCCTGCTGGGTCGTCGCGAAGGAGAAGCCGGTTCCGGGGATCGTGCCGAGGAGGAACAGCGCGACCCCGGCACCGGTCACCATGGTGAGACGCAGGAGCAGGTAGGTCCCGGTCGACCGCGTCGCAGGCTGGCCCCGGGCCACGAAGAAGGTGTAAGCGGTCCCGATCCGCAGGTCGCCCATCCCGTTGATCGACGAGGCGATCAGCAGGTACAGCTGGACGGTCCCCACCAGCGCGAGGCCGCTCGAGTTGACCGCGATCTGGTGGTAGAGGAAGAAGTTGGCCCCGAAGCCGATCGCCTGGATCGCGACGTTGACAAGAAAAACGCCGGTGGAGCTCAAGCCCACGCGGTGCCGGACAACCGGGGCCGGGGAGGGCTGAGTTCGTTCAGCGCCCGGTTCGTCTCCCAAGAGCGGCCCACCGAGCGAGAGAGACGCCCGTTCTTAGTCCCGTCGGCGCACGCGATTCCCGGCGATGGCGGCCCTCACTCCATGGAGCGGGAGGTGGGAGGTAGGTCGGACTCGGCCCGCTCGCTCAGCTTCACCCAGATCCCATCGGGGTCGGCCACGAACGCGATCCGGCGACCCCCCTCTGTGAAGGCGGGCATTCGGGTCCGGCCACCCAATGCGGTCAGCCGCTCGACCGAGGACTCGAGCGCCTCCACAAGGAAGGCGAGATGGTCGAGCTCACTCCCCTCGGCGTACGGGGGTTGGTCGGGGTAGAAGTTGAGCTCGAGTCGGGCGCCGGTCGCCGGGTCTTCGAGTATCTCGCGGGTCCCCCCGGCCGCGACGCGGGCGCTCTCCACGAGCCGGAGCCCGAGGCCCTCCGAATAGAACCGGCGCGACCGCACGAGGTCGCGCACCCGGATCCCCGTGTACTCGAGCACCCCCGGGCGAACCCGGGGGGGTTTAGGGCGTTTCGCCGTGTCGGAGATCGACGCGGGACCCTTCCACTACCGAGTGCAGTCTAATAGTGGGACCCGGCTCGTATACGGTAGGCCCGAATCGTGCGCGCCAATCAGCAGCGAGCGTACCTGCTGGTCGTCGCGGTCGGCATCGCCATCGCGACGATCGTCGCGGTGTTCGCCACGGGGACCGTGCCCCTCGCGCCTCCGTCGGCCCCCCCGCCCCCACCGCCTCCGCCGCCGCCGCTGGTCACCTTGAACGCCACGATCTCCGCCGGGCCTGTGGTCGCTCACCATCTCGCGAGCCCGTTCTTCGCGGTGGTCCTCACGGCCTCCAACCTCACGTTCCCTCAGCTCGTCGCGACCGGCGCCTACCTGAACTCGACCCCGGTCAGCTGGATCCGCTTCGGCGGTGGCGGGGAGGCGTACGACCCGACCACCCAGACGCTCTACCTCCCACCGACCGGCGGCGGTCAGTACACGGCGGTCCACGAACAGCTCTGGAACTTTAGCTGGTTCCGAAGCTGGTGCTATTCCCGGACGCCCCACTGCGATTGGCTGACCTACCTGCCCGGTCAGGTCAACAGCTCCGCGTACGCCGTCCACTACGCGACCTGGTTCCACACGGTGCTCAATTTCGTCCCCACGGAATGGGAGCTCTCCAACGAGCCCGAGCTCTGGGACCACTTCGGAAAGAACTTCTCCCGGTGGTCCACCACCGACGCGCTCCCTCCGACTGGGCCCGGATACGGGACGATGGTCCAATCCTACATCGCCGCCGTATCGGCCCGGTTCCCCCAGGACCAGTACATCGGCATCGAGGCCGCGTGCGCCACCTGCGACCACACGCTCGTCCCGGCGACCGCCGCGGAGGCGGGACCGTACCTCGCGGGCATGGCGTACCACAGCTACCCGACGCTCCCGGGTTCCTCGACCGACCTCGCCACGTTCTACTCAACGCTGGTCGGCCCGACCGCGCTCGCTTCGACGCTCGGCGGCTTCCAGAGCCTCTATCGGAACGAATGTGCCAGCTGTTCCTCGCTCCCCACCCAGATCGGGGAGTACCAAGCGGGGCCCCCGACGGGCGGGTTCAGCCCGTTCGCCGCGCAGTACCCGGGTGCGGTCTTTCTCGGCGCGTCGGTCATCCAGGCACTCGAGTCCAACCTTCAGAGCTTCACGGAGTTCAACGTCGAGACCCTGTACTCTGCGAGCACTCACACCGTGACGCCGGAGGGAATCCTCTACCAGCGCATCCTCGCCAACATGACGATGGGGAACGACCTGTCCGTCAACGTGACCTCGCACGGGGTGAGCGGCATGTTCGCCGTCCTGGTCCACAACGGCTCGCGACAGTCGCTCCTGCTGGTCAACAGCAATCTCACGACCGTGCTCAACCTCACCATCCCGACCAGCGGGTTCCCGGTCGGGGTCACCGGTTCCGAGTGGAGCTGGCAGCCCGGGGAGACGGACCCCGCCGTGCAGCGGGGGGTCTCGCTTCCCCAGGTTTATTCGGTCCCCCCGCAGGGAATCCTGCTGCTGGACAACTTCTGAGCAACAGCCGGCCGGGTACCGGGCGCGACCGGATCCGGCCGGCGAGCCGGGACTTTGGTGCCGCCCGAAAGCCTAGGGCCCGGCCGCCTTCCAGGTGACCGAGAAGCTGGTCTGGTCGGTCGACAGTGCGGAAGTGGCCGCCTTCACGAGGCTCGAATTGTGGATCCCGACCATGTTGATCGAGACCGCGCTCGTGAAGTTGCCGATGCCGGAAGTGACCGACGAGACCGTCGCGGTGTCCGTGGAGGAGATACCGGTGTTGTCGAGTCCGAACGACACGGTCCCGAAATCGGCGAGCGGAAGGATGCCCGAGATGCTCGACGGGGCCTCCGCGATCCACTCAGCGCTCGTGCGCTGAGCTTTGACGGACGCCGAGGTCGTGAACGAGTGGCCGGTGGTGGTGTCGCTGATCTTGGTCGTGAACTTCCCGGCCGCAAAACTGACCTCGGCGGAGACCACGTCGCCCGGCGATATCTTGAGGGCGGTGATGACGTGGGACGGCTTCGGGTAGAACTCGTACCAGGCATAGTACTGGGCGGCCGCACCATTGCAGTCGGAGTCGGTACCCGTCTGCTCGACCGAGGGAGAGCTGTATCCGTCGATCCCTACCCAGAACGATGAGTAGGTGTGCGAAGAGGCGGAGCAACCGGTGACCGTCGGGACGGTCCACGACCCCTTCACGTCCGTCACCGAACCCTTCGCCCCCGTGACCGCCCACCCCGCCCAATTGCCTGACGAGGTGGTGCTGAAGCGCAGGTTGTGGGAGAAGCCGACGGCCGGGATGTGCGCGAGCGGCGCAACTGCGCCCGCCGCCGGTACCAGCACGGCCGCCAAACACGTCAGGACCATCATCGTCCGCAGCGTTCCCCGCATTCTCGTTCCCCCGCGACCGGCCCGCGGTACGGGTTCCCCTCTATAATCCTCTCGGCCGCGCGTCGCCCCCGGACCTTGGAGCGAGCCGAACCGCTCTGTCCCCCGGGCTCGCGGAGCGACCGGGTCGCCCAATGGGCGGGTGGGCAAGGTCTCCACCGCAGGAGGTGGAGGCGGCTAGTCGCTCCGGGTCGGTCGCCGCCGGCCCCCCGGGTCCACTTGGCCCCGGCCCGAGACTCGGGAAGGCCTCGCTCGGGGGAGGCCCCGTTGCATCACGGCCCCGGGCCGTCCGCTTCGAGACGCTTTCCCAACGAGACCACGTCGTCGCGGGTGTAGCCCAACCGCCGGTAGAACTCCAGGACCCCCAGGTTCGAGGTGCGGATCTGCAGGTTGACCTTGGGGCATCCCGCGTCCCGCAGACGGCGCTCCGCTTCCGTTACCAGCGCGCGCGCCCGGCCTCCTCGCTGATACGCGGGGTCGACGGCGAGATAGTTGAGCCAGCCACGATGGCCGTCATACCCCGCCATCACCGTGGCGATGAGCCGGCCCTCCACCAGCCCCACGAGGAACAGGTCGGGCCGGACCTTGAGCTTCCGCTGGATGTCCTTGTGGGGGTCGTTCCAGGGACGGATGAGGTCGCAGCTCCGCCACAGAGAAACCACGGCCTCCTCATCCGCGGGTTCGAAGGACCGGATCTTCATGGTGCGTCACCGGGCCCGGGAAACGGTTCCCCGGTCGGTTCGAGGGACACGAGCGTCGACCCGCCCGTTTCCGCGGACACCGAGCGGGGGAGCGGGGGATGGGAGCACGGGGATTTGAACCCCGATATGCGGGTCTCTCCGCGCGCTCCAGTCATTCGTCATGGGGGCGATGCGCCCCTCCGCAGACCCTGATCCCAGGGCCCCGAGGACGGGACCCTGACTGGAGCCCGCTGGTCTGCCAGATTAGCCTATGCTCCCTCCCGCGGCCGCGTGGCCCTCGGGGATGATATGCTTTTTCCCCGGGGAACGCCCGGGAACGGAGACGGCCACAATGTTTATGATAAATCCCGTTTGCTTGGAATCCAATGTCTTTGAATCCGCCCGCTCTCCCGGACG
>DASQHP010000032.1:0-9576 GCA_035632035.1 Thermoplasmata archaeon | reverse complement strand
AAGCCGATCGATGAGAAGGGCCTCTCGGGCGTGCTCGGGGCCGCGGGGATCACCGCGGACTCGGCGCGCGTGAAGGCGCTGCTCGCCTCGCTCGAGGGCGTCAACCTCACCGAGGTCCTCGCGAAGGCCGAGACCTTCGCCGCCCCGGCGGCCCCGGCCGCCGCCCCCGCCGAGAAGAAGGAGGGGAAGGGCGAGAAGAAGGAAGAGGAGAAGAAGGAGGAGAAGGGCGTCTCCGAAGAGGAGGCCGCCGAGGGTCTCTCCGCCCTCTTCGGTTGAGCCGGGGTAACTCGGGCCGTCGGGCTTAAGACCCACGACCGGGTGACTCGGGTCGGGCGCTCGTCGAGCGCCGACCCGAGTCATGCCGGTCCGCGAAAACTGTGGCGTCGTCGGGGTGTCGCTTCCCGGAAAGGGAGCGGCCCCCGCTCTCTACCGGGGGCTCCGCGCCCTGCAGCACCGCGGCCAGGAATCCGCCGGGATCGCCACCAGCTCGCACGGCGTGCTCCACCTGCGCAAAGGGATGGGGCTCGTCCACGAGATCTTCGACCGGGAGCTCCTCGAGTCGCTCCGCGGGTCCATCGGGATCGGGCACGTCCGCTACTCGACCACGGGACGCTCCGACCTCGAGAATGCCCAGCCGCTCGTCGTGAAGCTTCGGGACGAGGATGCGGCGCTCGCCCACAACGGGGACATCGTCAATTTCGAACGCGTCCGCCACCGGCTGCAGGCCCAGGGAGTCGAGTTCCTGGGGACGGCCGACAGCGAGACGATGGCCCAGATGATCTCGGTCGAGTACGCCCGCACCCGCGACCTCGAGGCGGCCATCCGCCGCGCGTCGCAGGAGCTGATCGGCGGCTACGCCGTCGTGATGGTCGTCGGCAACCGGATGGTCGCCTTCCGCGACCCGCTGGGGATCCGCCCCCTGGTGCTGGGCACGCTGGACTCGGGCCATGTCGTGGCCAGCGAGTCGGTCGCCATCGAGCTCATGGGAGGCAAGCTCGTCCGCGACATCCTTCCGGGCGAGGTCGTTGTCGTCGACGCGAAGGGCCAGCTCAAGAGCTCCCGGGTCGCGACCTCCGGCGAGCGCGCCCACTGCATGTTCGAGTGGGTGTACTTCTCCCGTCCCGATTCCATCATGGAGGGCCAGTCGGTCTACGAGGTCCGGCACCGGATCGGCCAGCGGCTCGCGAAGGAGAGCCCCGTCGAGTCCGACCTGGTGATCCCGGTCCCGGATTCCTCCCGGCCCCAGGCCCTCGGCTTCTCGGAGGTCGCGGGCATCCCCTATGCCGAGGGACTCATCAAGAACCGGTTCGTCGAGCGGACGTTCATCCTCCCCGACCAGAAGCGGCGCGAGGAGGAGGTCCACATCAAGCTCCACCCGGTGCCGGGCATCCTCAAGGGCCGGCGGATCGTCCTCCTCGATGATTCCATCGTTCGCGGCACGACGCTCCGCGAGATCGTCGGGATGGTCCGGAGCGCCGGGGCGATGAAGGTCGACGTCCGGATCGGCTGCCCACCGATCGTGGCCCCGTGCTACTTCGGCATCGACATGAAGGAACGCAAGGAGCTCGTGGCGGCCGGCCGCACCGAGGCCGAGGTCGCGAGCGTCGTGGGCGCGGACAGCGTCCACTACCTTTCACTCCCCGGCCTCGTCGACTCCGTCGGGCTCCCCGAGGGGTCCCTCTGCCTCGGCTGCCTCACCGGGCGTTACCCGGTCGAGGTGCCCGAGGAGCGGCGGCGGTTCCAGAAGTCGCTCGAGGAGTTCTAGACGGTGCCGCCGGCCGCCCTCGTGCGCGGCGGCGAGCATCTGTATCTGGTACGACCCGGCCAGGCTGCCCGGCCATTGGGCGATCTTCCGAGGTCGGCCCTCGTCGATCCCTCCGGTGCGCGACCGCTTCCCTCCTGGCTCCTCGCGCCGGTCCGGGAAGAAGGGGCCCGAGGTCCGATCGCGTGCGACGACCTCCGGCTCGTCGAGCGGTTGGCGGCGGCCGGGCTTCGCGTCGTGCGCGGCGACGTTCCGACGCTCGTCAGCGCCCGCCGGCGGCTGCCTCGGCCGGAAATGTCTCTCCTGCGGACCGCCGCTCTCACGGCGGCGCGGGAGGCCCTGGCCACTGCCCTCGCCCGGCCCGAGGAGGCCCTCATTGCCCTCGCCCGGGAGGAGGAGCGCCTCGAGCGGGCGGCCCATCGGGAGCGGGCCGCGCAGGAGGAGATCCTGGTCGGCGCGAGCGGCCCGCTGCAACGGTACGCGGAATCCGGTCAGCGGCTGCGGTCCGATCTCGACCGCCACGTGGCGGCCCTCCATGACGAACTGGACCGGCTCTGCGAGGAGGTCGCCCCGAACCTGCGCGAGCTGCTCGGCGCTTCGCTGTCGAGCCGCCTCATTGCCGCCGGGGGCGGGCTGGCCCGGCTCGCCACCGTGAGCGGCGCACGCCTGCAGTTGTTGGGCACACGACGGCGTCCGTCGCCGGTCCGGGGTCCGCGCTACGGCTTCATCCTACGGGCTCCTCGGATGCTCGACGTCCCGCCCGACCGGCGGGCCGCGTTCGCGCGCAGCCTGGCCGCCCTGGCGGTCATCGCTGCCCGGGCCGATGCGTTCACCCACCGGCGCATCGCTCGGGAGCTGGTCTCCCGCCGAGACCGGCGCATCACGGCCCTGAGGAAGGGCGCATGAACCGAGCCGCCGCGATCGATCCGGTCCGAGGGCATCCCCGCCTTTTCCGGTCGACCGAGGATGGCCGACCGACGTACTGGACACCGGGCCTCGGAGATCCCCCTGAGGTCTACGGGGAACGGGTCGTGCACCGGGAGGCGGGCGCGCTCCGCCGCTGGGACCCGACCCGAAGCAAGCTGGGGGCCGCCTTGGCCCGGGGCTATGACGGACCGACCCCGGGGCCGGACGAGTTCTGGCTCTACCTCGGCGCTGCCACGGGGACGACGGCGTCGCACGTCGCCGACCTCGTCGGACCCCGCGGAGCCGTGTTCGCCGTCGAGAAGAGCCTCCGAAGCTTCTCCCGCCTGCTCCGGCTGGCCGACCGGTATCCGAACCTGCTTCCCCTTCTCGCCGACGCGAGGGAGTGTCGGGAGTACCTTCCGCTCGTTCCCCCCGTCGATGGACTGTACGCGGACCTCGCCCAGCCGGATCAGGTGGCGATCGTCATCGAGAACTCGCAGTGGTTCGTGAAGCCGGGGGGCCTCATCCTGCTCGCGCTCAAGACGGCCAGCATGGGGCGCTTGAGGACACCTCGGGCGCACCTGGATTCAGCTCTGACGGAGCTAGATCCCCTCGGACGGGTCGAAGAGTCGATCGCCCTCGAGCCGTTTCACAAGCGCCACTACCTCGTATCCGTCCGCACGAAGGACGGTGCGCTCCCCGCGGTGGCCCGTGGTCCTAGGCCGCGGTCCGACCGCCCCGCTGGATCATCACGGTAACCACGTCCTCGTCCGCGAGGGCGTGCTCGCGGCCGACCGTCTGGCCGGGAAACCGCGCGCTCGGCCCCCAGATCTGGGCGGCACGAAACGCGGCTCCCAGGTCAGATGGAAGCCGACGCAGGAGATCCTCCACCCGGTCCCCGCGACGCAGAATGACCGGCTCTTCCCGATCCGGTTCTCGCCCGGGCGGCTTCAGGTAGATCCGGATGAACGCGAGCGTCTCCCCCATCGCCCGGATGAGCTCGGGGATGCCCTCGCCGGTCCGGGCGGAGACGAATCGAACGGGGAACGGCCGCAGGCGGTCGGCGAGCACGCGCCGCTCGTTCGCCCCCAGTAGCTCGGCCTTGTTCACGGCCAGAATGGCCCGCACGTACACCCGGTTGCCGGCGAGCACATCGATCAACTGCTCGGCGGTCGCATCCTCCCGGAAGACGATCGACCCGTTGTGAACCCCAAACTCCCGGGCGATCGCGAGCGCGAGGCCACCAGCGAGGTGAGTCAAGCGCACCGTGCTGGAGATCGTGAGCCCGCCGCGGTCGCCGTGGGTGACCACGATGCGCGGGGGGCGGGTGTTGACACGAACTCCCGAGCCTTCGATCTCGCCCAGCAGCGCACGAAAGTCGGTGTGCTCGGGATCGATGAGGAACACGATCAGGTCCGTGGAGCGGACCACGGAGAGGACCTCCCGTCCCCGCCCGCGACCCTTCGCCGCCCCCGGTACCAATCCGGGCATGTCCAGCACCTGGATCGACGCCCCTCCCCATCGGAGCATTCCTGGGATGATCGTGAGCGTCGTGAAGTCGTAGGCGCCCGTCGCGCTGGCCGCCCCCGTGAGCCGGGTCAGTAGGGTCGACTTCCCCACCGACGGGTATCCGACCAGCCCGACCGTGGCGTGGCCCGATTTCCGGACCGAGTAGCCGACGCCTCCCCCTTTGGAGGACGCCCGCTTCTCCCGTTCTAACCGCAGGTAGGCGAGCTTCGCCCGAAGTCGCCCGATGTGGTGCTGGGTCGCCTTGTTGTACTGGGTCTTACGGATCTCGTCCTCGATGGCAGTGATCTGCTCTTCGAGCGACGACACCGCCAGTCCTCGAGAGTGGGAGGGGGCTCGATACTTGAGTCTGGCGAACCGCCGCAGCGTTCATCATCCAGGGTGGAGCGAGACGGCTACACCGCCCGCGCCGTGGCGATTCCAGTTCGCCCATGCGGCCCGGCTCCGATCTCTTCGAAGGGTTCCGCTTCGCCCCGGTCGCAGGGCGACGCCGGAGCGAGGACGTGCTCGAATTCCGGCGGCGGCTCCGCCTGGCGGTACGGGCCGCGCAGGGGCTTCGCCTCCGATTCCGGATCGAATGGGCATCCGGCCCAGGTGGGGGCGTTCGCGTGGGGTCGTCCAGTCGGGCCGCTCGGCGATGGGTCGGCCGGACGCTCGCGGGCTGCTACCAGTGGGGCCAGTGGATTCCCCTCTCGCCCACCCCACCCGCCCCAGGTTCTCGAGTCCTCCTCCGTGGTCGGCTCGCCCCGTCCTGTCGACTTCCCGAACTACCGGCGGACGAGGCGCCCGGCTGGACCGACGCGGTCCACCGATCCCTGCCCGAGGTTCCCGCGGGGGTCCGGGTCTCGTGGGACGCCGTCCCGTGCCCTCCCACGACGCTCACCGGACCTCAGCCTCCACCCGTAGAGGACATCTCCGTTCCGCCGAACTCTCGGCTGGCTCCGCTCACCTCGGAAGAACGTAACGTTCGGGAACAGCTCGCGGGACGTCGCCGCGCCGACTGGCTGATCTCGGTCGAGATCGAGGCTCGAGGGGCTTCCACGGCCCTGGCCGCGAGGGTGGGCGAGCTCGTGCGCATCGCGACGCAGGGCGCGGCCGGGACCAGCCTGTCGTGGGCACGGGGGTTTCCCTGGATTCGACCGGCCGCCCGGTGGTATCCGGTGACGGAGGGAGAGGTGACCGCCCTCTTCCCGGATCGATGGTCGCCGGCGGGGTCATCGACGTCGATCCCAGGGCCGGGTGACCGAATCCCCGTCGGTCGGTCGACTGACGGGGGCACGGTCGCGATCGAGGTACCCACGGACGAGGGGCGACATCTCTGCGTTCTTGGAGAGACCGGGATGGGGAAGAGCACCGCCCTGGTCGCCCTCGCCCTCCACGCGGCGCGCAGACACGGCGTGGTGCTCTTCGACCCGATCGGTGATACCGCTCGCCGATTCGAGGGACTTCTACCGGCCGTCGCGCGGTCTAGGCTGCTCCACTGCTCTCCGGTCGACTCGTCGGTCTCGCTGAACGCCATCGAGGGAGTGCGGCCGACCCCCCGAGGCGATCCCCGCAGCGAACGCACGCGCCTCGACCTGGTCACCGCCTTGCGACGGGTTCGGGCGTTCCGATACACCGACGCCGCGTTCTGGGGACCGCGGGTCGAGGACGTCCTGGGCCGGGCGATCCAGGCGGCGGCGCTGATCCCGAACGGGACCTTGGACGACGCCGCGCTGCTGCTCGAAGGCCGGCCGGATTCGGTACACTTGGCACCAGGCGCCACGCTCCCTTCGGCCGCGGAGGCATTGCTCGACGTCGCCCGGTTCCGTCCGGAGGAAGTGGACGGCACTCGCCGACTCCTGACCGAGGTGACGCGAAACGAAACGCTCCATCGTATGCTCTGCGATCGTCGCGCGACGCATCGGGCCGCCGACCTCGTCCAAGCGGGTCGCATCACGGTGATCTCCGGAGAGGCACCGCTCACCGGTGAGCTGACCACGCGCTACCTTCTGGCCATCGACCTCGCCTTGGTCTGGGCGGAGCTGCTTGCGAGGACGCCCGCTTCCAAGTGCTTCCTCATCCTCGACGAGGCTCAGTGGTACGCCCACGAGTCCGTGGCCGAGATCCTCCGCCTCGGTCGGCGGTCCAACGTACACCTCGTCCTCGCGACGCAGGCGCTGGCCGCGCTTCCCGAAGCGGTCCGGGAGGCGCTCCTCACCAACGCCGCCGATTTCCTCCTCTTTCGAGGCTCGCCGGACGATGCACGCGAGTTCGCTCGATGGCAAGGCGAGGTCGATGCGGCCGAGCTTCTGTCGCTCGACCGCGGCGAAGCGGTGCTTCTTCTCGGGAAGGGACGACGCTCCCTCCACCTGCGGGCCGCGCCGATTCCGCCCCCCGCCGAGGATCCGCCGGTATCGTCCGGAACCCCCCCGTCAGCCGCTCCACCTCCCGATGGGCCGCCCGCCACCAAGACGCCCCTTCTTCCGCCCGACAGCGGAGCCGACCCACCCACGGTGGAGGAGCTCCTGCGGGCCGCGGCGGACGCGGGCTCGGGCATGCCGCTCCTCGAGTTCCCACTGACGCCCTGTCGCGCCCGGGTCGACCCGTCCGGCGAGCAGGTCCGGGCCGTAGGCCGTCGACTCCAACGGGTCGGAGCACTCCGCGACCGGCGGCGGGATCCCCGAGGACCGGTGTGGGTGCTCGACCGGACGACCCTCTTGGAGGCTGTGCCCGCGTTCGCGAATGAAGCACGGGCAGAGCGGGTGCGCCAGGTCTGGGCGGAAATCGAGGCCGCCGCTTCCGCGCGCCGAGAATCCTTTTAGGGGGGCCCACCCGTTGGACCACCGATGGTGGCCGGCGGCCTGCAATCGTCGGCACCCGGCGCCATTCGAGACCGGTGCATCACCGGCATCCACGGCCTGGACGACATTCTGGGTGGCGGCATCCCTCGCGGGAACACGGTCCTAATCTCGGGAAGCGTGGGTACGGGCAAGACCACCCTCACCCTCGAGTTCCTCGTACGGGGAGCCGAGCGGGGCGAGAAGTCCCTGTACCTGTCCGTGACGGAGGCCTCCGACAAGCTGCTCCAGAACCTCGAGACGTTCGAGTTCTTCAAGCCCGACCTCGTGAGCGGCGGCCTGCTCACCTTCCTCGATGTACCCGTGATGTACGAGAAACTGGGCCTCGACCGGGACGAGATGTCGTCGGAGGAGGTCGACCTGCTCATCCGGACGATCGTCGACCTGGCCCAGGAACTCGGCGTGAAGCGCGTGGTGCTGGACTCGCTGACCTCCGTCTGCTACCGCATCCGCAAGGAGGAGCGGATCCGCGACTTCATGCTCAAGCTGGGGCAGGGGCTGTTCGCCCTCGGCTGCACCACGCTCCTGGTCTCGGAGGTCGGCCAGGCGCCGGGTCGCCTTTCCCTCTACGGCGTAGAGGAGGCGATCGTCGATGGGGTCATCCTTCTGGGCAATGTCCGCCGGCAGGGAGACATCATTCGCGTGCTGCAGGTGGTGAAGATGCGGGGCACTTCCCACTCCCGCGCCCAGTACGTGATCGAGCTCACTCCCATCGGCCTGCTCATGGCCCCCCACCTCAAGGGGAGCCGGCAGGAGGAGCGGTAGGTGGCCTCGCTCGATCTCACGGAAAAGCTCCGCGCGCTGCAAGGTGGCGCGGCGGTGGCGCTTCGCCTCGACCCCCGGGAGTACGCCGACCAGTACTTCGCCGTCATGAGCGCGGTGCTGCGCGATATCGGGAGCGAGCCCAACGCCCACACCATCTACGTGTCCGTCACGAACCCCGCGTCGCTCGTCTCGTCCCTCGCCCAGGCGCTGGACATCCCGGCGGACCGGATCTCGTTCGTCGATGCGATCTCCCACATCATGATGAACTACCGGGACCCGCTCTCCAACGCGTCCTACATCGAGAGCCCGCGGATGCTGGAGGACATCATGCTCCGCGTCGAGTACCTGCTCCTTCGGCGGCCCAGCCCGCGCTCGATCGTCATCATCGACTCCGCCAACTCGCTCGCCATCCACAACCCCCCCGAGCTGCTCTCGGAGTTCTTCCACATCCTCTTGACGAACCTCAAGAGCCGCCAGGTGCTCGCCATCGTCCTCACGGTCACCGAGGACGGAATGTCCTCCCTGGACCAGATGCTGTCACTCGTGGTGGATGAGTCGATCGATGCGCCGCGCGGGAGCGTGGCGGGATGAGCGCACCCGCCCCGGTCCTCGGGATCGACGAGATCGACCGAGAGCTTTCGAGCTACATGCCGCCGGGGTGGATCGGGATCCTCCTCGGCGGGTCGGGCTCGGGAATGTCCCTTTTCGCGAAGCAGTTCGCCCAGGCCGGCGGGGGCGGAATCCCCGTCCTCTACTACACCACGTACGAGAGGACCGATGACATCCAGAAGGCCTTCCGCGACTTCGGCTGGTCGTCGTCCGGTATCCAGGTCGTCAACCTGTCCGACGAGTACTACGAACGCGTCCTTCGGCGGGACCTCGAGGTGTCGCGCCTGCGCGAGCGCGGGCTCACCTACAAGGACCTCATCGATACGTCCAACGCACCGGTCCGACGCCGCAGCTACAATCTCACGAGCCGGCTACTGTCGGACCTCGCCGGCCTCGATCACCCGTTCCGGCTCGTGGTCGACTCCATCGACTTCTTCCTCGAGGTGCTCGACCCCGGCGAGGTGATGATGATGGTCCGGCAGATCCGCCATCGCGTGCAATCGCTCGGGGGCCAGGCGCTCCTCGTCATGGTCTCCGAGGTGCACGACCGACGCACCACGGGCCTATTGGAGGACCTTGCCGACCTCGTGGTCGAGCTCGGGGCAGGGCCGGCCACCGACTCGTTCGAGCAGATGTTCGCCATCCGCAAGGTCCGCAACCACCCCGAGAAGACGAGCGTGGGCGTCGCCCGAATGACGCCGCATGGACTCATCGTGCCGCCGCGTCCCCCACCCGCCGCGACCCCGGACGCCCGGCGGGGATGACCCCCGGCTCGGGCACCGGGTGGAGCCGATGAAAGCGCCCCCCGGCGCCGTTAGCGCAATCTTATCTACGCGCCCCCGGTTCTTCGACAGGGAATCCGTTCGATGGAAGACGTCCTGATCCGCGTCGTCGAGAAGGTCGAGCTGAACAACCCGGTCCTCGTCGAGGGCCTCCCCGGCGTCGGGAACGTGGGCAAGCTAGCGGCCGATTACCTGCGCGATCAGCTGAAGGCGAAGCCCCAGGCCACGATCTATTCGAAGTTCTTTCCGCCCCAGGTCTATGTGAGCGAGGACGGGCTGATCCGGCTCGTCTCGAACGACCTCACCTACGCGCGGGCACGCAGCCCCGGGCAGCGGGACGTGCTCATCCTCGGCGGCGACTACCAGGGCATCTCGCCGGAGGGGC
>DASQHP010000031.1:0-3707 GCA_035632035.1 Thermoplasmata archaeon | reverse complement strand
CCCCAAGCGGCAGACTTAACACCTTCGCTCCGGCACTGGGAGCCCACGCAGGACCCCCAACACCAAGTCTGCAGCGTTTACACCCTAGACTACCGGGGTATCTAATCCCGTTTGCGCCCTAGGGCTTCGTCCCTCACTGTCGGACTCGTTCTAGGTGAACGCCTTCGCCACTGGTGGTCCCCCCCGGATTACAGGATTTTACCCCTACCCCGGGAGTACCTTCACCCTCTCCCGATCCCAAGCCAAGCAGTGTCTCCGGAATTCGGACGGTTGAGCCGCCCGATTTACCCGAAGATTTGCCTGGCCAGCTACGGACGCTTTAGGCTCAATAATAATGAGCACCACTCGGGCCGCGGGTATTACCGCGGCGGCTGGCACCCGTCTTACCCGGCCCTTACTTCTCGAGCTTTTTAGGCTCGAGAACAGCCTACACTAAGTGTAGGCACTTGGAGTTCCCCCATCGTGGTTTCCCACATTGTGGAGGTTTCGCGCCTGCTGCGTCCCGTAGGACCTGGATTCGTGTCTCAGAATCCATCTCCGGGCGACTTCTCCCAAAGCCCGTACCCGTCTTCGGCTAGGGGGTCCGTGACACCCCCTACGACCTGATAGGCCGCAGACCCATCCTCGAGCCTCGCAGGATTTGGACCAGAGAGCCTTCCATCATCTCTGGTCTATCGGGTATTATCCCCAGTTTCCCGGGGTTATCCCCGTCTCGAGGGCAGATTGTCCGCGTGTTACTGAGCAGTGCGCCGAGGGCTTACCCCTCTCGACTCGCATGGCTTAAGCGAACTCCAATAGCGGTGCCCGCCGGCAGGATCAACCGGATTTCACTTGCACACGTTGTGTGCGGGTTAGTACGTCGTGAACCGTGTCTCGCTGACTGGCGGAATTGCTCGTTTTGCACGTTGAGCTGTGCGCCTGATCTTCTCGTCTCTTCCGTCAGTCCCGAGAGGTCTCTCCCCGTCTCCGGGAAGGGTTTCTCGGGGCTCCACGCCCCATCGGGCCATCTGTGGCGTCTCCTTGGAAGAGCTCGGTTCACGCATCCCCGGCTCGCCGTGGCGACGTCGCCGGCCCCCGTCCCCGAAGGGTTGCGGGCGCGGCTCCGCTTGAGAGTCTCGGACGGTATTTAACGCGAGCGCCCTTCGAGGTCGCGAATGAAGCCGGGAAGCTCCGTGAGCGACGTGATCTCGGGCGGGTCGTCGCCGAACCCGGTGCCGCGACGGTTGAGCCACACGGAGTGGAACCCCGCGGCCCGCGCCGCCGTCGCGTCCGTGTAGGCGAGGTCGCCCACGTGGAACGCCGCGGCGTTCTGGACGCCCAGGCGCCGGGCCGCGCGGTCGAAGATGGCACGGTCGGGCTTCGCGACGCCTTCCGTCCCCGACGAGACCAGGACCTCGAACTGGTCGGCGATCCCGAACTCGTTGAGGGCGACCCCCAACCACTCCTCCGACCTCGAGTTGGAGATGACGCCGAGGCGCCGCCGCTCCCCGCGAAGCTCCTCGAGGCAGCGGGGCACATCGGAGAAGAGATGACCGGGGAGTCGGTCCCGGCGCCAGCGCTCGATGAACCGCTCGACCGTCTCGACGGGGACCTCGGAGCCCACGCCGCGGCTGAGCGCGAACCCCCAGAACGTGGTCATCGATTCGATCCGGGGGTCCCGGCCCGGCCCGTCGAACTTCGCCTCTGCCTCCTCCACCGCATGACCCAAATGTTCGGGTTCGATCGGAAGCCCAACCTCGGAAGCGACCTGCGCCCACCGCTCCGGGTCCCGGAAATCGAGGAGCGTGCCGCCGAGGTCAAAGAAGACGGCCTGGACCCGAACGTGCGGCGTCCTCGCCATCGCCGCCCGGGAACGGACGCGCGATTTGAGGGTTCGGGCCCTCGGCCGGTGGTGCCCCGGTCGCGGGAACGCGTCAGCCCGGCGGAGAGGGGCCCGCGGGCGGCGGGCTGGGCTCGCCGATCGGCCCGCCCGGCATCCAGGCGCCGGGCGCCCACCGGCTCGCGCGTCGCAGCGCGGTGATCGCGCCGTAGAACGAGCCGAGCGCCATCAGGAATCCGACGGCCATGAGGAACGAGTAGATCGGGTCGCCGCTCGTGAGGAACAGTTCGCCGCCTCCCGCGCCGATGAGAACGCCCAACAGCGCCCCGACGCCCGAGAACATCACGCGGGGCCGGTGACGGAGCGCGGCCCAGAGGAGCAGTCCGAGGGCCACGAGACCGAGCAGGAGGCCGAGCACGACGTGGGCGAGCAGGGCGAGGTCGTTCGACACGTAGGGAGTCGCGAAGACGTCCCGCAGCGACTTCGGAAGGACCGTGTCGTAGAGGCTCGCCCACACACCGAGGAGGAATTCGATCGAGGTCAGGAGGACGCCCAGTCCCGCGAGCGCGAGCCCTCCGCCGCGACCCCCGCGGCCGCCCATCGGCCCCATCCCCATCTTGGCGCCTCGGACGGGACAAGTTCCCGCGCGGTAGATAACCTCGCGGCTCGAGCGGGCGTGGGGGCGGCCTAGGCGACGTTCACCGAGACGATGTCGGAGTGGCGGAGCAGGATCGCCCGGGCGATCTTCAGGTTCTTTCCCTGCTTGCCGATGGCGCGGGCCTTCCAGCCGGGGTCGACCGTCACCGAGGCGTGCTGCCCCTTCCCCTTCGGCTGGAAGGCGACGGAGCGCGGGTTGTAGGCGTAGAAGATGTTCTTCACGAGGGTCGCGGGGTCGTCGGAGTACTCGACCACCATGATCTCCTTCTTCAGCATCCCCTTGAGGCGGTCGACGAGCGTTCCACCGGGACCCACCGCCTTGTGGACCTCGCCGGGCTCGACCAGGAAGACGAGCTTGTCCTCCGCCTCGAGGCAATCCTTCACGCGGGCCCCCGTCCGCTCCTCGAAGAGACGGATGTAGCCGATCGTCTCCGTGTCGAAGGCGATCTCGGCCATGGCGAGTTCCCAACCGACCCTAGGCCGGCGCGGTCTCGAGCGACAGGATCGCGGAAGAGCCGGGGTCCAGGATGGCGAGCGCGCTGATGGGGAACGGTTTGCCGCAGGCCGCGCCCAGCTCGACGGCGGTCCCCTCGTAGTGGTAGACCGGGACCTTCTCGTAGCGGTTCTCCGTCACGAGCGCCTTCTCCGGGCACGAGGTGGCGACGATGAGGAGCCTCGCCTTCTTGCCACGGGCGCTCTCGATCGCCTCGGTGAGGCCGACCTTCACCTTCCCCGTCTGGAGGGCGACCTTGAGGGCGTGCGCGAGGTCCATCTACGCCTCCCCCTCGGCCTTCACGGGCTCGGGGGGCGCCGCGACCACCGCGCCGCGCGGCGGCCGGTAGACCAGGTTCACGGCCCCGGTTCCGAGCGTGATCGGCTGGCCGACGATGATGTTCTCCGCGACGCCCTTGAGCTCGTCGACCTCGCCGGTGATGGCAGCCCGAAGGAGGTGAGCCGCCGTGATCTCGAACGCGGCCCGGGCCAGCACGCTCGTCTTCTTGCCCGAGATCCCGTGGCGGCCGATCGCGCGGATGTCCCCTTCGTTGGTCATCACGTCGGCGACCAGCATCAGGTGGCGGATGTCGACGGTGAGCCCCTGCTCCGAGAGCGTGCGGCCGGCCTCCAGGATGAGGGCGGCGCGCGCCGCTTCCACGCCGAAGACCTTGTAGATCTCGAAGACCGAGTTGGTGGTGGTCCGCGCGGAGTCGACGCCAGCGATCTCGATGACGCC
>DASQHP010000030.1:0-24342 GCA_035632035.1 Thermoplasmata archaeon | reverse complement strand
TGCATGAGGGTGGTGAAGCCGGCCATCGCGAGAGCAGCGGGAAGCCCTACGATCGCGATGAGCACGAACCCGGGCAAGAGGACCGGCCAGACCAGGGGGTAAGTGAACAGCACTCCGTCCAGCAGGGCGAATAGGATGGCGAACCGAGAAAGCAGGACGGCGGGGGGCCGGTCCGCTCCCACGGTAGCCGCAAGGACCGTCCCGAGGATCCCACCGATGGCCTGGACGCCGATGAACAAGCCGAAATCGAATCCCGAGCCATGGAGCACGCCGACCAGGAACGGTGCGAACAACGTCGCGACAACCCCTTCTCCGATGCCCGAGAGGCAGACGAACACCACGACCGCGCGGGCCTGGGCGGTCGTCGCGGCGATCCGGAGCCCCTCGACCCACTCGTCGCGGAACTTGCGAACGAACCGGGCCAACCCCTCCCGCAGCGCCGGGGAGCTCGGCGCCCCGGCGGAGTCCACCCCCGAGAGCGACAGGAGAATCGCCGCTGCGGCGAAGAAGGAGGCGGCGTCCACGCCCGCGGCCCCTCGCAAGCCCCAGATCCCAACGAGGAGTCCTCCCGCCGCGGAGCCCACTAGCCGAGCGATCTGCCGGCTCCCACCGAACAGCGCGTTGGCCCGCACGAGCTCGGAACCCGGAACGAGCTGGGGAATGAGCGCTCCCTCCGCCGGTAGGAAGAACGGCTCGATGGACGCTTCGAGCGCGGCCACCACGTAGACGATCCATAGGGTCCCGAGCGACGTGACCCAGAGGAGTGGAAGGAGGCCCAGCCCGAGGAGGAGGTTCGCCCCGACCATCGTGCGTTTGCGCCGCCACCGGTCCACGAACACGCCCGCGAACGAGCTCACGAGGATGGGGGGAACGACGATGACGAGGAACATCGTGCCCGTGGCGAGGACCGAGCCCGTCAGTCGGTAGACGAAGTACGGGAGCCCGACCGCCAGTACGTAGTCTCCGGACTGAGAGACCAGCCCGGCGGTCCAGACCCGGGCGAACCCTCCGTGCCTCAGGACCCGGAAGGGCGCGCTCCAGCGCGATGGGGGGGATTCCGTTCCCTTCGCCACGTCGGGCGCATGGCCGCCCAGGGCTAGTTCCGGACGCACCGGAGACACTCACCGGCAGTGAGCCGGCCCCCACCTCACCTCGGAGCGCCCCGACCTGCCGGCTCCCCCCGGCCGGGTCTTCTCCTCGAACGAATACCATTAAGCGCCCGACCTCGACACCAACCGTGGGAGGTCGGGTTCCAGGTCCAGAATCACCCTCCACCCTCGGTACTCTCCCCTGCGGAGAGTTCGGGAACTCCATTCCACCCACCGGGGCGAGGGATCCGAACGGGTCCGGTAGGCATCGCGTGTTAGGAGACCCGCCCGACCCCAACGGGGCTGAACTTTCGGACGACGACGTTCTGCGCATCCTCGACGAGCTGACTCGGGAACTTGGCGGGCCTGCTCCCGCCGTTCCCCGTTCCGAGCCCATTCCGCGACCCGTCGAAACGACCCTTCCCTCACCTCCCCCCTCACCGGCGTCGATCCTCCCGCCGGGGCAGACGAGCCCGTACCTCGAGGATCGACTGGAGGGCGCTCGCGGCAGCGTACGCCAGTTGCGGGACGAGGTCCACGAGGTCGCCCGACGGGCGGAGACGCTGTCGGGCGCGGTGCAATCCCTCGAATCTGAGCTCGGCCGGGCCTCGGACGAGCTCAAGTTCGCGCGGGAGCACGGCCTCCTGGGGCCTTCGACGGCCCCCGCCGCATCCGTCGAACCGAAACCGGTGCGAATCGGGCGACGGGCGCGGGAGCCCGAGGGCAGCCCGAGCCGATTGCCTGAAGGCCACCCGCTCGCGAGCTCGGGATCGCCTCGGGGGATCCGGTACGCTGACTTCACGGCGGCCCGCTACAATCAGACGATGACCGAGCTGAAGCAGCGGCGGCGGGTCGTGGCCGCGATCGCACTCATCACGGCGTCGGTGGTGAGCGCGCTCCTCGTGGCGGTGGCGTTCGTCTCCCACGGGCCGGAGCCGCCCGTCTGGCTCGAGGCGCTGCCCGGCATTTGGATGATACCGGTCCCGTTCTTCATGCTCGGGTTCCGCGGGACCCATCGGATCCTGCGGCGCAACCACTTCGACCTCCCTGAGGTCCGATGACCCCCCCGCTGGTCATCTTCCAACTGACGGCGATCGGCAAGAATCCCAAGGCGCTGGACGAGTCGGTCCGCTCGGTCCTCTACTGGGTCCGGCACACGCCCCGCCTCCCGTTCCGCTACCTGGTATGGGCCGTCATCGAGCCCGACGGGTACCGGACGTCCCCCGAGACGTACCACGCTCTGCGCCGGGACGGGGTCAACGTGATGGTGGTTCCGCGGGACTTCGAAACCTCCCTCGGTGCCCGGGGGAAAGCCCGGGCCCTCGAGTACGCGGCCGAGCGGCGTGCCGAGCTCGGTCTTTCGCAGTCCTCGGTCTGGATCTATCACCAGGACGAGGAGACGAGTGTCGGCCAGGACACGCTCCTCGGGATCTCTGAGTTCGTGGTCCAGGACCGGTACACCGCCGGGACGGGAGTCATCCTCTATCCGCTGGACTGGGCGGGGACCCCGAGCCACATCCAGGAGATGACCCGGACCTACGACGACTTCCGGGTGCTCGACTCCATGACCCTCCCCGGCAACCCGACGACCGGCTTCCACGGCTCCCACTTCATCGTGCGGGCCGACATCGAGGACTCGGTCGGCTGGGATTCCCCCGGATACACGCCGGCGGAGGACCTCCTCTTCGAGATCCGCGTGCGGAGCCGGTACGGGAGCATCTTCGGAGTGTTGAAGGGGTTCGCCTACGAGAAGGGCGCGTTCTCCCTCAAGGACCAGATCCAGCAACGACGTCGATGGGTCCACGGCGTGCTCCACGCGCTGAACCCGACGACCGAGCTCCCCCTCAAGCGACGGCTCACGATCTTCTACAGCGCGCTTTCCTGGTTCTCGGCGCTCCCGTCGGTCGCGATCCTGGCCGCCAGCTTCGCGCTCCACTACGGTCGGATTCTCGAGGTGACGGGGATTTTCACGGGGTTCATCTGGGTCTCCATGGTGCTCGCGTACGTGGAGGGGTACCGGATCCACGGCGCCTACCTGCGGCAGCGCATCGCGGTCCCCCGGTTCGTCCTCTACGGGGTCGTGGGAGCCCTCGTGGATGTCGTCGCCCCGTGGTTCGCCCTGTTCACCCGTCCATCGGTCGCCGACTTCATTCCGAAAGACCGCCCCGCGGGAACCCCCTCGACCGGAGCCCCCGTCGCCGGGTCCCGAGCGTAGACTCGGGGCTCCGCCTTTCCCCCGGAGCATCGGGGTGTGTCCAACGGCGTCGTCCCGATTCGGGACGACCCTTAATGGGGGGTGGAGCCGCCGGTCGAGTTGAGGTCCAGGAGGCGGTCTTCATGGCAGAAGTATGCCCCGAGTGCGCGGCGAGCTTCGGCTCCGCGGCCGACCTGATCGAACACACCTCCACCGAGCACGGGTCCGAATCCCCGACGGTGGAACGCCCCCAAAGTGTTCCCAACGCCCCGGCCATCCGCTGTGCGCTCTGCGGGGCACGGTTCGCGTCGCCCCGGGCGTTGGCGCTCCACAATCTTGTCCCTCACAACCCCGGCCCTCTCCCGCGAGCCCGACCTCGGTACCACTCGCCCGTGTAGGTCCCAAAGGGGCGCGGGGTGGGCGGGGGGGCCTACGGTTCGCTTCCGCGGTTTCCAGCTCGCGCCGGGCGCGACCGTTCCTCCGCTGCCGGCATGTCGGCCGGTGGGAGGGTCCGCGCGAACGTCGTGAGCGGCCCCAGCATCAGCGCGGCGTCGTGGGGGTAGACCTCCTCGAGGTTCCGGGCCCGGCGGTCCTCGAAGACGACCTCGGGGAAGTTCCGGATCCCGAACTGGAACAGCGACGCGAGGATCGGCCACACCTCGAGGCCCTTCTCGGTCAGCCGGTACGTCGGATGCCGAGGGTCGGCCGGATTCGGGTCCTTGCGGATCAACCCATCCCCGGTTAACTGCTGCAGACGGATCGAGAGCGTCCGGGGGCCCAGGCCCCGGTTGCTCTTCAGGATGAACGCGAAGCCGACATCGGGGAAGAAGGCGATGTCCCGCAGGATCGGCAGGGTCCACTTCCGACCGAGGCAGCCAAGGGAGGTGGCGATCGGGCAGGCCTGGAGGGCAACGGTCGGCAGGGCCGGCAACGGCTGCGGCGGGGCTGTCCCTCCGTCCGCATCCAGAGCTGATGCCCGTCGGGCCGATCTCATCCTCGCGTCCTCGATGCACGACACCCCAGCGGGGGAAAGGGTTGGCGCTTGGACGCCTAGGTCCGGCCGGCCATCTTGCGGATGCCCGCGTTGTCGTCCTGGTACGCCTCCTCGAACGCGGCCAGGACCGCCGGCTCGAGCTGGCCGGCCGGGATCATCTTGGAGTGGAAGTCCCCGACAGCGTCTACGCCCGTCTTCTTCCCCTTCGGCGTGTAGTAGAAGATGAACTTCGAGCCGGCGAGAGGGCCCTCCAGCGCCTCGACCAGCATCGCAACGGGCGGAAACAGCCTCACGCGGTTCTCCACCTTCACCCACGAGCCCCCCACGTTCTGCTCCCAGGACGTCTTCATGGCGTCCGGGCCGTCGGGTTCACCCCGAACGTTGCGTCGGTTCCGGTGGGAGCTCCCGTGGTCTTCCGGCGACTGGATGAATTTCCAGACGACGTCGATCGATCCGTCGAACTCGCTGCCACGATCCTCGATGTGGGCCATGGACGTGGATGGACCGGGAGCTACTTGAACCCCGGAGGGAACGAGAGTATAGTTCCTGGAAGGGGCGAGCCCCGGGCCGGGGGGGGAGCCCGGGCGCGGCTGGGCGGGTAAAGCCGGCTTGACATGAGGGTCAGATACCGGGGGCCACCCCTCTGAGTCCAGTGGGTCGAACGTGGCCGCTCCTAGCTCGGGCTCTAGCCAACCGGTCCCCGACGGCCGGGAGGCCGCCGGCCGGCTCTGGCTGAGCCCGCTCCGATCTCCCTCCAGCACCCTGCGGCGACGCGGGTGGGTCCTGCTGACGGTTGGACTGATCGTCCTCGGGGGAGTCGGTTTCTTCGGAAGCCGCGCCTCGACGGTGCCGCCGAGCCCAGGAGCCGGCCCCTCGGCGCTTTCCGTCACCCTCGAGATCCGGTCATCCCTCTCCGGGATCGATCAAGTGGTGAGTCCTACTCTCAGTTTCGCGGCGGGCTCCGTGGTCACCTTCCACATCGTCAATTTCGATTCCGTGGCCGTCGGCGCGCCGGCCTCCGCCGCGGGATTGCAGGGCGACTTCCGAGGCCCGGTCACGCTCGCTTGGGGAGCCGGGGCTCCCACCCGCATGGCCGCGGGTCTCGCACCGTCATCGATCTCGCACACGTTCACGGTCCAGGCACCTTACCTGCACCTGAACGTGCCGATCCCCGCTGCGCTGTCCTCGGAGACCCCCGCAGTGGTCAGCTTCACCGTTGAGCTGAACGCCACCGGCCAGCTCTCGTGGTACTGCGCCGCGTACTGCGAGGATGGCGGGCTCGGCGACGCGGGCGAGATGGGCGGCCCGTTGACCGTCACGCCGGCGTAGGCTCGGGCACTTTCCTCCCCACGGAGGATCCTCACCGTACCTACGGGAGCGTCTCCCCCTCGGGAATGAATCGAAGGGAGATCGAGTTGACGCAGTGTCGGGTATTGGCCGGAGTGAACCGCTCACCGAGGAAGACGTGACCGAGGTGCGCGTCGCAGGCCGCGCACCGGATCTCCGTTCGCTGGCCATCTCGGTCGGTCAATCGTCGCACCGCATGGTCGACCTCACGGTCGAAACTCGGCCAGCCGCAACCGGCATCGAACTTCGTCTCGGAGCGGTAGAGCGCCGCGCCGCACCGCCGGCATACGTACGTCCCGGCCGCCCAGTGCCCCTCGTACTCACCGGAGAACGGCCGCTCCGTTCCGCCGTGGACGATCACGCGTTCCTCGTCCCGCGTAAGGGGGCGCATCGCTCGTTCCATGGTCCACGGGGGAGGAACTCCCCGGCCTATTACACCAACGAGGGAGGTTCGGAGCTCGTGGCGCCTTTGGACGACGCTGGGGTGAACCGGCCCTTGGGCCATGGTTTACTCCGCTCCGGTGGTCATCTCCTTGATCCACAGGCCCTTGACCGAACCGCCCCCGGAGGGACCGCCGGCCCCCCTCGACCAGATCTCGGCAGGGGTCTCGATCGGGCTGGCGGCCCCACCCGTGGGACCACGGGTTTCCGTCCCACCACGGTTGAACGTCGGGCCAGCCCTCCACGGCCATTGTACGACGGGAGCAGCCCTATCGGCGTCGTCTTCTTGGGGTGGCCATGCACCTGGACTACACCGCCATACGCGTCCAAGACCTGTTGAAAAGCCTGCGGTTCTACGCCCGCGGTCTCGGGCTCCTCGAGATCCGCCGCGGAAGCCATGCTGCCGGCGGAACCTGGATCCTCCTCGAGGACCCGGTCTCGCGCCAGCGCCTCGAGTTGAACTGGTACCCTCCCGGGTCCCGGAACGACACGCCCTGGCGGAACGGCGAAGAGCTCCACCGGCTGGCCGTCCGCTCCCGGGACGTGGCGACGGTGGCCGAGCGCCTTCGAGCCGCCGGCGCGTCCGATCTGTCCTCTCGGCGCCGCGTTCCCTCGGCGGAGTCGGATTCGGTGCTGCTCGAAGACCCGAACGGGATCGTCATCGAGCTGCTGCCGGAGCACCCCGAGCTGGTGACTCCGCTCGCCGCGGAAGCCTAGTCGCGTCACGAGGCGAACGGGTCCGTGGGCCCGGGAGCACGGGCCAACCCTTTCCCCCCTCGGGGGCCGGAAAGTCGCTGGTTCGCTCCGCGACTACGAAGTAGGAGCGGGGGTCGGAACCGGTGCCGTCTGCGGGAGGCTGATCAGGCCCAGGAACAGGACGATGATGCCGACGAACTCCGCGTAGTAGAGCGCGACGGGGAAGGACGCGATGTAGAGGGTGCCTCCGGCGCCCAGAACGAGTGCCCCGGCGATCATGAGGAGCGTCTGCCACTTGCGGGACCGACGTAGGGCCACTACGCTCGACGCCAGGAGGACCACCGTCGCGGGTCCCGTCACGAACGTGGACAGGAGAAGGAGGAGGAACGGGGGATTGCCCGAGATGATCCCATCGCTGACGATCGCGGTCGGCACGGGCACCACGAAGCTCGCGACTGCGACGACCGCCGTGGCCGCCCACGTGTAGGCAGAGTACGCCCACTCGACCCTCGGCCGCCGCAGAACCCGGGTCGCCCCGAGCGATAGAACCCCGACGATCGCCGCGGAGAAAAACACGTACGCCTGAAGGAGGGTCTCGTTCACCACCCCCAAGTAGACGACGGCCTCGACGGCCATCGCCGCGGTCGCAAGGCCGAGTCCAAGGGCCCACATGAGTTGGGTCCACATCCGGCTCACGAGGTATCGGGCGAGTCCTCTCGCGGTAAGGACGGCGAGCAGGAGCGAGAGCAGCACGAGGGACGTTGCGATCGCATCGGTTTCCGCCGACATCTCCGACTGAACGCGAGTCCCCACGCCTCCGAGGGACGAGGCGGAGTGGCATTGTCTACCCAAGAACCCATCGTACGAACTTTCGTGGCTCTCTGCGTGCCCCGTGCGAAGCGGAATCCCTCGTACACCGAGTCTCGGAGCAGTGAGCGACCGTGGCCATGCGACTCCGAGGACCGGGAACCACCGAATCGACCGGTCCGGGGGCTCTGTACTCGCCCCGGAATCCGCGGCGTGCGAAGCTCTACCACGACAGGGCGCGAAGAAGGGAAGCATTCATCTCCAAGCGAAGTTCAATGCACCGTCGAAACTGGCCATGAGCGCGTCGGAGTTCCGGTACTCACGCGTCCCTGTCCCCGAAGCTTCGCCTCAGGAACGGGTGCTCACCTTTGACGAGGTGCTCCATTCCTACTCGAAAGAGGAAGCGATCATGGAGGCGAGCCGGTGCCTCCAGTGCGCGCTGCCCTTCTGCGTGGAGGCGTGCCCGATCACCCAGGACGCGCGGGGCTACATCGGGCTCATCGCCGCGGGGAAGTTCGATGACGCGGCCCGCGTCGTGCTGAACGAGAACCCCCTCGGGACGACGCTGTGCAAGGTCTGCTACCACTACTGCGAGGACGCCTGCATCATGGGCGACCGCGGGATCCCGATCGCCATCCGCCACCTCAAGCGCACCGCGCTCGAGTTCGGCAACTCCGACCTCGTCTACGTTCCCAGCCAGCCGAAGCACGAGCGCGTCGCCGTCGTCGGAGCCGGACCGGCGGGCCTCATGGCGGCATGGGAGCTCGGCCTTCGCGGCTACGGCGTCACGGTGTACGAGAAGCTGGCGGTCGTGGGGGGACAGGCCGAGGCGATCCCCCACTACCGGATGCCGGGAAGCGAACTGCTCACGGACCTCGACCGCTTCCGCAACCTGGACGTCACATTCGTCCCCAGCACGAAGGCCGGGGTGGATTTCGACCCCGTCTCCCTCCTGCGCGAGGGCTACCGGGCCGTCTACCTGGCCGTCGGCGCCTCCAAAGCCGGTTCGCCGGGGATCGCCGGCGAGCGACTGCCGGGAGTGATCTACGCGCTCGATTTCCTCCTGGACGCGAACGAGGGGAAGGTCGCCGCCCTGGGCCGAAAGATCGTGGTCATCGGAGGAGGCGACGTCGCCATCGACTCGGTGCGCTCGGCGGTGCGTTTCGCCCCCGGCGCCCAGGTCTCGATGGTCTACCGACGCACGAAGGATGAGGCGCCCGCCGGTCCCGAGGAGATCCACGAGGCGGAGCCCGAGGGTATCCAGTTCCACTGGCTATTGTCGCCCGTGAAGATCCTGGGCACGGATCATGTCGAGGGGGCGGTCTTTCAGAAGATGCAGCTCGCTCCTCCGGACTCATCCGGTCGCCGCGCCGTGGTCCCGGTCCCCGGCGAGACGGTCACGATCGAGTGCGATACGGTCATCATGGCGATCGGCCAGGTGGCGGACCTCGAAGGGTTCCCCGGGGCTCTCGGGCTCAAGATCGGCTCCAAGGGATGGCCGGAGGGCGTCCACCCGGACACGATGACCGCGGTCGAGGGCGTGTTCGCTTCCGGCGGGCGCTCCGTCGTCCACGCCATGGCGGCGGGGACGCGGGCAGCGGAGTCGATCGATGCCTACCTGTCCGCGAAGGCGGGCCGGACGGCCACCCCCCGACCCGACCCGTTCGGTGGTCCCCATCCCCTTCCGCTAACGCCCCACGGATATTCGGAACCGGCCTGGCGACCGTAGGCCGAAACGACCCGACCTTGACCGGGATCGGCCCGGGCCCGTGACGAGCGGCTGACCCCGGGGCCCGAGAGCCGCCGCTCGATGCGCCGCTTCTCAAACAGTAAGCAGAAAGGAAAGGGTTGGACCCAGGGGCCGCCCCATGGGCGGACCAGTTCCTACTGCGGAACCGCCTGGCGCTCCTTCGGGATCGAGACCGCCCCCGTCGCGCTCGAGTCTCCAGCCCGGAACTCGGCGATCTTCGCCCAGGCGGGGAAGTGCTTCTCGATCCAGTAGTCCAGGCTGTAGCGGCTCGGGCCGTACGTGGCGTTGATGACGATGAGCATCAAGAACGCCATCGCATAGACGATGCCTCCGCCGAGGTCGGTCGAGACCCCCAGCTGGTAGGGTCCACCGAACCCTTCGGGAACCGCCCAGATGAACAGGCTGAGAACGGCGCCGCCCAGGTAGGCGATCTTCCGCATGAAGCCGAAGACGAGGCCCAACCCCACGGCCAGTTCGAGTCCGCCGGTCAAGTACACCCAGAACGCGGCGTTGGCGGTCGCCTGGGCCGACCAGAACGAGAACCAGCCCTGCAGCCAGGCCGGTTGGCCGTCCGCCGAGATCATGCCCGGGAACTGGTCGACCAGCCCCGGTGCGAACTTGAGCGCACCCGCCACGATCCACAAGAATCCGAAGACCACCCGGAACACGACCTTGAGGTTCGACGCGTTCCTTGCCCACCAGCTCTCTTGCATCGGCTTTGCCTTCCTGTCCCTCGGAGGGACCTGAACGATTCAGAAACCCGGGATACTTGGGCGGGGAGTGAACACGGATTGAGCTTGGGGGCCCCGCTCCGCTGACGGCCACGAGCCGACGAACGGCACCCGGTGGCGGTGGACCGCTTCGGGACCGGGCGTCTTCGTTTTGTACCACCTCCCTCGTGGCCGGCCCGGGAGATCCGATGTCCGAGGCGGTCGTGTCGGCACGCGACGTGTGGAAGGTCTACGGTACCGGTGAGACGGCGGTCACGGCGCTCCACGGCATCACCCTCGACATCAACCGGGGGGAGATGGTCGCGATCATGGGTCCATCGGGGTGCGGCAAGACCACGCTCCTCAACTGCTGCTCGGGACTGGACGACATCACTCGCGGCTCGGTCACTCTGGAGGGGACCGACATCCACCGGATGCCCGACAACCGCAAGAGCGACTACCGGGCCCAGCGGACCGGCTTCGTGTTCCAGTCGTACAACCTCCTCCCCGTGCTCAGCGCCGTCGAGAACGTGGAGATGCCTCTCCTGATCGGAGGCGTCTCGCGGACCGACTCCCGCCGACGGGCGTCGGAGATCCTGGGCCAGCTCGACCTCGGCGACCGGCTGGACCACCGGCCCGCCCAGCTTTCCGGTGGTCAGCAGCAGCGGGTCTCCCTCGCCCGCGCACTCGTCTCGCGCCCGGCGATCGTCTGGGCCGACGAGCCGACGGGGAACCTCGACCACGAAGGGTCGGAGCAGGTGACGACGCTGCTTCGAGAGCTGAACCGTCG
Source organism: Thermoplasmata archaeon (assembly GCA_035632035.1). Classification (GTDB taxonomy): domain Archaea; phylum Thermoplasmatota; class Thermoplasmata; order Lutacidiplasmatales; family UBA184; genus Lutacidiplasma. Next base: position 13,525 of record DASQHP010000030.1, on the reverse strand, counting down.
CTACCAGCAGACGATGGTGGTCGTCACCCACGACGCCGAGGTCGCGAAGGTGTGCGACCGCACGATCCGGATGCGGGACGGAGTGCTCGTCGCGTAGGCCATGTCCGCCGCCATCTCTCCGGCCGTCGGTCTCCTGCTGAGCCTTCTCGCCGTCGTGGGGGTCATCAGCGCCGTGCTCGCGGCGCGCAATCGGCTGCCGTTCCGCATCGCCATGCGGAACGTCCGGCGAGGGCGGGCACGCACGGTCCTGCTCATCCTCGGCCTGCTGGTCGGGACGACGATCATCTCGGGAAGTCTCGTGATCAACGACACGGTCACCGCGGTGAATCAGCACTTCACGCTCCAGAGCTGGGGGTTCACGGACGAAGCCATCGACAACGAAACCCCCGGCGGCGGACTCCAACCGTTCTCCCTCGCGGTCTTCAACCAGATCAACGCGTCCATGGCCGGCAACCCGCTGGTCGCCGGACTCTCGCCCGAGATCGTCTCCAGCGGCTCGGCCTACGATGTCAACCGCGGCGTCCCCGAGACGAACCTCGACGTGGTGGGCGTCAACGGGAACCAGTCGACGGCCCTCGGGCCGTTCACCACGGACGGAGGGGCGACCCTTCCGGGGCCCGCCCCCGGGCATGCGCTCCTGGACGACCAGGCCGCGTTGCAGCTCAATGCCTCCGTGGGCGACCGCCTCTTCGTGTTCGGCCACGGCTCGACGCCGGTTCCGGTCACGGTCCAGGCGATCGTGAAGGACGACACCCGGGGCGGTTTCTTCTTCCTCTTCGCGGGCCAGGCCGGCAACGTCTTCCTGGACCTTGCCGCCGCCCAGGCGGCCCAGGGACTTCCGTCGAACGCGATCAACTTCGTGGCCGTGACCAACACGGGAAGCCAGCTGGATGGCGTCGCGAATTCCGACAGCGTCTCCGGTCAGCTGAACGCCACGCTCGCGCGGATCGGGCAGGCGGCCTCGCTCAAGGTCACGGAACCCCTCAAGGACGGGCTCTCCGCCTCGGCGAAGTCGGGAGCGAACACCGCGACGATCTTCTTCGTCCTGGGGCTCTTCTCCATCGTCGCCGGCGGCATGCTGGTCGTCGGGATCTTCGTCATGCTCGCCGAGGAGCGCCTCGGGGAGATGGGGACCATCCGCGCGATCGGCCTGCGACGTCGTTCCCTCGTGCTCATCTTCTTCTTCGAAGGGCTCGCCTACGCCGCCGGGAGCGCCCTCGCCGGAACGTTCGTGGGCGTCGGCGTCGGATACGGGCTCACGTACGCCTTCAGCATCTTCCTGAGCTCGGGCGCGGTCACGGCGTCCGCCATCCTGCAGTCCTTCACCGTGACGACGCAGAGCCTGCTCATCGCCTACGTCGCGGGGTTCCTCCTGACGCTCGTCACCGTCGCCGTGGCGAGCGCGAGGGCGTCCCGTCTCAACATCGTGCGTGCCATCCGGAGCATCCCCGCTCCCCCGCCGACCCTGCGGCTCTACACGTGGCTCGCCTACCTCGGCATCCCCGTCCTCCTCGGGGGTCTCCTCCTGTTCCTCGCCACGTACCAGGGAACGACCGACATCTCGCTGCCCTCGATCGGGGGCGACATGGTGATCCTCGGGATCGGGCTCATCGGCTCGCGATTCCTCAAGAACCGGGTCATCTTCACCATCGCCGCGGTCGGGCTGTTGGTCTGGAACGGGGTCGAGCCGTTCCGGCACCTTCTCCTCGGTAACAACCACACCGGCAGCATCTTCGTCGTGTTCACCCTCGGGATCTTCCTGATCCTCGGCGCGGTGCTGATCTTCCTCTTCGACGGCGACTACGCGGTCAACGGGCTCACCCGGATCCTCGGCCGGACCCCCCGGCAGGCGGCCATCGTCCGCGTGGGGCTTTCCTACCCGAGCCGGCGGCCGACCCGGCCCGCCATCACGCTCACGATCTTCACGCTCGTCATCTTCACCGTGGTCGTGGTCGCCGTCTTCGCGGCCTCGCTCGAGACGAACCTCAACGACTCCATTGGCGCGCAGTCGGGCAACTACTCGTTCTTCGGGACCGCCACGCTCCCCATCCCCACCCTGGCGAGCGATATCCGCTCCAACAGTTCGCTCTCGCCGCAGATTGCCGCCGTCGTGCCCCTTATCGGCGCGGCGGCCGAGGTGAACAACTCGAGCTGGGGGCGGGAGTGGTGGGGGTTCGTGGATGCCATCCACAGCGCTCCCACCAACCTATCCGGGGCCTCCGATTTCTACGCGACCAACGGGTTCACCTTCTCCGCCACGGCGGGCGGTGCCGACGCCCGGGCCACGTGGGCCGACGTGGAGACCCACCCCGGGGACGTCGTCGTGGACGGGAGCTACAATGGACCGGGTTCGTTCGGGGTCGGCGGTCCCCACCCGATCCTCACCGTCGGCTCCCAGGTGAGCATCGTCAACGGGGTGACGGGAGCCTCCGCGAATCTCACCGTCATTGGCGTCATGACCGGCTCCCTCCTCGGCGGCGTCTGGCTTAACCCGTCCGAGGCGTCGCTGCTCGGGTTCAGCGCCATCACCGACTCGCTCATCACCGTCGCCGCCGGAACGTCCCACGTCCACGCGGCGCAGTCGCTCAAGTCGGCGTTCTTCTCCCAGGGACTCGTGCTGTTCGACTTCGACCAGATCCTCGCGTCCACGATCCAGTCGTTCCAGGCGGTGATCGGGCTCCTGGAGATCTTCGTCGCCCTGGGTCTCGGCGTCGGGATCGCGGCGATGGGCATCGTGGCCCTGCGGGCGGTCGTGGAGCGGCGCCGCGAGATCGGCATGCTGCGCGCGGGCGGGTTCCGGCGCTCCCACATCTTCGCGACGTTCTTCCTGGAGTACTCGTACGTCTCGCTGCTCGGGATTTTCGCGGGGACGGTGCTCGGGATCCTCCTGGTCTACGAGGCCGCCGCGACCGGCAGTAACGGGCTCACGTTCACGATCCCGTGGACCACGATCTGGCTGGTGGTCGGCGTAGCCTACGGCCTCACCATCCTCGCTATCGTCGGTCCATCCATTCGGGCCGCGCGGCTTCCGCCCAGCGAGGCGGTCCGGTACACGGAGTGAGCCCGCCCGAACCGGGACGTTCCCCCGACCGGATTGTTTCAAATCGGACGTGAGGCATGCGGACGGACGGCGAATGACCCCGCGCGGGCCCGAGAAGCGCGATCCGAAGGCGGCTTCCCGTCGGGCCCACCCCCAGCGAAGCCACCCGGTCCGGCTCGCGGTCTACCGCATCGCGGTCCTTCTCCCGGCGGGGTCGATCGGTCGAGACTTCCCGCTCGCGCACCCGGAGCTGCGGATCGAGATCACGAACCGGATGGACCTCGAGCCGGAGCGGCTGCTCTCCGAGGTCCGGGTCACGGGACCGCACGCCGGCGACTACCTCGAGGAGGTGTTGGAGTTCCCCGAGGTCACCCACGCCGAAGTGCATGCCGAGTCGCCCCGGAGCGCCGTGTACCGGTTCACCCAGGTCACACCCGTGGTGCAGCGGGTGATCCAGCACCACCGGGTGCTCACCCGCTATCCGATCCTGGCCGAGAACGGCTGGCTCCGGTTCGAGACCGTGGCCGAGGCCGCCCAGGTGCGCGCGGTGGTCGACGACCTCCGGCGTCGGGTCGGGGAGAGCCAGGTCGAGGCGGTCCGCCAGGGCCCGTTCTCCGGGCGACGGCTCGGACTCTCTCCCGCCCAGAGCGCCGTGTTCCAGGAAGCGCTGTCCGGCGGGTACTTCACGCACCCGAGGGGCATCTCCGTGTCCCGGCTCGCGACCCGCCTCGGGCGCAGCAAGTCCACCGTGAGCGTCGCCCTCGCCAAGATCCAGGCGCGCCTGGTCGCGGCAGCGATCCGGGGCGAGTCGCTCGAGCCGCCGTCCGGCGGCTGAGGCGCCCGCCTCCCCGGGGCGTTAGACCAGGCGACCGCCGCGGGCGATCGTCTGGCCGTCGACGTCGATGGTCCCTTCTCCAAGGAGCGCATAGCCGATGAACGGGCTCTGGTTCTTGCCACCGACCATCGCGTTCCGTCCAACGCCCACGAGGATCGCCCCCTCCTCGGTGTCCTCGACCGGCGGGAGGTCGCGGGCGCCGGGATTGAGACCGAGCGAGAAGTACCCGAGCTGGTCGCGGCCCTTCTCCGGGGCGGCCGCGAACTGCTTTTCGAACGTCTCGCCGCCGAGGCCGCAGCTGTGGGCGGTCAAGTGCCCACTCTTGAGGGTCCACGCCATCTCACCGAATCGGTTGGACCCGAGATAGACGGTCCGGTTCGACACGAAGCGACCCTCGGCGGAGGCCCGGTCGACGGCGACCAGGATCTGACCGGTCGGATTATTGGCGAGCATCCCGTACGGTCGCTTCAGCGCGGCGGCCGAGACGTACCCGGCGTCGAGGCGAGTGTGGATGCCTTCTAGCTGGAGGGTGAGGTCGGTCCCGTTGCGGTGGCGAACGCGCAACTGGTCGCCTCGCTCCAGGAGCCGGACGATCCGCTCGCCCCGGGACTCCATCCGGCGGGCGTCCGATGCCCCGGCCTCGAGCAGGCGGGAGCGCCAGCGGGCTCCCTCGAGACCGAACGACTTCGCGGCGGGGTCCGTGGCCTGGGCGACCATCATGCGGCACCCGCGAAGTCCGCTCTGCCGGGCGAGCCGGTACCACTCCTCGTTCCACGCCACGAGGCGATTCTGCATCGCCTCGGGGAGGCCGTCGACGCGGGGCCGGTCCTCCGGTCCCCAGAGATAGATGAACACGTCCGCGTTCTTGATCACCGAGCGTTCGACATCGGAAAGGCGGCTCACCGGGCCGACCTTCTTCGAGTCGACGGCTTCCCACCACGCCGCCTCGTCCTCGTAGAGGACGGTCGGCTGGGCGCCGAGGCGGCGCGCCTCCGCAGTGAACGCCCGCGCGAGCGGGAGCGTGTGCGTCCACGACTCGACCACCACGGTCTCTCCCGACTTGACCTTGAGGTTCTCCTTCAGGACCGCGTGGGCCACTTTCGATTCCGGGCCGGGCATGACCCGCCCAGTCGGCGAGAGTTACTTGAGCCCGTCATCGGGCCTCCACGGCTCGAGCGCGGTCCCGGCGCCCGGTCGAAAACAGGAAACCCTTCGGTACCCTAGGGGGTGCATGGAGCGGCGGGGAAAGCGGGTGTCGACCAAGCGCGCGGCGGCTCCGAAACGACGGCCGGCCTCCCGGCATCGCCCGGCCCCTTCACGGAAGGGCCGACCCCGGCCCCGCTCCCCGGCCCGCCCCACGCCGGTCGAGATCCCGCTCGCCTACAATGTGACGGTCGCCGACGTCATGAGCCGGTCACCGGTCACGATCGGCACGGGGGCGACGCTCGCCGAAGCCCTCTCCCTCCTGCGGACCAACGACGTCTCAGGGCTCCCCGTGGTCGACGCGGACGGGAACGTGCTGGGCGTCGTGAGCCAGAAGGACCTCGCCCGTCGGCTGGCGGTGCCGGTCGATCTCAAGAATGCGAAGGGGCTCCTGGACGTGCTCATGGTCGGACTCGGCGACCAGCCCATCACCCAGCTCGCCCGGCTGCGGGCGGAGCTCGAGACGGCCCACGTGTCCGACGCCATGGCAAGCCCGCCGTTCGTCGTCCGGTCCGATGCGCCTCTCGAGCTCGCCATGCGGGTGATGTCGGAGAATGCGATCAGCCGACTGCCGGTGGTGGATGGCCGGAAGCTCGTGGGCATCGTCACCCCCACGGACCTCATCGCGGCCGCCCTGCGCTCGGGACGAACCCGCTCCTAGCCGGGTCGGCCCGACCGAGCGGGACTCCTCGCCGGGGAAGCTCACCGACCCCGAAGCGTGGGGATCCAGGTCATCTCGGGTGGACGCCAGTCGTTCTGCCAATAGACCGCGATCACCTCTCCCAAGTGGTGCGCCTGCTCGATGGTGGTCTGGAAGAACGCATCGCCGAGCGTGTAACGGCCCGGCATCCACGGCGCGCGAACCCGGCGCCGGAGGTCGGATGCGCTCAGCGACGTCAGCAGACGATCCACCCCGACCCACACCTTTCGTTCGTAGGTCCGGAACGCGGACCAGGATCCGATCTCCGACGCTCGGCGGCCCGGCTCATCGAAGACCTCCCACTGGCCCTGGGCCACGGCGACGAGCCAGGCCTCATGGACGTTCAGGATGTGGACGAGGGTGTCCTTGAGGGAGAGATGGCCCGTCCCGCGGTCGGCCGTCACCGCCTTCCACGGACGTCGCTGGATCGACCGCTGAAACCGCCCGAACACGGCGCGGTTGTAGGCGACCAAGTCGCGAACCACTTCGAGATCCACCATCGGGGCTCCTCGACGCGCGAGAACGTACTAATCCGCTTCCCCCGAGCTCAGGGTCGTGGCAGGACCGGGTTCCCGGGGGATTCCGGCCGGTCTACCCGGGGGCAAGGCTTTGAATGCGGCGAGTTCGGCCCCGCGTGTCGCGCGCGTTGTTCGATGACATCGCCCGGTACTACGACGCCACGCGCACCCTCGACCCCGCGGCCGCGGCTCGGGCGCTCGGGACCTTCTCCCGGCGCTTTCCCCCCGAGAAGCACCCTCGTGTGCTCGAGCTCGGTGTCGGCACCGGCCGGTTCGCGCTCGAGATGGCCCGGCAGGGCTTCCACGTCACGGGCATCGACCTCTCGAGCAAGATGCTCGAGCAGTTTCGGCGGCGTCGCTGGCCCGCGAGCCGCGGATCCGCGAGGGCGGTCCGGGCGAACGCGACGAGCCTCCCCTTTCGCGATGGGGCGTTCGATGGCGCGTACTGGGTCCACGTGCTCCACCTGATACCGGACTGGCGCGCGGCGCTGGACGAACTCACGCGGGTCGTCCGCCCCGGCGGGTTCCTCATGATGGGGCGGACCGAGGGAGGACCCGACCTCGACGTGCTGCACACGCAGTACCACCGCCGGCTGGGTCGTCGGGGGTTCCCGCACCGAACGATCGGAGTGCGCCGCCGAGACGCCGTTCTCCGGGCCCTGCGCCGACGTGGCGCTAAGGTCGTCCTGCGATCCAGGGCGTGGACCTGGCGCGAGGTCGTCAGCGTCGGGGAGGCGCTCCGCTACCTGGGGTTGAGGGGGTACTCACGGACGAGGACCGCTCCGCTGAACGTCCATCGCGCGGTGATGAGAGAGGTGCGTGCCTGGGCCGTGAAGCGGTTCGGAGGCCTGTCGCACACAGAGCGTGTGACCGGGAGCATCCGGTTCGTGGTCGCGGTCCGGGGCGGAGTCCCGATCGAACGGGCCCCGCAAACCCGCGCACGCCGCTCCCATGGGCGACCCCGAGACCGCCCGCACTCACGACCGGCCGGCCGCCCCGCGCACGAGGCAAGGGATTAACAACCCCGGCTGACCGTCAATCTAGTCGGCGCGCCATCTCCGCCGGCTCATTCACGGGTCGTCGGTCCGCGCCGAGGAGCTCGCGATGTCCGTTGGCGCCCACGCCTCACCAAGGTCGACGAACTCGGCTCCCCCTCGCTCCGGTCGATCGACCGTCGGCAGTCCCATCTCCCGAATCGTGGTGATCCTGCAGGAGAACCATACCTTCGACAACTACTTCGGAACATTCCCCGGCGCGGATGGTCTCGCCGGACGGACGATCTGTCTGCCGAACCAGTCCGGGCCCGGTCCATGCACAGCTCCCTTCCACGCGCCCAGCCGAACCGCGACGGAGATGAGTCACACCTGGCAGTCCGCCCACGCCGATTTCGACGGCGGCCGAATGGACGGGTTCGTCTTCTCCGAAGGAAGCCCCGCGACCATGGGCTACTTCGACGGGACGGACATCCCGCGCTACTGGAAGGCGGCCCGCACCTACACACTCTGTGACCGATACTTCACGTCCGTCATGAGCGAAAGCGCGCCCAACCACCTGTTCCTGGTCGCGGGCACGGCCGGTGGACTGAGGGACGACAATGTCCCCACGACGCTGACCTTTCCGCCGGTCTTCCAGTCGTTGGAGACGGCGGGGGTCACCTGGAAGGTCTACGGGTTCACGAAATGGTTCGAGCGGTTCGAGTTCGTGCGCTCGCTTTCCGGGGCGAGCAGCCACTTCTCCACCGGAGCCCGGTTCGCCCAGGACGTGGCGAGCGGTTCGCTTTCCGAAGTGAGCTGGGTCATCGGGGCACCCGGCGGTTCGGAGCATCCGCCGCAGGATATCCAGCTGGGCCAGGATTCGGTTGTCGACCAGGTCGTGAATCCGCTGGGGAGCAGCTCGTACTGGGACTCCTCGGCCGTCTTCCTCACCTGGGATGACTACGGCGGTTTCTACGACCACGTGGCGCCGCCGCAGGTCGACTCGGAAGGGTATGGGTTCCGCGTCCCCTGCATCGTGGCATCGCCCTACGCCCGACCGGGATTCATCGACCACGCGCTCAACGACCACACCTCGATCCTCCGGTTCATCGAGAACCGGTTCGGCCTCCCCGCGCTATCGTCGCGCGATGCGGCCGCGAACGACCTCTCCGAGGCGTTCGACTTCACGCAGCCCGCCCGGGCGTTCGTCCCCCTCTAGAAACTGGCGGCGAACCCCCCCACCCGCGCGTCTCCGCGACGCAAGGTCGCGTCGAGCGCCGGAATCGGGGTCAACAGACCTTGACCCCCGGATTATCGGTGAGGGGCGCTATCCGAACGACAGGAGTTGTCTATGCGGCCAGGATACTGGTACAGCTATGTCGCGATGGGAGCCGTGGTCACGGCACTCGCCGTCGGGGCGATGCCGTTGGTCGTCTCGCCCTTCGTGACGCAAGGAGCGCCAATCGGAACAGTCGTGGCGTCGAACGTCTACTACGTGAACCTCACCATCTCGGGAGTGGGTGCGCCAGCGACATTCTTCTACAGCCCCCACGCTGCGGAAGCCCCCACCCACTTCAAGGTCGTGTTCAACATCGTCAACCACGACACTCGGGTCGGCTCATTGCCGGCCCCCGTCTACGCGCAGGTCCTCGGCACGCTCGGAGGGTATGAGATCGTGTCGATGGGCACCAACACGGGCACCATGACGGGCCTCCCGACGAAGATGGTGAGCCACACGTTCACCATGCTGGCGGGGACGACCCTGGTGAACGCCCCCATCCCCCCGATGTTGAACAACGTGCCGACCAAGGTGTCGTTCACGATGGTCTTCAACTTCCCGGGGAACTTCGGCTGGTCATGCGTGGTGCTGTACGGCGGCCCGCCCAATCCGGGCCTGACCGGCACCCTGCAGGTGCGCTAGAGCCGAACGACCGGAGACCGGAACCGCCCGGCGCCCGCCACGAGGGGGCCGGGCGGTCAACCCATTCCTTTTATCCTTCACTTCGACCTTCGGAAACCCGAACGGGATCGACCCGGCTACGGACGGGTCGAGGTCCGGATGAGCGGGCCGAACGGAGAGGTCATGTCGCAGGGAACGGACACGGGCGACTGGCACTCCAGCCCGCGCTGGGGAGTGCTCCTCTCGATCGCGGGTCCGATCGCGTGGCTCTGTTTCACCCTGCTCTACGTGGCCTTCTGGGCCACGGGGTTTACCCTGTTCCAGAGCGTGGTCGTCATCCTGGTCTCTCTGCTGGTCCTGATCGGGATTCTCGCGACGGCCTGGACAGCCTGGGGCATGCGGCGCCGCACGTGGCGGTTCTCGTAGGGCCATCCCGCCCCCCCCGGACGTCCGGGAATCGGGGGGTCGTTCTTCCGGCCTCCGGGCTAGCCCCGGAAGAGCCGTCCGGCCGTCACGCCACAGATACGCCGGGCACCCGGCGTTTTTCTGTCGTATCTTCGGCGGGGGTTTATGAACGATGTCCACCGCACGATAGTGCTCGATGAGCGTCTCCGAAACCGCGGCTCGGGCGCCCCCGCTGGCCCCCGATGTCCCCCGCGATGGGACGGGGGACGCGGGTTCACGATCCATGCGCGTGACAGGGTTCCTCCAACGGCTGAAGAAGGCGCGAGCGGAGTGGATGCGACAGGGTCTCACGGTCGCCCTGGTCGGGATGTTGGCCCTCTCGGGCTACGGGACGCTGGTCCCCGCCAGCGCCCGGTGCGTGCTGCCCGGAGCCGTCGGCTGTGCCGGCGGCCTCCTGGGGCCCGTCTCCCCGGCCGCGAACGCGACCAACGAGATGTTCTTCACGATCACGATGTACGACTACGGGTTCTGGATCGTCAACGACGTTTCCGGGGCCAACGAGTCCGGCACGTGGACGGTCTACGAGGGCTGGACGATCCACATCAATGCGACCAGCGTCCGGGCCGACCCGTCCGTCGGAGGCGCGGCTTACCACGGGATCGGCATCGAGCTCAACGCCACGGGCCACCAGCTGCTCTCCCTCGCCGCCCCCGTCGGGAAGTGGGTCTCGGCCTCGTTCGTGGCCCCCACGAGCCCGTACTATCGCCAGCACATCTGGTGCACCATCGAGTGCGGGGACGGACACAGCAACATGTACGTCTACAACCTCAACATCGTCTCGGCCGCGTTCATCCCTTCCGTCAGCGCATCGGCGAACGTGACGAGCGGCTCCGCTCCGCTCTCCGTCGCCCTCACCGCCAAGGTCTCCGGCGGGACGCCGCCCTACACCCAGACCTGGAACTTCGGGGACGGGTCCGCGACCGTGACGACGCTCAACGCGACCCACGTCTACACGTTGAGCGGTACCTACGGCGCCTCGATCAAGGTCGTCGACTCGAAGGGCTACTCCGCCTCGGGGTCGGTCACCATCAAGGTCACCTCCGCCTCGGCCCTGGCGGCGAGCGCCCAAGCCACTCCGTCCAGCGGGTACGCCCCCCTGCTTGCCACGCTCGCCTCGACCGTGAACGGCGGTGTGGCCCCGTACACCTACCAGTGGAGCTTCGGTGATGGAACCACCTCGACCGCGGCCTCCCCGCAGCACATCTTCTCCGCGCCGGGCGTCTACGGTCCCTCCCTCACCGTCACCGACAGCACGGGCGCGACGGCGACCGCTCAGGCGACCGTCACGGTGACGGCGCCGACCGGTCACCTCACGGTGACCGCCTCGGCCTCGCCCACGTCGGGGACCGCCCCGCTGGCCGCGCAGCTCTCCGCGACGGCGACCGGGGGATCTGCCCCCTACACCACGGCCTGGGTGTTCGGGGACGGCTCTCTCGGAACCGGAAGCCCGGCCTCCCACACGTTTGCGGTCCAGGGGATGTACGAGGCCACCGCGTTCGTCACGGACGCCACCGGGCGGGTCGGCTCGGCGGTCGTCGCCGTGACCGTCTCGGGAACGGTCAGCCACGCCCTGCAGGCGATCGTCACCGAATCGCCCTCTTCGGGAAGTCCCCCGCTCGCCATCAACGCGAGCCTCTCTGCCATCGGCGGAACCGCCCCCTACCCCAAGGTGAGCTGGTCCTTCGGGGACGGCGCCACGGGAACGGGGCCGGTCGTGGCCCACACCTACGCGACGCTCGGGACCTACACGCTCACCGCGACCGTGACCGACTCCCTCGGGGCCAGCGCGGCCGCGACCGCCGTCGTGAAGGTCGCGGGCGTCGTCCTCAGCATCACCACGAACCGCACGTCGGGCGATGCTCCGTTCTCCGTGAGCGCCGCGGCGACCGAGGTCGGGGGCACCGGCGTGTACAACCCCGTGCAGTGGGCCTGGGGTGACGGCACCACGTCGACGGGGTCCACGGCCAACCACACCTACGCCGCCAACGTGACCGGGGCGGTCGTGATCCAAGCGGTCACGGCGGATTCCGCCGGGCAGAAAGCCAACGCCTCGGCGACGGTCCAGATCCACCCGGCGCCGTCGGTCAGCCTGCTGGTCGCTATCTCGACCCCGTCCTCGCCCCCCGTGTCGGTCAACTTCAGCCTCCACGTCACGGGCGGGACCGGCAACTACACCCCCCTCCCCCTCTGGTCGTTCGGGGACGGCACGTCCACGCGGGCCAGCAGCCCGGTGAACCACACCTACCAGCGACCCGGCCACTACCTCGTCACCGTCCAGACCAACGACAGCGCCGGTGTCGTCGCGACCGGACAGGCGTGGGTCAACATCTCGACCGGGGGCCTCGCGGGCGGGGTCGGCTTGGGTGGGGGTGGCGCCGCCCAGTGGGTGTTCACTGGGGTCGACAACCCGGACCAGGCCGCGCTCGCCCTCATGGGGCTCGTGGCGTTCTCCGGACTCGCCCTGCTCTACCGCGCTCAGCGGACCAAGCTCGCCGCGGCTGAGGCAAAGGCGGCTCGGGCCGCCCAGCGACCCGCCGCCCCGGCCGCGGCCTCCTCGGCCCCGCGCCCGGCGGTACGGATGGTTCGGGTCACCCCGGCCGTGCCGCCGGCCCGCCCGTCCGCTCCCGCGGTCTCCTCGCTGCCGCCGGGCTGGTCCCCTCCGCCGCCCTCCGCGCCGCCCACCAACCCGAGCCCACCGGAGTGGTGAAAGGTGGACGAACCGATCGAGGCGGACCGGCCTCCCCTGGCGGCGAGCGGAGCGGACGCGGACCGCAGCCTCCCGCAGGTCCCGGGGCCCGTGGGCCGGAAGGTGCTCCTCTTCGAGTTCCTGGTGCTGATCGAGTACTGGATCTCACCGCTCCTCTTTGGGGTGGAGAACTACGCGGGCCTCTGGTCGGAGGTCGGGTATCTCCTGTTCGTCGGGTTCATCGCGAGCCTGATCGGGTTCGTGGTGCTCCCGCTCCGTCACCACCTGAGCGCCGCGTTCCGTGCGCCGCATCGGCGACTCGCCTTCTACGCCGCCTGGGCGGGCGCGATCGTCCTGGGCCTGTTCGCGACCAACACCTTCCAGTTCTACTCAGGGAACGCCGGGGCGATCCCCAGCGGGGTCGGGCTCTCCTGGAGCACGGTCTACACCCCGTTCGGCCCGTGGAGCAGCCTGACCATCATCCTCGCCCCGATCCAGCTATCGGGGACGATCAACGCGGTCGTCGTGGCCGTCCTGGGACTTCTCGGATTCCTCTGGGCCTCGGCCCTGGTGCTCGGCCCGCTCCGACCGACGACCGCCTGTCCCACCCCCCAGGTCCCCGCCTCGGGGTGGCGGGCGAGGCTGGCACCGCTCCTCGCGTGGGGGCCGTTCGGCCTCATCTCTGGCTGCCCGTCGTGCGCACCCGCCTACGTGGCGTGGCTCGCGATGGTCGCTCCCGGGCCGGCGTCGGCCGGCTACGCCGCGATCCCCCTCGTGCCCTGGATCGGCCTCGCCGGCCTGCTCTACCTGGCCAGCTTCGGCCTCACTCTGATCGTCATCGGCCGGAGCACACGACCGCCGCTCGCCCCGCTCGCGGGACCTGAGCCGGAGGTGGGGGCGTGATGGACGACACGCCGTTCGGCCACATCCACTGCCGCGCCTGCGGCCGCGAGATGCGGCCGGGCTCTCTCATCTGCCCGCGGTGCGACACGATCGTGCTCGGGACCCCACTCGCGAATCCGGCACCCGCTGCGGCCCCTCCCCGACCGGCCCCGGCCGCCCCGGCGCCCATCGCCCGTCCCGTTCCGGCGGGACCGGCCCCGTCGCTGGCCCCTCCTGCAGAGTTCGTCTTCCAGCGGCACGTCCCTCCGCCCGAGGAGTACCTGTTGGTCGCGGAGCCCGAGCCCCCGGCACCCCCCCCGCC
>DASQHP010000029.1:0-4141 GCA_035632035.1 Thermoplasmata archaeon | reverse complement strand
GACCCATTCACGGATCGCCTCCGTGGTCTCCCGCGGCCGTTCGACAGGAACCAGGTGTCCGGTCTGGGCGAAGAGCTTGAGCTCTGAGCCCGGGATGGATTGTCGTAACAAGCGTCCGTGGGCCGGGTCGATCACCTGGTCGTCGACCGCCTGAACGATGAGCGTGGGGACCGTGATCCGACCCAACCGTCCTCGGAGGTCGTAGGACCGGATCGCTTTCCCCCACTCCAGGACGCCTCGACCGTGCTCGTGCTCCTGCTGAGCCCGGAGCGCGTCGGCGACATCCAGGTGGGCTTCGATCCAGTCGGGGTAGTAGAGATCCTTCAGTAGGCGCAGCACATAGGCGTCGAACCCTTCCTTCTGGTAGGTCGATATCCACCGGTCGGCGATCGCCCGCGTGTGGTTGTCGCAATGGGTGGCGGCGCCGATCACGACCAGGGACTTCAGCCGGGCGGGTTGCTGAAGGGCAAGCTGAAGGCCGAGGAACGCGCCCGCACTGAGGCCCACCAGGTGGACCTGGTTCACCCCGAGCTCATCCAGGAGATGAAGAAGGTCTCCCGAAAGCTCGGCGAACGAGAACGCGGACCCCGGCGGGGCCTCTGACCGGCCGTGGCCCCGAAGGTCTGGCGCGATCACTCGAAAGTCCGGCGCGAGCGACGCGATGACGGGGTTCCAGAGGGCGTGGTCCCCGCCGAGCCCGTGGACGAGGAGAATCGTCTCCCCGGAGCCTTCGTCCCGCCGATGCAGCTCGACAGGGACCGGTGGTGGAGACGCCATCGCGGCGCGAGAGACGCCGGGTATTTATCCGACGGGCCGGGCCCAGCGTGAGCGCTGGATCGGAGCGGCCAAGCAGGGCGGCGAACCGCGGAGCCGCTCCTATATACTTCCCCCGAACTCCAATCCCCGATGGCGCGGGGCGTGATGCTCATGAGCGGGGGCATCGACTCGCCGGTCAGCCTGTACTATCTCCTGCGACAGGGCCACGAGGTCGTCGCGGTCCATCTGGACAACCGTCCGTTCACGGACGATTCGCCGCTGGCCAAGATCCTCGACCACCTCAAGGTGCTCGGCGACCGGTTCGGGCGCAAGGTGCCGTTGTACGTCCTTCCGCACGGTCCCACCCAGATCACCCTCATGCGGAACACGGACCGTCACGTGGGGTGCGTGCTCTGCCGGCGGTTCATGTGGCGGAGCGCCGAGCGGATCGCCGAGCGGGAAGGGGCGACGTTCCTCGCGACGGGCGAGGCGCTGGGCCAGGTGGCGAGCCAGACCCTCAGCAACATGCGGACCGCGACGGCCTCGGTGCGGCTGCCCATCGTTCGGCCGCTGATAGGATTCGACAAGGAGGAGATCGAGCGCGTGGCGAAGTCGATCGGTACCTACGAGATATCGACCCGCCCGGGGGTCTGTTGCCAGGCGGTCCCCGACCGTCCCGCGACCCGGTCGAATCTCATCCAGATCGGCCAGCAGGAGGAGCGGATCGACGTCGACGGGATGATCGACGAGTGCGTGCGCCGGGCGGTGGTGATGTGACGTACTCCACCCTCAAGCTGTGCTCGGGACGCGGGTCGTTCGAGGCGACCCCACGCCCCAAGCTGTCGCTCGACCTCGCCGCCATCGCGTCGCGAGCCCGCGGGGAGGGCATCCCCGTGACCGACGTCCGCGTGATGCTCATTCTCGGGCTCGATTGCGAAACGACATTGAGCCGGGACGGCCGGATCCTGCTCAAGACGGGAGATCCGCTCGTCGCGGGTCGGGCGTTCGACCGACTCCGTGGGATCGCCGGGCTGCCCGCCGCGGAGGGGAGCGAGCTTCCGACCGGAGCACTTCCCGCGAGAGTTATCCCTCCTTGACCCCTCCACTCACGGATGCGCGAGACGTGGGTCGTCGGCGCGGCATCGAACCGGTTCGGCAAGATGCGGGAGACCGGCCGCGAGGCGGCGACGCGGGTCTCTCTGGACGCGCTGGACGTCGCCGGAGTTGACCCGAAGCAGATCGGCTATACGTTCGTCGCGAACTGTTTTGGTATCGCGGAACGCCAGGCCCATGTCGGACCGCTCATCAACACGGCACTCGGGATACCCGAGACTCCCTCGTGCACGGTGGAGTCGGCGTGCTCGTCCACCAGCGCGGCCCTCCATGAGGCGTACGTACACGTCGCGGGGGGCTTCATCGACGCCGCACTTGTGGTGGGGGTCGAACGGCTCTCCCACCTCGATACGCTGGCCGCCACCAGCTACTTCGCCATGGGGGCGGACTACGCGTTCGAGACCCGCAATGGTGCGACGTTCCCCGGGCTCTACGCCACGCTCGCGAGCGCCCGCATCCGCGCCTACGGGACGAAACCGGAGGAGTTCGGGGCCGTGGCGGTGAAGAACCACGCCAACGCCGCGCAGAACCCCAACGCCCACTTCCAGAAGGCGATCAGCCTCGACACCTACCTCGCCTCGCCGGTCATCGCCTCGCCGCTGCGGCTCTACGACTGCTGTCCGTTCTCCGATGGGGCCTCGGCGCTCGTCGTGGCCGCCCGGGACGCTGTCCCAAACCCGCGCTCCGAACCCCTCGTCATCCGCGCGTCCGTCCGAACCGGGTCGGTCGCCGACCTTCACGACCGCCCGACGCTGACCGGTCTGCCCGCGAGCCGCCTCGCCGCCGACCGCGCCTTCGCCGTCGCCAAGGTCGAGCGCTCCCAGGTCGATTTCATGGAGGTCCACGATTGCTTCACGGTGGCCGAGCTCATGGCGCTCGAGGACATGGGGTTCTACGCACCTGGCGCCGCGGGGAAGGCCAGCATCGACGGCGAGACCGCGCACGACGGGCGGCTTCCGGTCAACCCGTCCGGCGGGCTGAAGGCGAAGGGCCACCCCGTGAGCGCCACGGGTGCTGCCCAGGTCTTCGAGATCTTCGAGCAGTTCAACCAGCGCGCCGGCCGGCGGCAGGTGCCGAAGACGAACCTCGCCCTGGCCCACAATGTGGGGGCCACCGGCGGTTCGTGCTCGGTGCACCTCTTCTCGCATCGATAGGAGGGAATCGCGCTGGTCGAGGCACCCGGACCCGCGGCGCCCCATTCGATCGACGACTATCGGATCGGGTACGAGGAGTCGGGCCGCCTTCGGGGCTTCCGCTCGTCGTGCGGGTTTCTCACGGCCACCTGGGGGCTCGTGTGTCCGGTGTGCGGGAAGCGTGACCTGGCCGATGTGACCCTCTCCGGACGGGGGAACGTCGTGGCGTTCTCGATCCAGCACGTCCCGAGCGACGAGTTCCTCAATGACGCCCCGTACGCCTACGTCGTGGTCGAGCTCGAGGAGGGAGGCCGGATCACCGGGTGGATGGAGTCCGTGAAGACGGCGAGTGACCTATCCATCGGCGACCACGTCGAGTGGGTCGCCAGCTACACGCCCGGCGTCCACTTCCAGAAGCCCGCCAGCTCGGGATCGGGGTCAGCGTAGCGATGCCGGAATCCAGCCTGTCAGGACCCGCGGGGAGCCGGCCGTGGCTCACGCACTATCCACCGGGGATTCCGCCGGATATCGATATTCCGGACAAGCGGCTGCCCGACCTCGTCGGCGACGTCGTGAAGCGGAATCCCGGACGCACCGCTCTGGTCTATTACGGGGCCCGATGGACGTATCGCCGATTCTGGGAGAGCGCGGGGGGGTTCGCCAACGCGCTTGCCCGGGAAGGGATCCGACCGGGCGACCGGCTGGCGCTCTACCTTCCGAACTGCCCCGCGTACCCGATCGCGTACTTTGGGGCCCTGCGGGCCGGCGTCACCGTCGTCCAGGTCTCCCCGCTCTACATCGGCCAGGACCTGGTTCGGCTTCTCAAGGACGCATCACCCAAGGGGATCGTCACGCTGGAGATCCTCTATCCCAATCTCCAGAAGGTCGGGGAGGAGGTCGACCCCGGTGTGCGGTGGGTCGCGCGGCTCCGCGAGCTCTACCCGTGGTGGAAACGACCCTTCGTGAACTCCGTCCTTCGGCGCCGCGGGCTCCCCACCGCGGTCCCCACCGGCCCATCCATTCGGAACTGGACCGCCTCACTCCGGACGACCGGTACGCTCCCCGAACTCAGCACCGACCCGCGGACCGAAGTGGCGGTTCTCCAGTACACGGGTGGGACCACGGGTCGCCCCAAGGCC
>DASQHP010000028.1:0-7155 GCA_035632035.1 Thermoplasmata archaeon | reverse complement strand
CATGGTACTCAGCGTCGTGGCCTTCGCCACTGTCTTCGTCGTGATCGGCGGCTTCGAGCTCGCGGACCGTACGAACTTCGCGCTCATCGGGCTCGCGGCCCGGGAACCTCCGCGATCCGTCTGGGTCGGAGCCGCCTCCGCGTTCGTCGTCACGACCGTACTCTCCGTGGCGATCGGCGCGGCGCTGCTCGAGATCCTGGGTGGCCAGCTGCTCTACCTTCGCCTCGGTGGAGGAGTGCTCCTCCTGGCCTACGCCGCCTACCTCGCCCTCGTTCCCGAGAAGCGGGAGACGGTGCGGGCGGCGCGCTCCGCGGGTCTGACGGCGTTCGTGCTGATCCTCTTGCTCGAGTTGGGGGACACCACGATGATCCTCACGATGAACTTCGTGTTCTCGCTGCGTGATGTCGTGCTCGTCGGCGTGGCCGCGGGCCTCGCGCTCGTGACCGTCGCCGCGTCGGCGTGCTTCATCGGGTCCCGGCTCGGCACGCGGATCGACCCGCGTCGATTGGAACGATGGGTGATCGTCGTTCTCGCCGTGGTGGGAGTGGCGACGATCGTCTATGCCCTCTACCCGGGGCTCTTCCCGGTGCTCTAGCTTAGGACGCGGAGTTCCGCGCCCCGATGATCGCGTCGAGCGGGCCGCCCCCGGACTGAGCCTTGGGGCCGAGCGACCGGATCGCCGCCCGCCACTCGTCCCACGGGGCAACCCCGGAGATCCCCGATCCCTCCTCGGTCGCCCGCTGGAAATAGCCGCTGGCCTCGCTGGCGTGACCGTGCAGCAGGTCGAGGACCGCGAGCCGAAGTCCGGCCTCCGCGCGCAGCGACTCCATTACCGGAGGCCCCGATCGGTCGACGACGGCCGTCCAGTACTCTCGCGCCCACCCGAGCTCGTCGCTGAGGGCGCCCTTCCGGCCTTCGAGCAGCCAGAGCCGAGGGACGGCGGGTGCAGGCGGGTTCAGGTGGAGCAGATCGACGAGCTCGTGGGCCCGACGCAGCGCACGGAGCCCGCGGGGATCCAGGCCCCGGTCGAGCAGGATCTCCGCCACGCCGAGCTCGTGGTTCAGCTCGATCGATGGCATCCGATTGCGCTGCAGCTGGGGGATGGCCCGGAGGTGGAGCGAGAGCGCCGCGTCGGCCCGTCCCTGGCTGCGGAGCAGCCGCGCGCGGTACTCGACGGCCATCTGCTCGAGCTCGGGCCGGCGCAACGTCGTGAACGAGAGGCCGGCCGAGCGGAGGAATCGGTCCGCGAGCTCCCGGTCTTCGACGGAGCCCGAGGCCCGGGTGAGCCCGACCGCGAGCAGCGCGAGGGCCTGCACGGGAGCCGTCGGTCGCCGACGGGCGAGGTGCCCGGCGCGATGGGATTCGGTCCACCCCTTCTCGGGGCGCCCTCGCAGGAGCTCCGCTTCGGCGATGACGACCTCCAGGAGCGCTTCCACGGCACCGACCCCCTCGTCGCGCAGTCGCTCGACGCTTTCCACGAGGGCGGTGACCAGCCCGGGGCGGGGACCCACGGCCTGGAGGGCGGGGATCATCGGCTCCAACCATTCTTCGAGCTGCCCCGAGGCGAGCCGGCCCTGCAGTCCGAGGTCCAGTCCCTCGGCCAGCGAGCGCTCGGCGTCGGACGGTCGCCCGGCGAACAGGAGCGACCGGGCGCGGAACAGCTCGAGCTCCGCCTCGATGGAAGGCCGGTCGGCCACGGGCAGCGACGGCACGCAGGCGAGGGCCTTCGTCAGCAGGCTGTCGACGTCGTCGAACGCGTACAGGCGCTCGGCGAGCTCGGCCGATTCGAGCAGGAAGCGGAGAGCGACCGGGCCGCGCTCGGCCGCGTACTGGTGTTCAGCGAGCTCGCGCCGAAGCGCGAGGCTGGGTTCCGGGTGCATCGCCTCGAGCGCGTCGGCGATCTCGCGGTGCATGCGACGCAGCTCGTCGGCGCCGAGGAGCTCGGGGAGGAAGTTGATCCACGCCGGGTGCGGGATGGTGACCCGGCCGCCGTCGACCCGAACGAGGTGACCCTCGGAGGCCGGCAGGAGAGCGTCGGCGAGCTCCTGGAACGTGAGCCGGGACACGCGCGCGAGCTGGACCTCGCTCACGGACCCGCCCATGAGCGCCGTCAGATGGAGGACCCGGCGCGTGGCCGGTCGCAACTCGTCGATGGCCCGGCTCACCCGGTTCGCTTCGCGCGGATCGATCCGGGACTCCCTCGTCCGCACCCAGTCCACCTCGGGCCGGCCGACCAGCTGCTCCTCCCACGCCGAGAAGGACGGCTCGGAGCTGTCGAGCACGAGCGCGAGGACGAACGGCCGCAGCCGGGTGCGGCTCGAGAGGTAGAGCAGGAACGCCCGGCTCGCGTCGTCCGCATACGTCGCATCCTCGAGACCGATCGCCACCTTGGAGCCGGCCTTCTCGGAGAACTGGCGGCAGAGCTGCCCCCAGTACTCGGACTCATCCAGACGCTCGATCCCCCGGCTTCGCGCGCTATAGGCGACGCCCAGGACTCGTCCGCGCTGGCGATCCCCTCGCCCGCGTCGACTCGAGGTGGGCTCGGGAGGGACGAACGCAGAGTCGCCGTTCGTGGACGGTGCCGCACCGTCGGCGCCGTCCGAAACCTCCTCGGGGTCCGAGGCCAGGGGGCGCACGGCCGCGAACGCGGCGTTCCGCTCCGCGTAGGTGGCCCGCAGGCGACGGACCGTGGTGCCCGCGGACTGAAGACGGTCGAGCAGGGACTCGAGTAGGCCTGACTTGCCGCTCGCCTCCGGGCCGGCGATGACCACCGTTCGACCGCTGCCGTCCGCGATCCCTTGCACCGCCCGGAGGATCGCGGCGGGGTCGCTTCCCCGCGCGGGCACTACGATAGTGGGCATGGGCTCCGCAGATAAGAGGCTCGGCCCGGCGCAATCCCCCGGTCGACCGTCGAGACATGCCCGGCGGGAGTCGGTTGCCCGAGTGTTTATCTGCGGGACCCCGATGGCGCGGCCGTGCCCACGCGATTCGAACGGGCCCGCCGCCGCGTGCTGAACCGGACGATCGAGGCCGTCGACGTCGAGCGGATCCATGGGCTCGGCGACCTTCTCACGGCCTTCCAGCGGACATCGATCCAGGCCCGGAACCTGGGCCGGTGTCTGGAGGTGTGGGAGAACGCGCTCGCGGACCGAAAGCGCCCCACCATCTTCCTGGGCCTCGCGGGTCCCCTGATCGCGGCGGGTCTCCGCAAGGTGCTCCGCGACCTGGTCGAGTGGGGGCTCGTCGACGTCGTCGTATCGACCGGCGCCGTACTCTATCAGGACCTGTACCAGACGATCGGCGGCCGGCACTTCGTGGGGACCCCCAGCGCGGACGACGTCCAGCTGCGCGACCTCGCGATCGACCGGATCTACGACACGTACGTCGACGAGCTCAAGTTCGAGGACACCGACCGCGCGATCGGGAAGCTCACGGAGGAGTTCCCGCCCCGGCCCGCGTCGTCCCGGGAGTTCCTCCAGTTCCTCGGCTCGCGGTTCGACGATCCCGACTCGATCCTGGCCACGGCCGCTCGCCGGGGGGTGCCCGTGTTCTCCCCCGCGCTCATCGACAGCTCCATCGGGATCGGCCTCACGCTCCATTACCAGGCGAACCGGAAATCACCCGCGCGGTTCATGCTGGACGCCGTGCGCGACAACTACGAGCTCGTCCAGATCCTGACCCACTCGCCCCGGACCGCGGTGATCTACATCGGCGGGGGTACCCCCAAGAACTGGATCAACGACGGCATCGTCATGGCGAACTACGCCTTCGGACGGGAGGGCGAGGGCCACTACTACGCGCTGCAGCTGACGACGGACGTGCCTCACTGGGGCGGGCTTTCGGGCAGCACGTTGGACGAGGCGCAGTCCTGGGGGAAGATCTCGCGGACTGCGACGCGCGCGATGGCCCATGTCGAGGCCTCCATCGGGCTTCCGATCCTCGCCGGCGCCCTGTGGGACCGGCGGAAGAAGTGGAAACGACGCCCCCGGCTCAGGTTCGACTGGACCGGGGATGAGGTCGAGATCTCCCATCGCCGGTGACCGTCGCGCGACGGTTAACCATATCCGACAGCGGTTGGGCGATCCGGGGTGGCCTCTACCCTGCCCCCGGGCCAGGTACTCACGAAGGGCTGGCCGATCCTGCACGCGGGCTCCGTCCCCCTCGAGCTGACCGCCCAGCGGTGGTCGCTGCGGGTCACGGGCAGCGTGGAGGCCCCTCGGACGTTCGACTTCGCCGGACTCCTGTCGCTCCCCCAGGTGGACGTGACCGTCGACATCCACTGCGTCACCTCCTGGTCGAAGCTCGGGACCCGGTGGCGCGGGGTCCCGTTCCGCGCGCTCGCCGACGCGGTCCGACCGACGGACCACGCGAAGTTCGTGATCATGCAGTGCGAGCAGGGATTCACGACGTCGCTGCCCCTGGACGCGCTCCTGGACGACGACGTGCTCATCGCGCACACCTACGACGGCCAGCCGCTGCCGGCCGAGCACGGGGGGCCGGTGCGGATGCTGGTCCCGAAGCGCTACTTCTACAAGAGCGCGAAATGGCTGAGGGGCCTCAAGTTCGTCGAGGTGGACGAGCCGGGATTCTGGGAGGTCCGCGGGTACTCGAACATCGCGGACCCCTGGGCGGAGACGCGGTACGACGTGGACGACGTCCGGCTGATCCACCGCATGCGCAAGGCCCGTCTCTTTCAGCCGGTCGATTCTAAGATATAGGGGGTCCACGCATCTTACTCGAGCCTCCGTGCGCGCGACACCCTCGAGGGAGGCGCCGTGCTAGGCCGACGGACGCGGTTCGGCGATTATAGGATTTCTTAGTTTGATACGCATCTGCCCTTACGGATACGTGGCGTATATCCGAGGGGTTTGACCCCCTCCGGCCGCCATACCATTAAATACACCAAAACCGGGGACCCCCCCATGGAGGTGTCCGCGAGTATGTATCTGCCGGTCGTTCCGCCCGTTCCGCACGAGCAGCTGTAACTTCTTCGGCCCACGGAGGGGGGCTCGTCCCCCCTCCCGATCGACCGGTGAGGTGGGGAAGGGGGAACCTGCCCGAGGAGGTCGATCCGTGCCTACGGCGCGGCCGTCGCTGCCGCCTTCTCTTCCAGTTGGGACCCGATCTCGGACTGGATCTTCTCCTTCCACCAGGTCATCCCCATCCGCTCGGCGAGCTCCAGCGCGGCCCGGTACTGGACGCGGGCCTTCTCGCGGTCCTTGAGCGTCACGTAGACCTCCGTGAGGTACGCATGCGCCAGCATGAGCGAGTCGGACGGCGGGAGCCGGCTCAGGACGGCCACCGCGCGTTCGCCATGTACCCGGGCGTCCTCGAGGAACCCCTGCCGGTGCTCGCCCGCGCACAGGACCGCGAGCGTGTGGCCGAGAACCGTGTCGTTTCCCAACCGCTCGGCGAGCGCGCTCGCCTGCCGGGCGTAGGTGATCGCCTCGGTCCATCGCTCCCCTTCGACCGCCATGGCGCTGAGGCCGCTCAGCGTGTAGGTGAGCTGGCTCAGGTAGCCCAGCGCCTCCGCTTCCGAGCGGAGGAGCCGCATCTCGGATTCCGCCCGATCCTTCTGACCCGTCTCGGCGTACGCCCGGGCCCGGACCAGCAGTAGGTTGAACACGATGTCTAGCCGGCCCGATTGCCGGGCATCGGTAAGCCCCTGCGCGACGACCTCCAAGGCGGCTTCCCGGTCCCCGCCCAGCGAGGCGAGCCGGGACCATGCGGCGACGCCTTCCAGGGCCAGGTCGGAGATGCGGGCGCGCTTCGCGAGCTCGAAGGCGTGCTGGAACTGGGTCTGGGCCCGCGGAAGGTCTCCTCGGACCTCCAGGATCCTCGCCTCGCTCAGAAGGGCCAGCAACTGGAGCCGGCGGGTGGTGAGGCCGCGCGTCCGGGCCTCTGACATCGCGCGCTCGGCCTCGTCCGGTTGCCGGAGCCGGGAGAACAGTTCGACGATGAGCATGAGGCACTCCGACTGGGTGCGCGGGTCCCCCTCGGAATCCTCCACGGCGCGTCGGAGGGAAGCGACCGCTTCGGCGTACTCCGAATGCAGGCGAAGCACCGCGGCTTCGACTCGGAACGCCCGCACCCGGCCCGGACCGCGAGGAAGCGCGACGGTGAGGTGCCGGAGGGCGCCCCGCAGAGCGTCCGAGTAGCCCAGGGAGAGCAGGGTCCGCTCGTGCCGGGCGAGGAGCTGGGTCGCGAACCGCCACGACTCGCCGTCGACGAGATGGAGGAATCGCTCCCGGACGGCCTCGGGCCGGTGGCTCCGACCGTAGTAGCCCGCGAGACGAAGGTGCGCCTCCCGCTCCTCCGAAGGAACGACCTTGGACAGGAGCGCGCCTCGGACGACATGGAGCAGTTCGAGACGACCCTTGAGGGAGCCCTGCAGAACCCCGGAACGGACGAACTGTTCGAGCCGGTCGGCATCGAGCCCGCTCGTTTCGATCACGACGCTCGCGGGCAGCGGCTCGTTCGCGAACGCCACGGGCAGGAGCCCGACCATCTCCGCCCGGGTGAGCCGGTTCACGATCGCCGCGGGCAGGAGGTGGGCGGTCGCCTCGACGTCGGGGGCTCCAACCGCCAGCTGCAGCAGGAGGGGGCTCCCCAGCGAGGACTGGAACACGGTCTCGAACCGGTCGGCGAGGCCCCCTCGCCGGTCGGTGAGCTCGTGCGCCGCCTGCCGGTCCAGGCCGCCCAGGGTAAGGGTGTGCGTCGGCGCCCGGGCGGGTCGGAAGAAGGGGGGGTCTTGGCCGACCAGGATCACGAGGTGGTCGCTGGGCTCCCGATGGAGCCCGTCGACGAGCTCCTGGATGAACTTCTGCATGTCGGGCCCGGCGGCCTGCACGTCGTCGATCACCGCGAGGATCGACCGTCCGGCCAGCGCGCGGAGGGCGAGGTCGACCACCTCCCGTCCGACGGGCTGCCGGGGGAGCTGGGCATAGTAGGCGAGCTGCTGCGCACCGACCGGAGCGAGGGCCCGGGCGAGCGCCGTCGTGAAGTGCCGTGGCGTGCTGCCGGAGCGGACCGAGAACCAGAAGGGAAGGCGCCCGGCCTTGAGGCGGCGGATGTGGCGGCTCACGAGAGCGGTCTTCCCCATCCCCGGCGGCCCCTCCACGAACAGGACCCCCCCCACCTGGGAAGCCCGCCACA
>DASQHP010000027.1:0-2057 GCA_035632035.1 Thermoplasmata archaeon | reverse complement strand
ATCGGGAATGGGGCTCTTCGCCTTGCCGAACCGGGCCACGATGATGAACTCCGTTCCGCCCCAGCGCCGGGGCGTGGCGGCGGGGACGGGCACGACGCTGGTGAACGCCGGCGTGACCCTGAGCCTCGGGGTCGCGATCCTCGTGATGAGCCGGGCGATGCCCCTGCCCGGACTCGAGGGGATCTTCCTCGGGTCCGGGGGCCTCGCGAACCTGCCCATCGGCCCCTTCCTGTCGTCGGTCCACCTGGTCTTCGGTGTATCCGCGGTCCTCTTGCTCGCCGCGGTCGTTCCGGCCGCCCTGCGGTCCCCGGGCGTGCCGTCTTCGAGCCGGGCCAAGGTCTAGCGTAACCGCGTGCGAATTCATGTCAAATGGGTGGATATGGAGGTCACTATAGACTAAATTCACTTTCTATATAATTGTCAGAAAATTCCCTGTGGTCGAATGAATCGACGCCCGGGAACCGAGCCCTCGCCCCTGCTCCCCAAGAACCTCGCCTATGAGATCGCCCGGCGCCCCGACGGGAGCCGGCGGCTGCAGCGGATGGGCGCCGTCACGGTCGGCGTCTCTCTGCCCCGGGACTGGGTCGGCCAGAACCGGTTGGCCGTGGGAAGTCCGGTCTACCTGAGGAGCCTCTCGGACGGTTCCCTCGTCGTCCGGGCCCGCTCGCATGAGGAACTGCCCCGCATCGCGGAGATCTCGGTCCGGGTGGACCGACCCCGGGAGCACCTCTTCCGGCGGTTGGTGGCGGCATATCTGGACGGCGCCCAGGAGTTTCGTGTCCACGAACCTCGAGGTCTCTCTCCCGAGACTCGCGCGGTGTCGCGGGCGTTCGCTCGCCGCACCATCCAACCCGAGATCGTGTTCGAGGAAGGCGAGGACCTTCTCCTGCGGGACGTTTCGCGCGGGGGGGACCTCTCGATCCCTCCGCTCCTCCGGCGGATGCACCAGGTGGTCCACCGGCTCCAGGAAGAGGCGATGGCCGTCTTCGCCTCGGGGGGACGCGTCGCCCCGGGAGACTGGCCGCGTCGGGACGATGACGTCGACCGCCACGCGTGGCTCATTGAACGGATCCTCACGCTTCGCCAGGGTCATGGCCAACCGGACCCGGCCGAGCCGTTCGGCTCCATCCCTCAGGCGTTCCTCGTGGTCCGCTCGCTCGAGCGGATCGCCGACCATGCGGTCCTGATCGCCGAGCACGGGGGTCGCTGGGCCGAAACGACTCCCACGGTCCGTCTGGTCCGCTCGGTCGCCGATTTCCATGCCCAGGCCCGTGCCCTCCTGGACCAGGCGTTCGCCGCGGCCGAGGCGGGGCATGCCGACCTCGCGAACGACATCCTCGACACGGGCGAGGCGCTCCACACGCAGTATCGCACGCTCGTTGAGTCGACGCTCACCCGACCCGGAGGCCCTCCCCTCCCCGAGGCCGCCCGGGTCGAGCTCGCACTCCTTCTGCAGTCGATCGACCGGACGATCGCCTACTCCGAGGACATTGCGGAGGCCGGCCTCGATTCGGGAGTCCGCCTGGGGTTGACCCACGGCGCTCTCGCGATGGAGCCGGATTCCTCGAACCGTCCCGCGCTGATCGTGGGGGCGAGCGCGGACGAGGGCGGCTCCCGAACCGGCCCTCCGCTCAAGCGCCACCGAATGAAATGAACAGGAAACAGGAGGCAACGAAGCGACATGGCAAGCACGACGAATAGCGGAACGGCACCCGCGGGCGAGCCAAGGATCCGGCGGACCGGCTCTTCCCACACGGGGCTGTACGCCGGCGTCGCAGTGATCATCGTGGTCATCGCGATCGTCGGGGTCAGCTGGCAGCAGGGTTGGATCGGCGGAAACAAGTCGACGGCGAGCGGCGGGAGCTGCACAGCCCCGGCATCGACGAGCATCAAGGGCGCGGGCAGCACGCTCGTCTATCCACTGATGTATCAGTGGGAGACAACGTACACCCAGGGCGCCGTCAACTACGCCTCGGTCGGCAGCGGCGCCGGGATCCTTCAGATCACGGCGAAGACCGTCGACTTTGGGGCCACGGATGCGCCGCTCAACGTCTCCC
>DASQHP010000026.1:0-15490 GCA_035632035.1 Thermoplasmata archaeon | reverse complement strand
CTCTTCGGGGCGACGTTCTACAGCAACGGATCGTACAGCCTCACGACCGGCTGGTCGACCTCCTACCAGTACCTGTACGCCACCCTCCACCACGGCCACACCTACGAGGTGCAGGTGTACATCCTCGCGACGGCGTACGTGTCGGTGTACTCCGCGACCGCCTCCGCGGCCGCCTCGTTCAACCTCGGGGGGTCGCACGGCGTGACCCTGGAGTCGGTTTCGGTCGTATAACCGTCCAGCGGAATCGGCCCCGCCAACCCCCTCCCGGCCCTGCCGGCCCGAACTCACTGCCCGGGGACCGCGGATGAACGCCCAGGGATGCGTTCGGCCGACCGAGACCGTAGCCAGAGCTTCCCCTTCCGGAGGGTTCCCCACGTCCGTTTCGTCGTGACGCTCACCGTCCGACCCGCCGGGTCCCGGATCTCCCCGTTCCAGGCGGCTCGGGCCGGACCGACGTCCCGGTGACCGACCTCGACCAACCCCCGCCGCCCCTCCCACCGAATGATGCGCAGCGTCGAAGGTGGGGTCGACGGGAAAAGCAGTCGAGAGAGCTCGCGCTCGATCCACTTCGGGGACATGGGAAGATCCCCCGCCACCTCGATGCCGAGGTAGCGGGGGCGGGGGGAAGGAGGGTTACCGGACGAGGTCGATGACTTCCTCGGACTCACCGGCGGCGTAGCCTCCCTTCTGTCCGAGCAGGCTGGTGGCCCGGACACCGGTGATGATGAGGAGCACCTTGATGGTGTTCTCCATCTCGGGGGAGTTCTCGACGGAGCAGCCCCAGATGATCCGGGCCCGCTTCGAGATCTTGCCGCCGACGAGCGCCGCGGCCTTCTCGGCCTCGGAGACGGTCATGGTGGGGCCGCCGATCACCCGGACGAGCGCCCCGGTCGCGTCCTTCAGCTCCACGCTCCCCAGGAGCGGGGAGGTGAGGGCCTCCGTGACGGCCTCGGTGACGCGGTCGGTGGCGCTCTCGCTCTCGCCGAGCCCGATCAGCGCGACCCCGCCGTCCTTCATGACGGTCAGGATATCGGCGTAGTCGAGGTTGACGAGGCCGGGCCTCGTGACGATCTCGGTGATCCCCTTGATCGCGGTCATCAGGACCGCGTCGGCGAGCTTGAACGCCGCATCCAGCGGCATGCGGGGGACGAGCTCGAGGAGCTTGTCGTTCTGGATGACGATGGTCGTGTCGCAGACGCGCCGCAAGCGCTCAAGCCCGTCGCGGGCCTGCTCCATGCGGGCGGCGCCCTCGCCGGCGAACGGGAGCGTGACAACGCCCATCGTGAGCGCGCCGGCCTCCTTCGCGAGCCGAGCGACCAGGTGAGCGGAACCCGTTCCGGTGCCGCCGCCCATTCCGGCGGTGATGAAGACAATGTGCGCCCCGTTCAGGAACTGGCGGAGCTCCTCCTCGTTCTCCCGGGCGGCCTCTTCGCCGATCTCGGGTCGGGCTCCGGCGCCGAGACCCTTCGTCGCGCGGCGCCCGATGAGGATCTTGCGGGGAGCGTGGATCGTCAGCAGGTGTTTCGCGTCGGTGTTGATGGCGCACATCTCGGCGCCCTGGATCCCTTCCTCAACGCAGCGGTTGATGGTGTTCGACCCGCCGCCGCCGCATCCGACGATGCGGATGTTGACCTTGAGCGTCTCCGCCAGCTTCGCGAGCTCGGCGTCGTCCGGGTTCACGTACGTCGGCGTCGCCGGCTTCTTCTCTTCGACCAGGGCCTGGTTCTCCTGGTGCTTGGCGATCGCTTCCTGAATGATGGATTTCATCGGTTCCTTCCCCGCTCTGTTTGTCAGACGAGCGTCATACGCTCTGCTCAGCGATTTTGGCGATTCGTACTTAAACGTTCCTTTCAAGGGGAACCTCTCTCCAGAGCAGAGAGCCGTCGCGCTAGCTCTGGTCCGAGTTGCTCATCCTGAACGCTGGGTTCGGCAGTCCTTTGTCCGGCACCGGGGGATTCATGGTTACGGAAAGCGCAGCCGACTGGACTCGGCCTCCGCGTTGCGTCTGAGCGAGATGGTGATGGGCGGACTGATCACGATGGACGAGCTCCGAGTGCTGCGGCAACTCAGGTGAGGGCGCTCGGCCCTAACCCCCTTTTTCTGTCCGGGGGGATGGTGGAGGCATGGGAACGCCCGGTCCGGATGGCCTTTGGTCGCGAGTGGATGAGTACTTCGAATCCGTCTGCCTCCCGCCGGATCCGACCCTCCAAGAAACGCTGCGACGTAGTGAGGAATCGGAGCTTCCCGCCTGGGCGGTCACACCGCTGCAGGGCCGGTTCCTCTACCTCCTCGCTCGGTCGATCGGTGCGCGGCGGATGCTCGAGATCGGTACATTGGGCGGGTACAGCGCGATATGGCTCGCCCGAGCACTACCGCCCGACGGACGGCTCGTCACGCTGGAGGTCAATCCCAAGCACGCGAAGATCGCCCGGGGCAATCTGGAGGCGGCGGGGGTCTCGGACCGCGTCGAGATCCGGCTAGGCCGGGCCGAGGACTCACTGCGCGTACTGTCGACCGAGACGGGACCCCCGTTCGACCTCGCCTTCATCGACGCCGACAAGCCCTCCAGCGCGTCCTATTTCGACTGGGCGGTACGTCTTTCTCGGCCCGGCGCGCTCGTCCTCGTGGATAACGTGGTCCGAGGCGGACGGGTGGCCGACCCCATGGACACGGACCCGAATGTGAGCGGCACGCGCGTGCTATTGGATGCCGTGCGCGACGACCGGCGCGTCACCGCCACGGTCCTGCCATCCGTCGGGCGGAAAGGGTACGACGGGATGCTGCTCGCGAGGGTCGAGTCGACGTGATCTCCGACGCGCTCACGCCGGGTCGGGCAGGTCCCTCTCGCCGCCGGCAAGCCGCCGGTAGTACTCCTCCCAGCGTCTTCGGACCTCGGCCTCCGGGAGCGCGGTACCGCCGGCGTCGTAGAGTGGGGAGACCAGCGGGCGCGCCTCTGTGACCGCGATCACAACGACCGCACGGATCCGAGCGCGGGCCCGTTGAACCCCCATCCGTTCGAAGAACTCGAGATACCGACCTTCCTCGGCCGCGGGGTCGAGCACGCGGGCCGTGCCGCGAAACCGGTACCCCTTGCGGACGAACGGGTCGACCACGTTCACCTCGACGTCGGGGCGGGACCGAAGGTTCGCGACGGTCCGGGGCGAAGCGAGGTCCGCGAAGACAAGGTGGTCGGGATCCCACACGGCCAGTGTTCCCTTCGGGGAGACATTGGGGCGTCCGTCATCCGAGACGGTCGCGACGAAGCCGAGCTTCTGCTCCGTGACGACACGGACCATCTCGGGGGTGAGGCGCCCCATGCCCCGGCACACGCGGACGCAGGGATAACGCCGCAAATCTCGGTCCCGAGCGACGAGGGTTTATCGTCCGCCGCACCCGTGGGCCGCCGTGGACTCGTATTTCCGTGCCATCGAGTCCGAGGTCGACCGCGTCTACCAGGTCGCCGAGCGCGCCCGGGCCCAGGGGCTGGACCCCACGGTCACGGTCGAGATCCCGCGTGCGCAGGACATGGCGATGCGCGTCGAGAAGCTGCTCGCCCACCTCCACGTGGACGGGATCTCCGAGGAGATCCGGGCCCTCGCGCGCGACCATCCCCGCGAAGAGGTGGCGGTGATCATCACCCGCCGTCTCGCTTCCGACGAGGGACGAGGGGGCACTCTAGAGGAGCGTCTGGACGCCGCCCTGCGCGTCGGGCTTGCGATCCTCACCGAGGGGATCCTGGTCGCTCCTCTCGAGGGACTCGCCGAGGTCCACCTGCGCGAGAGCCGTTCGGGACCGCCGTTCATCGAGCTGTACTATGCCGGGCCCATCCGGGCGGCCGGTGGCACGGCGCAGGCGCTCAGCGTGCTCCTGGCCGACATCGTGCGCCGCGACCTCCACTTGGGCGAGTATCGCCCGCTCCCGGAGGAGGTGCAGCGCTACCAGGAGGAGATCCCGCTGTACAAGCACATCCAGCACCTTCAGTACGTCCCCACCGCGGCGGAGATCGCGACCGTCGTCCGCCACGTGCCCGTCTGCATCTCGGGCGAGGCGACCGAGGGCGACAACGAGGTGAGCGCGTTCCGGAACCTGTCGCGCGTCCCGACGAACGGGGTGCGGGGCGGCGCCTGTCTCGTCATCGCCGAGGGTCTGTGCCAGAAGGCGGCCAAGGTCCGCAAGATCGTCGAGCGGCTCGCCCTTCCCGGCTGGGAGTTCCTCTCCGAGCTCGGGCACGCGAAATCGGACGACGCCGAAAGCGCCCGGGGACCCAAGTACCTCGCCGAGGCGATCGGAGGCCGTCCGATCCTCGCGCATCCCAATCGGCCGGGGGGGTTCCGGCTCGTCTATGGACGGGCGCGGACGACCGGGCTCGCTTCACTCGCGGTCAACCCCGCGACCATGGTCGTACTCCAGAACTTCGTCGCCATCGGCACCCAGGTGAAGCTCGAGTACCCGGGGAAGGCAAGCGCGATGAGCGTGTGCGACCAAGTCGAGGGACCGATCGTGGAGCTGGAGGACGGCTCCCTGACCGCGGTCCACGACGCGGACCGCGCCCGGATCCTGCTGCCGCACATCCGACGCATCGTCGACCTCGGGGAGATCCTGGTCCCGTTCGGAGAGTTCCTCGAGAACAATCGGCCCCTGGTTCCCGGTGCGTACTCCCTGGACTGGCATCTCGAGGAGCTGCGGGCCGCCGGCGCCGACGTCGACCGGACCGCCCTGGCCCCGTCGTATGCCGAGGCGCTCCTGACATCCGAGGAGTGGGGCGTCCCGCTCCATCCCCGGTTCCTGCTCTTCTGGCATGACCTCACGCCATCGGAGATCCGGGCCCTCGGGACGTACGTCGGCGGGGCCGCGACGCTCGTCGACGGTCGATTGGAGCTGGGGATCGACCCGGATCTCCACGAGCTTCTGGTTCGCCTCGGCTTCCTGTTCGAGCGGGTCGGCCAGGACCGGATCCTCGGGGAGCGCGAGGCGTCGGCCGCGCTCCTCGGGGGTCTCGGGCTCGAAAGCCGGGATGGGCGCGTGCTCCGGCTTCGGACCCTGGACCCCCTCGAACCCGACAGTCTCGCCTACGTGAGCCGGTTGGCGGGTGCGCCCATCCGCGCCCGCGGCCCATCTCGGATCGGGGCCCGCGTCGGTCGGCCGGAGAAGGCCCGGGAGCGCACGATGAGCCCGAACGTGCACGTCCTCTTCCCGGTCGGGGAGGCGGGAGGGGCGCGTCGGTCATTGGCGGAGGCCGCCCGTCGGTCGGTCCCCGACGGGGTCACGGTGCAGCTCGGCCGACGCGAGTGTCCCCAGTGCGGCCGGACCACCGTCTGGCTCCGATGCGCCTGCGGGACCCACACCGAGCCGACCTCGACCCTCGTCAACCAGCCGATGCCCCTCGCGCAGCTCTGGGCCGAGGCGCTGAGCCGGCTGCGCCTGCGCCGGGGGGTGGAGGTGAAGGGCGTGAAGGGGCTGACCTCCCCGGGCAAGACCCCCGAGCTCCTCGAGAAGGGGATCCTCCGAGCCGCCCACGGGGTCTCGGTCTACCAGGACGGGACCGCCCGGTTCGACCTCACCGACCTACCGCTGACGCACTTCCGACCCGCCGAGATCGGACTCTCGATCGAGGCCGCGCATCGCCTGGGGTACGACACGGACTGGGATGGCGCGCCGCTCGAGCGGACGGACCAGCTGGTCGAGCTGCGGCCCCAGGACGTGATCGTCTCCAAGTCGTGCGGCCGCTACCTCGTCCAGCTCGCGCAGTTCGTGGACGAGGAGCTGATCCACCTCTACAGCGGCGAACCGTTCTACCGGGCCAACCGCCTCGAGGACCTTCTGGGCGCGATCCTGGTCGCGCTGGCGCCGCACACCTCGGGCGGGGTCGCCGGCCGGCTCATCGGGTTCACGGACGCCGAGGCGTGCTTCGCCCACCCGGTGTTCCACGCGGCCAAGCGACGCAACTGCGACGGCGACGAGGACTCCGTGACGCTGCTCCTCGATTCGCTGCTGAACTTCTCGCGCGCCTACCTGCCCCAAAGCCGCGGCGCGCTCATGGACAAGCCGCTCGTCCTCACGACGCGGCTCAACGTGACCGAGGTCGACAAGGAGGCGCACAGTCTCGACGTCGCCGGTCGCTACCCGCTCGCGTTCTACCGGGCCGCCGCCGAAGGGAAGTCTCCGAAGGAGGTCGAGCCGTTCATCGAGACCCTGGGTCGCCGGGTCGACCGGCCGGAACCGCTCGAGGGCCTCGCGTTCACGCACGACACCCGCTCCATCGCGGGAGGTCCCGTGCGCTCGGCGTACCGCGAGGTGGGGTCGATGCGGAAGGGTGTCGAGCAGTCGCTCCTGCTCACGACGCAGATCCGGGCCGTCGACGTCGCCGAGGCGGTGACTCTCGTCCTCAACGCGCACTTCCTCCCGGATCTCATGGGCAATCTCAAGAGCTACGCGACCCAGAAGTTCCGGTGCAAGAAGTGCGGGGAGTCGTACCGCCGCCCCCCGCTCTCGGGCCACTGTACCGCCGGCCCGCCGGGGTCCCGCTGCGACGGCGAGCTCCTTCCCACGGTGTTCGAGGGCGCGGTGCGCAAGTACCTGGGGCTCTCGCAGCGTCTCGCCGCCATCCCCGGCGTGACGCCGTACCTCCGCCAGCGCATCCAGCTCCTCGAGACATCCCTAGCGACGATGTTCCCCGGCTCCTCCGCCCAGCGCACCCTGGAGACGTTCGAGGGACCCGATCCATCGCCGGCATCGGGCGGCGACCCGTCGCTCCCGGAACCCCCAAATACGTAGGGGACGCTCCGCTCGGTGCGGGCTTGTAGGGTAGTCTGGACTATCCTTTTGGCCTTCGAAGCCAAAGACCTGGGTTCGAATCCGCGGAGTCCATCCGCGGCGGAACTCCCAGCAAGCCCGTCCGCGGGGCTAGCGGAAGTACCCCGGCGACTGGCCCGTGTCCTTCTGCTTCTCTTCCTCGGGCTTCACCGCCTCGATCACGTCGATGGCGAGCAGCGCGTTGAGCGGAATGAGCCGGATCCGCCCGCGCTCCTCCTTCACGGTATCATCCAGCTCGATCGCGAGGGAGTTGTCGCCCCCGATGGAGACGAGCCCCCGGAACAGTCCGTTCGAGACGAGGGCATCGTCCCGCGTTCCCGCGCTGCGCGCGCGGATCCGCGAGCCCGACGTGAGCACGATCGGCGACTTCTTCGCGTTGGGGGTGGACGTATCGCTCTTCATCCCTTGGACTTCCTTTCCTTCGTGCCGGCCGCCGGGGTCGCCGGAGCGCGGACCGCCGCGCCCTGCGCCGCCTCGATCAGCCGCTGCAGGTGATTCACCGTCTCCCGATAACGCCGCAGGGCGTTCTGGGCGTTCGCCTCGGTGAAGTCCCAGGCCTGGGCGAGGTTGCCGTAGCGCAGCCGGTACCCCTTTCGCCCCTTGCCGTCGGACTCCGCCGCGACCTCCTCGAGCATGTCGAGCGCCTTGAGGCGGTTGATGTAGCGATAGGCCGTTGATTTCGACGTCTTGAGGACCGCCGTCACTTCTTCGACATACCAGGGGCGGCTCGAATCCTTGAGGAGGCAGTCGCGGACGAGGCGGTAGCCGACCGTCGTCTCCGCCGGTCCTTCGCCGCTCCGCGCGTCCTCGTGCTCCGGCAGGTACCCCACCATGCGTAGGAACTCCTTCAGCACCTCATCCAGGTCGGAAAGCGGAGTGAGGGGCGTCACGTAACGGAGCGTGAGCTCGAAGGGCATCGGGGCCGGGGACGAGAGCCGCGCGCCATAAAGGCTCGGTCGCCGGACCGGCCGAGGAAAGGCTTTCACTCGTTCCCCTGTCCCGGGGCCGATGCCGTTCTCCCTGCTCATTCCCGATACTCCGGGCGAGGCGATCCAACTCCTCGCCGAGCCGGGAGCACCGCCGACGACAGTGCTCGCGGGGGGCACGGACCTCCTCTTCGACCTCTCGGGCCCGAGACCCGAGCACCGCCGGGTCGTCTCGCTCCGGCGGCTTCCGTGGCGAACGGTCGGATGGAACGGGTCGACGCTCTCCATCGGGAGCACCGCTCCGCTCTCCGACCTCGAGGGCGACCCGCGGGTGCGACGCGACCTCCCTGGACTCTGGTCGGCGGTACGGGCCGTGGGGGGCGTTCCCCTCCGGCATCGCGCGACGATGGGCGGGAACCTCGCACGGGCGGCGCCGGTTTCCGACCTGATCCCGATCCTGCTGGCGCTCGACGCGCGGGTCCACCTGATCGGGGTTGGAGGGCCGCGAACGCTCTCGGTCTCCGAGCTGATCCGGGGTCCTCGCTCGACGGCGCTCGGTCCAGCGGAGCTCATCGAGTCGGTCGAGGTTCCCGAGCCGCGGCCCTCGGCGTACCTCTGGCAGCGCGTCCGTCCGGCGAACGACATCTCCCAGGTGGGCGTGGCGGCGGCGTGGTCGCCCTCGCTCGGGCGTTGGCGCATCGCGGCGGGCGGCCTCGGACCGGTCCCGACCCGCATGGTCGGTGCGGAAAGCCTCCTCGACACACACCGTCCCACTTCCGAGATCGTCGCCCGGGCGGCCGTCGTCGCCGCGGAGCAGGCCGAGGTGAGCGGCGACAAGCGGGCCACGGAAGATTACCGGCGCCGGGTACTGGAGGTCCTCATCGTGCGGGCGGTGAAGTCCTCCCTTCCGGCCGGAGGCGAGCCGTGAGCCGCGCCTGGAGGGGTACCGTCAACGGCCGTCCCGTCGAGCGCGGGGACATCCCCGACGACGAACGGCTCCTCGACACTCTGCGATGGCGGCTCGGCCTCAAAGGAACCAAGGAGGGATGCCGGAGCGGGGACTGCGGCGCCTGCACCGTCCTGGTCAGCGACCGGTCGACGCTGAGCTGCCTCGCGCTCACCCACGAAGTGGACGGGGAGCGGATCGTCACGATCGAAGGGGCGGAGGGAGATGCGGTCGTGGCGAAGGTCCAGGCCGCGTTCGCCAGCGCCCAGGCGGTGCAGTGCGGGTACTGCACGCCGGGCTTCGTGCTCGCGCTCGCCGGACTCCTCAAGGAGCGTCCACCGGCGACTCCCGCCTCGGAGCTCTTGGAGGACCTGCAGGGCAATCTCTGCCGGTGCACGGGGTACGCGGCGATCCAACGGGCGGTGCGGTCCCTCACGACGGAGGGAACGTGACGACGAGCCGCTCCGACCTTGAGGTGAAGCTGCGGGGCGAGGCCCGGTTCGGTGCCGACCTCGAGACCCCCGGGATGCTCTGGGGCGTGCTCGTCCCCGCGCCCGTGGCCCACGGCACGATACGGTCGATCGATCTGACCGAGGCCCGGCGGGTCGAGGGGGCGGTGGCCATCGATGGGCGAGAGATGGCGCGCCTCTTTCCCGGTCCCACGCCGGGGACCCGGCCGCTGTTCCCCGTCGACGAGGTGACCTACCGGAACCAGCCGGTGGCGGCCGTCGCGGCCCCGTCGCTCGCCGCAGCGCGGCGGGCGGCCCGGGCGGTTCAGGTCGACGTCGCCCCGCTGCCCGTGGCGCTGGACATCGATTCGATCTTCCCGGAGTTCCCCGGGCGCGAGGCCCGGCATTCTCCGCACGTCAACACCCGGGTCCACGCCCGGTTCGGGGACGTGGACGCCGCGTTCCGCTCGGCGAGCCTGGTCGTGTCGGAGACGTACCGCACCTCCGGCGTCCAGCAGGTGGCGATCGAGCCCCACGCTTGTCTCGCGCGGGTGGAGGGAGGCGAGATCCACATGGAGACCTCGACGCAGAGCCCGTTCGGGGTCCGGGACGATCTGGCGTCGCGCCTCGGTGTGCCGGAATCGGCCATCGACGTCGAGGGCACCTGGGTCGGAGGCGGGTTCGGCGGCAAGGCGGCGGCGTTCCTCGAGCCGTATGCCGCCGGTCTCGCCGCCGCCGCGGGACGCCCGGTCAAAATGACCCTCTCCTACCGGGAGGAGTTCCTCCTCGGGCGCTCCACCCTTCCGGCCGTGGTCCGCATCGAGTCGGCCGTGCACGACGGGCGGCTCACGGGCCGGCGGGTCCGCCTCCTCCTGGATACCGGCGACTCGCTCCCCGGCCGGGACTTCGCCACGGGCTTCGCGATCGCCTTCCTTGCCGGACCGTACCGCCTGCCGGCCGTCGAGCTGGAGGGGTATGCCGTTAGGACGAACAAGCCCCCGTTCGGTCCTCACCGGGCCCCGTTCGCTCCCCAGTGCGCCTTCGTGGTCGAGTCCCACATGGATGCGATCGCCCGTCGGCTCCATGTCGACCCCATCGCGTTCCGAATCACCCACGCGCTGCGGGAAGGCGATACGACCGCGCTCGGCCAGCGCGTGGGTCCGTTCGGCCTCGTTCGCGCGTTGGAGATCGCCGCGCGTGTACGGGACGAGTGGCGGAGGGAGGCATCTCCCGGCCGGGGGATCGGCCTCGGCTGCGGGTTCTGGTCGACCGGGACCGGGGCCGGCGGCGAGGCGACGGTGCGTCTCACTCCCACGGAGCTGGTGATCGTCGAGGGCGAACGCGAGATCGGGAATGGGAGCATTGTTCGCGGCCTGCCCGCGGTCGCGGCCCGGGTCCTGCCGACCCCATCCGAAGCGATCCGGGTCGAACCCCATTCCACCCGGGACGCCCCGTTCGACTCGGGCGTCTATGGGAGCCGTACGGTAGGGGCGCTCGGACAGGCCGTGGAGAAGGCCGTGCGACAGACGGTCGAGATCCTGCGGGAGCGTTGGCCCGGCCCCGACGCGGAGATTCGGCTCGAGCTCGAGCGGGGCGAGCTCGTGGCCGTCCGGGGCCGTGAACGACGGACCGTGCGGACGCTCCTCACCCCGGAGGAGACGCAGGGGCCGGGTCTCGAGACCCACGGCCGCCACTTCGGAGCCGAGCAGTCGATCGATGACGCGCGAGTCCTGGACGGCACCTTCTACCCGTACACGGATTTCACGGCGACGGTTCATTTGGCCGAGGTGTCGGTCGACCGCGAGACGGGCCGGGTGCGGGTCGAGCGCTCGCTGGCGGTCCAGGACGTCGGGGTCGCCATCGACCCCGAGATGGTCCGGGCCCAGGTCGAGGGGGGCGCGGTGATGGGCCTCGGTACGGCGCTCACGGAGGAGACGCTCTGGAACGACGAGGGCCGTATGCTGAACCCCGGGCTGCTCGACTACCGGATCCCGACCTTGGCCGAGGTCCCTCCGATCCGCGTGGAGCTCGTGGAAGGGTTCGCCGGCGCCGGTCCGTTCGGGGCGAAGGGCGTCGGAGAGCCCCCGATCATCCCGGTCGCGGCGGCCGTCTCGAACGCGGTGAGCGACGCGACGGGGGCCGAGGTCCGAGAGCTACCGCTGACTCCCGAGCGCGTCGCGCGAGCGCTTATGCGTCTCTAGGCTAGCCCCCGTCCGATGTCGATCGCCCGGGCCGAGGCCCAGGAGTGGGTCCAGGGCTACGGCACGCGAGTCGCCATCGGCTGCGTCGGCTCCCACTCCGCGCTCGACATTTCGGATGGCGCCGTCGCCGAGGGGTTCCGGACCGTCGTCCTGGCGATGGCAGGTCGGGACCGAACGTACTCGCACTACTTTCGGGCGGTCCGCGACCCCCAGGGTGCGGCGAAGAGGGGATGCGTCGATGAGACCTGGGCGTTCCCCAAGTTCGCCGACGCGTTCGCTCCCGATGGCCAGGCCCGGCTTCGCGCGGGACGCGTGTTGCTGGTCCCGAATCGCGCCCTGAGCTCGTACGTCCCGATCCCCGACATCGAAGAGAACCTCCGCATCCCGATGGTGGGTTCCCGTCACATGCTTCGGATCGAGGAGCGATCGGAGCGCGAGAACTACTACTCCCTCCTCACCCGGGCGGGGATCCGTTCTCCCGAGCGGGTCGACTCCCCCCAGCAGATCGACTCGCTCACCATGGTGAAGCTCCCGCACGCGGTCCGACGCCTGGAACGAGGGTTCTTCACGGCGGCCTCGCCGAAAGAGTACGATTCGAAGGCGGCCGCGCTGGAGCGCGCCGGGACGGTCACCCGAGCCGACCTCGCGGCGGCCCGCATCGAGAGGTATGTGGTGGGCCCCGTCTTCAACTTCAACTTCTTCCACTCCCCGCTCGCGGCGGCCGGCGAGGGCCTGGAGCTCCTGGGGGTCGACGAGCGACGGGAGAGCTCGCTGGACGGCCTTGTCCGCCTGCCCGCGGCCGAGCAGCTCGAGATGGGCGAGGCCGGACGATCCCCGCGCTACACGGTGGTCGGGCACGGGACTCTTACGGTCCGCGAGTCGATCCTGGAGGAGGTGTTCCAGCTGGGCGAGAAGTTCGTGGCCGCCGCCCGGGAACGCTACCCGCCCGGGATCATCGGACCGTTCTGCCTGCAGACGTGCATCGACCCCGAGGGCACTCCGTGGGTGTTTGATGTGGCCGTCCGGATCGGGGGCGGCACGAACATCCACTTGGGCCTCGGGCACCCGTATGGGAACGCGTTGTGGCGGGAGCCGA
The DNA here is from genome assembly GCA_035632035.1 of Thermoplasmata archaeon. GTDB lineage: Archaea > Thermoplasmatota > Thermoplasmata > Lutacidiplasmatales > UBA184 > Lutacidiplasma. Next base: position 3,059 of record DASQHP010000026.1, on the reverse strand, counting down.
TGAGCACCGGCCGGCGCATCGCCCGCGAGGTCCGCCACGCGATCGAGTTGGGACGCCTTACGGAGATCGTCACATGAGCGAAGCCGAGCCGGCCCCGAGCGCGCCCCTCCGCGAGACGCCCCTCCACCCGTTCCACGTGGCCCGGCGCGCCCACATGGTGCCGTTCAACGGGTGGGAGATGCCGCTCTATTTCGACGGGATCATTCCGGAGCACCGGGCCGTCCGCGAGGGCGCAGGGTTCTTCGACGTGGGGCACATGGGCATCGTGTCGGTCTCCGGCGAGCACGGGAGCGACCTTCTCTCCCGCCGCACGACCGCGAACGCGGCGAAGATCGCGCCAGGTCAGTGCCACTACTCGTTCCTCACCGAGTTCAACGGCGCGATCCTGGATGACCTCCTCATCACGCACCTGGACGGAGGGGACGCCCACGCCCGACAGTTCCTGGTCGTGCCGAACGCGGGGCGGGCGACGAAAGTGGTCGAGCTCCTCACCGAGCACCGCCGCCCCGACACGACCATCGTGCTCCACAATGGAGCGGTCACCATCCTGGCGGTGCAGGGACCCCGGTCGCGCGAGATCCTCGAGTCGGTCTTCGGCTGGAAGCTAGATGGGCTCAAGTTCTACACGAGCCGCTTCTTCCCATCGGGTCCGGGGAGCCCGATCCCCGCCGAAGGGGTCGTCGGCCTCCGATTCCCGCAGGCGCTCGATTCATCCATCTTCGTGAGCCGGACGGGCTATACCGGCGAGCTCGGCTACGAGCTGTTCGTTCCGGGGACCGACGCGGTCGCCCTTGCGGGGCGTCTCGTGGCCGCGGGGGTCGTCCCCTGCGGGCTGGGCGCCCGAGACACCCTGCGGATGGAGAAGGGCTACCTCCTCTCGGGTCAGGATTTCAACCGGGACCGGACGCCCCTCGAGGCCGCCCAAGAGCGGTTCGTGGACCTCGACCATCCGTTCGTGGGCCGCGACGCCCTCGAGGCCCAGGCCAAGGAGGGCGTCAAAGTGCGGTTTGCGGGGCTCCTCGTGGACGAGCCGGGCGCCATCCCGCGGCACGGGACCCCGATCCATCACGGCGCCGATGTCGTCGCATCGGCCACGAGCGGCGGGCATTCCCCGACGCTCCAGAAGGGGATCGCGCTCGCGTACCTCCCCCGCCCGCTCGACGCGCCGGGGACCGAGCTCAGCCTGGAGCTGCGCGGCCGGTCCGTACCGGCCCGGGTCGTGCCGCTCCCGTTCCTCGCCGCCGCGAAGGAGCGACGCGGATATACCCCGCGACCCCCCTAGCGGCGAGGCATGGCAGCGGCGGCGCGGCCGTTCATCGGTCGCCTGGAGGCCGTAGACGCCCTGCGACGGCGAACGGACGCCGCGGTCTCGGGCCGCGGTGGGTTCACCCTTCTCGAGGGGGAGACCGGCGTCGGGAAATCGACCCTGGTGGCCGACGTGATCCGGTCGGCGAACGAGAAGGGGCTCCATCTCCTGGTCGGCCGCGCGCCCTCCCTCGAGAATCCCCCGCCGTTCCTCCTCCTGCGACGCGCGCTGGAGAGCGCGACGCATCTTCCGGCCGAGCCGGCCCCGATGGGCTCGTCGCTCGCGTTCGCGGCGAGGGGGCCGAGCGAGTCCACCCCGATCCTGGGGTTCGCCCCCGGGGCCGACCGGCACGAGGCCCGCGAGTTCTGGCCGGTCGAGGAGCGGCTCCTGGAGCAGCTGGTCGACCCCGGCGGCGCGGCGATCGGGGCGCGGGGCGGAATGTCCGCCCAGATCGCCGGTCGGCTCTTGGCCATCGCGGACACCGGCGCCACGCTGCTCCTCCTGGACGACCTGCACACGGCGGACGAGCCGTCCCTCGCCGTGTTGCGGGACATCGGGCCCGAGCTCGAGCGCCATCGTCTCTGGATCCTCGCCACCAGCCTCCCGCTCGCGAGTCTCCGCGAGGATCGCCGGGGACTCCTCGAGGAGGTTGTCCGGCTGACCGGGGCCGAGCGGATCGTCGTGCCTCCCCTCTCCGCGGCCGAGGTCGGAGAATTCGTCCGCGGGCTCGTCCCCGGGCGGGCGATCCACCAGGACGACCTCACCCGCTGGCACACCCAGAGCGGCGGCAACCCCCAGTTCCTCGAGCTGATCCTCCGGACACCGGACGCGGCACGACCCCTGGCGGGCGGTCCGCACTCCGCCCGTACCCTCTCCGCGCTCATGGAGCCGGAGCGCCGGGTACTCTCCGTCGCGGCCGTGCTGGGCCGTGAGTTCCCGTTCTCGCTGCTGCTCCGCGCGACGGGAGAGGATGAGGAGCGACTCACGGAGACGGTCCAAGGTCTCGTTCACCACGGCGTCGTGCGCGAGTCCGCCAACGAGGAGATCGTGGTCCTGCGCGAGGACCTGCGGCGGGAGGTCGACTCGTCGCTCACGGAAGCCCACCGTCGACTCCTGCATCGTCGGGTCGGGGAGGCGCTCGAGGCGATGGGGGCGGCCGACGAGCCCACGATCTACGCGCTCGCGCTGCACTACTACCTGGGAAAGGTCGACGAGAAGGCCGCGCACTACAACCGACTCGCCGGCGAGCTCGCGGCGCGGGCGATGGCGACCCCGACGGCCCGGCTCCACCTCGAGCGCGCGCTGGAGTGCCAGCGCCGCCTCACGCCAAGAGACCCCGTGGCGGAGCTCGACCTCACCCTCGACCTCGCCGTGCAGCTCGACCGGCTGGGCGAGCTGGTGGAGGCCGAGACGCTCCTGAGGCGAGCCCAGGAGGAGTTCGCGCACCGCGACGAGGTCCCGTCCGCGCAGCGCGCGCTGCTCACCGTCTATCTCGCACGGATCATCGTGAACGAGGGCCAGTGGGAGGAGGCGGAACGGCTCACGTCTAACCTCCTGGCTAGCCCGAACCCTCCCACCCAACCTCTCACGCTCATGGCCCTTCACCGGTTGCGCGGTGAGATGTTCTACTTCCTCGGCCGGTACGACGAGTCCCTTCGGCATCACGACGCCGCGCTCGAGATCGCGCGTGCCCAGCGCAACGAGCGCGAGATCGCGCGGGAGATGGTCCGTCGGGCGAACGTCCTCGGGATGA
>DASQHP010000025.1:0-33593 GCA_035632035.1 Thermoplasmata archaeon | reverse complement strand
TAGATCTGCGTGGTCGCCACGGAGGAATGGCCGAGCAGCTTCTGGATGTAGCGGATGTCGCAGCCGCGCGAGAGGAGCGCCGTCGCGAGGGTGTGACGCAGCATGTGGGGCGTGACCCGCCGCGGGATCCCGGCGCGCGCGGCCGCCTTGCGGATCAGCCGCTCGACGGTTACGGGTCCCACGGGGAACAGCCGCGTGGTCCCCTCGCCGGCGAGCGTCCGCTCCGTCAGGTACCGGTCGATCGCCGCGCGGGTCCGCTCCTCGATGACGACCTCTCGGTCCTTGTCGCCTTTCCCTGACCGGACGTGGAGGATGTTCCGCTCGAACTCGACGTCCTCGAGCTCGAGGTGGCAGAGCTCCCCTACCCGAAGCCCGCCGAACGCGAGGACGTGAACGATCGCCGAATCTCGGGGCGAGTCACGGACGGCCTCGAAGAGCCGGTGCGTTTCCTCCTCGGAGAGATAGTGCGGGAGCCGCTCCGGCCGCTTGGGCGCCTCCAGGCCCTCCGCCGCGTTCAGCTGGAAGGTCCGGAACAGGCACGTGAGCCCCCGGATGGTCGTGTACAGCGAGTTCTTCGAGTAGTGCCGCTGGAGGACGAGGTGCTCGCGGAACGCCTCCAGGTCCCGGCGCGAGACCTCCTCGAGGGGCTTCGCCACGTACCCGAGGAACATCCGCGCGATGTGGGAGTACTGTTTCACCGTCCACGGGCTCCGTTCCTGCGACTGCAGGTGGCGGGAGAATCGCTCTACGATGTCGCCGACGGAGAACTCCGCTTCGCCGGCCGGCCGAGCGGGGCGCTTCAGAGCGCCAGAGCGATCCCGAGAGACGACGGCCGAGGCCATCGCTCGTCTCTGGCCGGGACCTTCCTAATTAATCGTGAGCCTCCACCGGAACGCTCCGCTCCGGGAACTAATTAGCCGGGCCTCTCTCGGAGGGATCGTGCACTGCGACCGGTGCGAGGCGGAAGCGGCCATCGACCGGCCCTACGCCGGTGACCACCTGTGCGGCTCCCACCTGCGGGAGAGCGTCGAGGACCGGGCCCGGCACGCGTTCCATCGCCAGTTGCCCCGCTTCCACCGGGGAACGGTGGCCGTCGCGCTCTCCGGCGGCAAGGACTCCGCCGTCACGCTCCAGCTCGCCCATCGCTACTTCGCCCGACGTCCGACCGTCCGGCTCGTCGCGCTCACCGTCGACGAGGGGATCGAGGGATATCGCGCCGACACGGTGGTGAAGGCCCGGGAGCTGACCCACCGCCTCGGGGTCGAGCATCGGGTCGTCTCGGCGAAGGACCAGCTCGGAACGACCACGGACTCGGCCGCTCGCACGCTCGCGGGGATCGCCCCCTGCTCGTACTGCGGGGTCTGGCGGCGTCAGCTCCTGAACCGCGCGGCGCGGGACGTGGGCGCGGACGCGCTCGTGCTCGGGTTCAACCTGGACGACCTCGCCCAGACCGTGCTCATGAACGTCGCGCGGGCCGACATCCGGCGGATGGTACGGATGGCGCCCCACCGGCGGCGACAGCCGGACCTGGTCCCCCGCGTCGCCCCGCTCGCCCAGGTGCCCGAGCGCGAGGTGTTCCTCTACGCGCTCCTCACGGCGACCCCATTCGACCACGGAGAATGCCCCCATGCCGGACGGGCGTCGCGTAACGTCTTCCGGGACGTGCTCTACCGGCTCGAGGAGGCGATCCCGGGGACCCGCCAGGCGCTTCTCCGCAGCCACGAGCAGATCGTCGACCTCCTGGAGCCCGGTGAAGTGGGGGCGCCGGCGCGGTGCGTCGACTGCGGCGAACCCTCGACCGGGGAGCGGTGCCGGGCGTGCGAGTACCGGGAATCGCTCAAGTCCGCCGAGCGGGTGGGGGCGGTCGTCCCATGACCGAGCCCGCCGCCTCCCCGTCCAGCGACCCCCGCGACTCGGTCCGTCACCGCGTGTTCGTCGTGGGTGCGGGGATCATGGGGAGCGGCATCGCGGCCCAGGCCGCGCTCGCGGGATGGGCCGTGACCCTCGAGGACGTGAACGAGGAGCTCGTTCGCCGGGGCCGCTCCAACGTCGAGCGGGCGCTCGGCTCCGCAGTCCGGCGGGGGAAGGTGAGCGAGTCCGCCCAGGCCCTGGCCCTCGGGAACATCGAGCCGGCGATCGGACTGCGCCGGGCCGACAGCGCCGACGTCATCGTCGAGGCGGCCCCCGAGCGCCTCGATCTGAAGCGGTCGCTGTTCCAGGAGATCGAAAAGGTGGCGCGGCCGACGGCGCTCCTGGCCACCAACACCTCCTCCCTCCCCATCACGTCCATCGGCTCGGCCCTCCAGAACCCGGCGCGCCTCGTCGGGATCCACTTCTTCAACCCGGTCCTTCAGATGGACCTGGTCGAGGTGATACCCGGGTTCCTCACCTCCCCCGAGAGCCTCGAGCGCGCGCGCCAGTTCGCGACGGCGCTCGGGAAGACCGTCGTCAACTCGAAGGACACGCCGGGGTTCGTCACCACGCGCGCCCTCGCCGTCCTCATCAATGAGGCCGCGTGGATGCTCTATGAGGGGACATCGACCAAGGAGGAGATTGACACGGCCTACAAGCTCGGGTTCCACCACCCGATGGGGCCGTTCGAGCTTGTCGACCTCGTCGGGATCGACACGGCGGTCTCCATCCTGGACGTCCTCTGGGACGGCTTTCACGACCCGAAGTACCGGGCGTGCCCCCTCCTCCGGTCGATGGTGGAGGCGAAGCACCTGGGCCGGAAGACCGGGGAGGGGTTCTACCGCTACCCGGCCCCATGAGCGACGTCACCACGGCCCTCTTCGAACTTTTCCTGCTCGTCCTGGTCGCTCTCGTACCGGCGCTGCTCTACCTCGCCTGGATCCGGCGCAGCGAGCGCTTCGAGATGCTGGGGTGGGGCCCGCTTCTTGGCACGTTCGTCTACGGGGCCGTCATCGCGACCATCATCGCGGCGATCCTGGAGGCGGTCATCGTCGGCCTCGGGACGGCCGTGAGCCAGGCGTACCCCGGCCCCGAGTTCCTGTTCCTGAACGGCAACTCGTCCCTGGGCGCGTTCTTCCTCGTCCTCGTCATCGCCCCGTTCGTCGAGGAGGGGCTCAAGGCGACGGGCGTGACCCGCGTCGGCCCGCAGCTTCGGCTCGTCTCCGATGGGCTCGTCTTCGGCGCGGCCGCGGGACTGGGCTTCGGGTTCTTCGAGACGTTCCTCTACGGGTTCGGTGCGTTCGCGACCGGGGGGCTCGCGGCCGGTATCATCCTGATCCTCGTCCGCTCGGTCTCGAGCGTGGTGCTGCACGGGAGCACGACCTCGATGTTCGGGTACGGCTACGCCGCGAGCCGCCTCCAGAAGCGCTCGGGCGCCGCCGGCGGCTACTACCTCCTCGCCGTCCTCATGCACTCGACGTTCAACCTGCTCGCCTCGCTCGGGGCGATCTTGGCGTTCCTCGGGTTCGGTTCGGGCTACGTCGATCTCGCGGGCTTCCTCTCGCTCTTCGTGGCGATCGGGTTCGCGTTCGGCGCCATCGAGCACGCCCGCTCGGTCATTCAGGCCACGGACTTCCCCGGCGCCGCGGCCGTGCACCCCAACTTCCGGCCGCCGCCCGTCCGCCGAACTCCCCCGACCCGCTAGGGTGGGTGGAGCGGGGCTGCGTTCCCACCGGGACCGGGCGGCGGGGTGCGGCTCCAGGCGCTGTCGCTCATCGCCCGGTAGACGGCATCGGCGTCCGGCTCGGGCCGTTCATCATGGGACTGGCCAACCTCCCGGATCCGGTCCTTCTTGAGAAGCCAGTAGTGGATCCGCCAGGTCTTGCCCCGGGAGACGGTCGCGTCCTCCTCTTCGCTCGACAAGAGGCCTTCCTCCTCGAGGCGATAGAAGTGGTCGCGGTCCTCGCTTGCGACCTTGTTGTCGAGCACCGAGTCGTCGAGCCCGAAGTAGTTGAGGACGACGCGGGCGACCGCGCGCGCCGAGTCGGCCGGGATCTTCCCTCGCGCCACGAGCGTCCGCTCGATGGCGCGCGTGAGCTCGTCCTCGGTGATGGCGGCCACGGGTTGTCTCAGGAACCGGCGTTCGCGTAAGAAGGTTCGGGGTCGACGCGCTGTCCCGACCCTCTCACGGCCCCCGACGCCAACCTCATTTCTCGCGCGGGGTCGCTGGGGGGATGGCGACTCCCCCGGAAGCCCCGACGGTGTTCGAAACTCCCCCCGAGGTCCTCTCGGTCGCGGAGAAAGCGCTCCCGTTGGGACTCTGTCGAGAATGCTTCGGCCGCCTGGTGGGCCGGTGGGGCCACGGTCTCACGAACCCCCAGCGGACGACGAAGTTGGAGGCCGCGCTCGGCCGGCTCGTTCCCCCCGTGGAGACGTGCCGGCTTTGCCGCGGCACGTTCGGCCGACTGGAGATGTGGACCGACCGTGTGGTGGGCGCGGCGGTAGGCCTCGAGTGGCGTCGGTTCTCCTGCGGCTCGCGCTGGGACCCCGAGCTCTTGGCCGAGGAGGAGTCCGTCTGGACCCAGATCGGAAGCGCCTGGGGCGAGTGCGCCCGGGGCGCCTTCAACCGGGAGCTGGGGAAGTCGGTGGAGGCGCGGAGCGGTGCGGCCGGTGGGCCGGATCGCCCGGATGTCGTCTTCGTGGCGGACCTTCCGCTCGGCCGGGTCGAGGTGACGGTGATGCCGCTCTACCTCCGGGGCCGCTACCGGAAGCTTGACCGCACGCTGCCCCAGACCCGGTGGCCCTGCCGGTCCTGCTCGGGACGGGGTTGCACCAAGTGCGGGGGTACCGGTAAGACCTACTCCGAAAGCGTGGAGGAGATCGTGGCCGCCCCGTTCCTGGCCGCGACCGGGGGCGAAGGGACCCGGTTCCACGGGATGGGCCGGGAGGACATTGACGCCCGGATGCTCGGCCGTGGCCGACCGTTCGTCCTCGAGGTGCTGCGCCCCCGCACACGCTCGATCGACATCCCCAGCCTCGCCGGCACGGTGGGGTCCGCCTCCGCCGGCCGCGTCGAGGTCGGCGAGGCGGTGGTGGCGGAGGCCGCGGACGTCGTCCGAGTGAAGGAGGCATCGCCGGAGAAGAGCTACCGCGTTGTCGTTCGGGGCGAGTCTCCGTTGGCAAAGATTAATGAGGCCTTGACGTTCGTCGCGGGCCGAGCCATCGCCCAGCGGACGCCCACCCGCGTTGCGCACCGGCGAGCCGACCGCGTTCGCACGCGTCGGGTCGTCGCCGCGCACGTGGTCGAGGCCGAGGCTGGTCGGTTCACGCTCGACCTGCGCGCCGAGGCCGGCACGTACATCAAGGAGTGGGTGGAAGGAGATGGAGGACGGACGGACCCGAACCTCGCCCAGCTGCTCGGGGTGCCGCTGAGCGTGGAATCGCTCGACGTCTTGGAGATCCACGATTCGGAGGTGGCGTAGATGGTGAAGAGTTCGAAGGGCTCGAAGTCACGGACCCGCGGCGTGCTCACGAAAGAGGTCCGCGAACGAGGGATGCCGCCGGTCACCCAGTTCCTCAAGGAGTTCGATGTCGGGGACCGGGTCGTCGTCCGGCTCGAGGCGTCCGACCCTCACGGCCAGCCGCATCCGCGCTACCAGGGCCGGACCTGCATCGTCCTGGGTCGCGTCGGCCGCGCGTATCGCTTGAGTTTCATGGACGGCGGAAAGCCGAAGGAGCTCATCGCCACCCCCATCCACCTCATCTCCGCCGAGTCCACGGCCCGACGGGCGGGAGCCCATGACTGAGCCCGTCCCGCTGAGCCGGGTCAAGGACCTCCTCGCCGAGGAGGCGGGCCGGCGCACGCTCCCGCGCGAGGCGATGCTCGCCCAGCAGCACGCCGACGCGTTCACCCGGCTCTCCGTCGCCGACACCGAGAAGCTGATCGCCGAACTGAAGTCGCTCCCGTTCGTGGACACGTCGGCCGCGGTGAAGCTCGCGGACGTGCTCCCCCAGTACCCGGAAGAGGTCCGCCTCCTCTTCTCGAAGGACCGCGTCCTTCTGGACGAGGCGCAGCTCACGAAGCTGCTGGAGATCATCGCCCGCTACCGATGAACGGGGGAGTCCGACCGTGGAGAGCTTCGCCTACATCCTGGACTACCTGCCGGGCGGCCGCCAGACCGACCGCGGCTACCACCGCGAGACCCTGGCGATCGCCCTCGGCGAGACCGAGCTCAAGCTCCTCGAGCTGATCCCGAGACCCGGGGTCGCTCTCGTCGTCGGGGACCGTGTCCCATTACTTGCCACCCCGGGAGCTCCATCGCCTATCGACCACGTCCGTCGGCGGATCGGCTATCCCGAGCTCACATCGGCGGCGCGTTCGGAGCTCGCCATCGCCCTCGAGAAGGCGGTCCGCGCCGACCCCACGCGCTACCTCCGGTTCTTCAACGAGGCCCCCGCGGTCTCCCGCCGGTTTCACCTGCTCGAGCTTCTGCCCGGGATCGGCAAGAAGACCATGCAGGCGATCCTGGACGAGCGGCGCCGGGCCCCGTTCGCGAGCTTCGCGGAACTCGAGAGCCGGCTCCACCTCAAGAGCCCGGAGCGACTCATCGTCGGACGGATCGAGCAGGAACTGAGCGGGATTGACGACAAGTACCGCCTCTTCGTCGCCCCCTGAGACCGGGGACGTCCCCGGTGTCCCCCGCACCCCGGCAGAGGTCCGCGCGCTGATCGGGCGCCTCGGGGTCGTCCCCTCCCGCCAGTTCGGCCAGTCGTTCCTGGTCGACCCGTTCACGGCCGACGCCGAGGTGGCCCTCCTGGACACAGCACCGACCTCCCGGGTGGTGGAGGTCGGCGGCGGGCTCGGCTTGCTCACGGAGGCGCTCCTCCGTCGCGGGCACGTCGGCGTCACGGTGATCGAGCGCGATCGCCGCCTCGCCGCCCATCTTCGCAGGACGTTCGGGGATCGCGTCAAGGTCGTCCACGGCGACGCCCTCGTGGTCCCCCTCGGCTCGCCGGATGCCGTGGTCGGGAACCTCCCGTTCTCCACGGGAACGCCGATCCTCCAGCGGCTCTTCCGGGAGCGGGTGCCGCGCGTGGTGGCGCTCCTGCAACGGGAGGTCGTCGACCGGCTCACCGCGTCGCCCGGTACCAAGCAGTACGGCCGGCTCACGATCCAGGCGGCGCTCTACGGCCGCGCCGAGGCGTTCCAGGTCGTCCCGTCCCTCGCCTTCGAACCGGCACCCGCGGTCGAGGGGCGGATCCTCCGGTTTACCGCGCGCGACGGGCCCCTTCCCGTCCCCTCGGTCGCCCGGTTCGAATCGGCCGTCCATCTCCTGTTCAGCGGGCGGCGAAAGCAGCTCGGCAACCTGCTGCCGCGGGTCGTGCACCCGCCCCTTGAGCCCGACGAGGTCGCCGCGCGGGCCCAGTGGCCACCGGAGTGGTCCCACCTTCGCCCCGAGGAACTCGCTCCGGAAGCGTACTTCCGGCTCGCCGTGGCGCTTGCCGGTGAGAGCGCCGCCCCGGGACCGGCTGCCGGATAGGTTTAACTCGGCGGAGCCCCCTCCTTTCGAGGGGAATCCCCCGGCGGGGGTGGCCGCTGGAGCACGCCGGCGGGGACCGATGGTCGAATTCGACAATCCCGTGAGCGGGGCGGTGTTTCTTCGGTTCGCGGGTCCGCTCATCCCGGTCTGGCTGGTCGGCGCTGTCCTCGTCCTGCTGCTCGACCGTTTCGCCGTCGGCGGGAGCCCTCTCTCGTCGTCCGACCTGGGGCTCCTGCTGGCGGTCTACTCGGTTCTGGTGGCGGGCCTCGTGAGCACGCTGTACTACCGGGAGTGGCGGCGCTCTCCCAGCCGCGTGCTGCTCTCGTACGACGGGATGTCGGGGAAGTTCCTCGGGACTCCGCCGCGGGAGACGCGATTCGACTATGGGCGGATCCTTCGGATTCAGCGTCCCGGGTACTTCACCGCCCGGGTCGAGGCACGCTCGGAGGGAGGTCAGGTGGTCGAATGGCTCAATCTGACCGCCGAGAACGCGCTCCGCATCACCGAGGCCTGGGGTGCGTGGCGCGAGCGCGACGCGGGCGCAACCGGCAGGCCCCCCTGAGAGGAAGGCGCACACCCTCGGGACGGGGGGAGCGACCCGGCCCTCGCGGCCCGGAATTGACCCGGGGCTTTGCGATTCTAAACGACGGCCAGGCGGCGTGACGTTATGGGTCGCTCTCTGAATGAACGGTGAACGTGGCAGTAGTCGACCGGTCCCAGCTTACCCTTGCCGCGGATGGAGTCATCGGGACCCTTTTCGCGCCTCGGACCCCAGACCGGGTTCCGGGAGTCGTCCTCATCGGGGGATCCGGCGGACAGGAGCCACAGCTTTCTGCGATGAGGCTGGCTCAGGAAGGGTTCGCCGCACTCTCGGTTGCCTACTTCAAGCGGGATGGACTCCCGCCGACGCTGCGTGAAGTTCCTCTGGAGTACTTCGAGCAGGCGCTGCAAGCACTCCGTCGATCGCTCCACCTCGGACGTGGCCCCTTGGCGGTTCTGGGGGTGTCCCGGGGAAGCGAGGCGGCGTTACTTTCAGGGGTCCATTTCCCCGACCTGGTCAATGCAGTTGTCGCAATGGTCCCGGGAAACGTAGTGCTCTGCAGCTGGCCTCCTGGCGGACCGGCGTGGACGCTTCGGGGACGGCCCCTCCCGTACACGTCCCGGTTCGGTCCCGCGACCGACAACCCTGAGGCCGAGATCCCGGTCGAGAGGATTCAGGGGCCGGTTCTACTGATATCGGCAGGCGCCGATCGCGTATGGCCGTCTTCTAGGATGGCTTTCGCGATGGCCGCCCGACTCAAGGCGAAGGGTCACCCCTACCCCGATGAGCACATTGACTATCCGGTCGCTGGGCACGACCTAGGGCAAGGAGAGGCTCGCCCCGCCCCGGAGGGGACATCGGGACCGTTTGAGGGAGTTGTGCAAGACGGCTCGGCCCGGAGATCACCGCTAGATGAGGTCTGCAACTTCCTCCGACGCCTCCGATAGCCTCCGCCGGGCGGCGGCTTGGGCTTCCAACGACCATGGGCCCGATGTTGAGACCTGGAAGTCTTGATCGGAGTCGGGCGGGACCGCTGACGAATCTCGGGGCGGTGCGAAGGAAACCCCCCCCGAGATCGGGCGGAGGCGTCGGACAAATTCCCGAAGCCTTGGCTTGGGCTACAATTATATAGAAGAGCAATTTTGCCACTGACGGTGGCTGAGATGCTACAGGGCACGCCAATACTCGTACTGAAGGAAGGGACCGAGCGCGAGCGCGGGAAGGGCGCCGTCTACAACAACGTCGCCGCGGCGCGCGCGATCGCCGACGCCGTTCGCTCGACCCTCGGGCCGCGCGGCATGGACAAGATGCTCGTCGATTCGATGGGCGACATCACGATCACCAACGATGGCGTCACAATCCTCAAGGAGGTCGACGTCGAGCACCCCGCGGCCAAGATGCTGGTGGAGGTCGCGAAGACCCAGGACCAGCAGTGCGGCGACGGGACGACCACGGCCGTGGTCCTGGCCGGCGAGCTCCTGAAGCGCTCCGAGAGCCTCTTGGAGCAGAACATCCACCCGACCGTCATCACCCGGGGGTTCCAGATCGCGCTCCAGGAGGCCCAGCGGCTCCTCGAGAAGGAGATCGGCACCCGCGTGAAGCCCGAGGACGACGAGGTCCTCATCGAGTGCGCGCAGACGGCGATGGGCTCGAAAGGCGTCGTCGGCTCGCGGGACACGCTCGCGAAGACGGTGGTCCACGCCGTCCGGCGCATCACCGAGACCCGGGGCGACCGCATTGTGGCGGACGTCGACCAGATCAAGCTCGAGAAGCGCCACGGCGGCACGATCGGCGACACCCAGCTCATCGAGGGGATCATCCTCGACAAGGAACGCGGCCACCCCCGGATGCCGAAGGATGTCCACGGGGCGAAGATCGCGCTTCTCAACAGCGCCCTCGAGATCAAGAAGACGGAAATCGAGAGCAAGATCAACATCAAGAATCCGAACCAGATCCAGGGATTCCTGGACGAGGAGGACCGCACCTTCCGCCGGATGGTGGAGGCGGTCAAGGCGGCCGGCGCGAACGTCGTCGTCTGCCAGAAGGGGATCGACGACGTCGTGCTCCACTACCTCGCCAAGGAGGGGGTCTTCGCCGTGAAGCAGGTGAAAGAGAGCGACCTCCAGAAGCTCGCCCGCGCCACGGGCGCGAAGGTCGTGACCGGCCTCAAGGAGCTCACCCAGAGCGACCTCGGCCGGGCCGAGCACGTCGAGGAGAAGAAGGTCGGGGACGACCACATGGTGTTCGTCACCGGCTGCTCGAACCCGCGGTCGGTCTCCATCCTCATCCGCGGCGGGACCGAGCACGTGACCCAGGAGGTCGAGCGCTCGCTCCAGGACGCGCTCAAGGTCGTCTCGAGCGTCATCGAGGACGGGGTCGTCTGCCCCGGTGGCGGCGCGACCGAGATCGACCTCGCGGTGAAGCTGCGCAAGTTCGCCCCCACGGTGGGCGGGCGCGAGCAGCTCGCGGTCGAGGCGTTCGCCCAGTCCCTCGAGGTCATCCCTTGGGCCCTCAGCGAGAACGGCGGGTACGACGCGATCAACACGCTCATCGAGCTTCGGGGCGCCCACACGGGCGACGCCGCGAGCCGCAACATCGGGGTCAACATGGAGACGGGCAAGGCCGGCGACATGTGGAAGCTCAAGGTCATCGAGCCGCTCCGCGTGAAGCGCCAGGCGCTGAGCTCGGCCGTCGAGGTCGCCCAGATGGTGCTGCGGATCGACGACGTCATCGCGTCCAAGAAGTCGCCGCCGCCTGCGCCGGGCGGACCCGGCGGGCACGACCACTAGCGAACCGGTTCCGGCCGGCGGCGGGACGAGCGTCGCCGGCCGAAGCTTTCTTAACGGGAGGAGGGTAGGCGCCGACCGCCATGCGCACCAAACCGGTCGACGGCGTCCTGCGGATGGACGTCGTGGCACTGGACCCGCGCCCGGCCGTCTACCTGGCCTACGACGGCCTGGGGGGTCTCTCCCAGCGCCCGCTCCTGCGGGACATCGTGGAGGAGCTCCAGCGCAAGGGCCCCGAGGCGATCTCGGGGTTCCTGGATTCCCTGAAGCGCCACCGATCCGGGCAGGTCCACGTCTACTTCTCGGACTACGTCAGCTACGGGATCGGCGGAGGGGACGCCACGGCGGAGTTCTTCTTCGGAACGTTCCTCCTCCTCTACGAGGCCGTTCCCCAGGGCCCGGCCGCCCCGCCCGGCCCCCAGCTCGTTCTCGTCCGCCCGAGCGTCATCGAGCGACTCCCCCTCGAGGGGTTCGCCCGGTAGGCGAGCTCGCGCCGCTCCCGCACCTGGCTCACGCATGACGGAGCCCACGGGGCCGGTGACCCTCCGGGACCTGAAGTGGGACGATTTCGACGCGCTGGTCGAGGCCTACTTTCTCCTCTACGACGAGCGGACGACGAACCCCGAAGTGGGGATCACGCTCTTCGCCACGCGCCCGACGATCGAGGACGAGGTGAAGTGGTTCGCCGACCTCTTCCGGCGCGTCGTCGACGGCGTCGCCGTCTGCGTCATCGCGGAAGTCGGGGGCCGCGCCGTCGGGAGCTGCACCGTTCGCCAGTGCGGCGGGGGCGCGGCCTCCGAGGGCGCCCACCTTGGTGAGCTCGGCCTCCTCGTGCACCGGGACCACCGGGGACGGGGGATCGGCGAGGCGCTGATGCGCGACGCGATCCGACGCTGCCGGGGCCGGTTCGAGGCGATCCGCCTCGCCGTGTTCGCGACGAACGGTCCCGCCAAGGCCCTCTACCGGAAATTGGGGTTCGAAACGTACGGGGTCGAGCCGAAGGCGGTGAAGCGCGGGAAGCTCTACTTCGACGTGGAGTGGATGCGGCTTCCCCTCTGAACCCCGGTTCCATCGCACCGTCAGACTTTTCTCGGTCGAGCACCCCCGGTTCGCTCGAGAGCCCATGGCCGACCCCGACGACTCCCCCCTGGTCCGCGAGCGCCGGGCGAAGCTCGCGAGGGTCCGCGGCCGGGGAGTGGAGCCGTATCCCTGGGCCTTCCCAGGTCGCGAGCCGACGCGCGCGGTCGTGGCCGCCTGCGGGCCCCTCGCCCCGGGCACCTCCGCGGACGGCCCCCCTTTCTCGGTCGCCGGCCGTCTCCGCACCATCCGCCAGCTCGGGAAGACCTCCTTCCTCGACCTGGAGGACCAATCCGGCCCTCTCCAGCTGTTCCTCAAGGTGGACGAGGTCGGCGACGCGGCGTACGAGCAGTGGATCTCCGACCTCGACCCGGGCGATCTCGTCGGGGCCGTGGGGACCGCCCTCGTGACCCGACGGGGCGAGCCGTCGCTCCTGGTCCGGGAGCTGACCCTCCTCGCGAAGGCCCTGAGCCCTCCGCCCGAGAAGTTCCACGGCCTCCAGGACCCGGAGGCGCGGATCCGCCGTCGCTATGTCGACCTCTTCTCCTCCGAGGAGAGCCGGACCCGGTTCACCGCCCGCTCGCTCCTCGTCCGGGAGATGCGGCGCCATCTCGACTCGGCCGGGTTTCTGGAGGTCGAGACGAACACGCTCCTTCGGACGGCGAGCGGGGCCGCCGCGAAGCCGTTCCTCACCCACTCGAACTACCTCGGGGACGATCTCCAGCTCCGGATCTCCCTCGAGCTCGCCCTCAAGCGGCTCCTCGTGGGGGGGATGGAGCGGGTCTACGAGATCGGGCACGTCTTCCGCAACGAGGACCTGGACAGCATCCATTCGCCGGAGTTCACCCTCCTCGAGCTCTACTGGGCCTACGCCGACTACACCGACATGCGACACCTGGTGGAGGCGCTCTACCAGGACCTCGCGGGCCGCCTCGCGACCACCTTCCCCGAGCTCGCGCCGGCCCGGGCGGCCGTCGAGGCCTTCCGGCCTCCTTTCGCGACGGTGGACTGGGTCGCGGCGCTCGAGTCGGCAAGCGGCCTCGACCACGTCCTCGACATCGGGAGGGAGCGCCTCGCCTCCGAGGCCCGACGGGTCGGCGCTACCGTCCGGCCGGACGCGCCCGTCGGTAAGTTCCTCGACAAGCTGTTCGAGCACTACGTGGAACCGACGTTGGATAAGCCCACCTTCGTCCTCGACTACCCGGCCGCCACCAGTCCCCTCGCGAAGCGCCACCGGTCCCTCGCCGGCCGGATCGAGCGGTTCGAGCTGTTCTACCGCGGGATCGAGCTCGGGAACGCCTACACCGAGCTCAACGACCCCGATGAGCAGGAGCGGAGGTTCCGCGAGCAGCTCGGGTCGAGCGAAGAGGAGCACTACGCGCTGGACGAAGATTTCGTCGAGGCGATGCGATACGGGATGCCGCCCGCGACCGGGCTCGGCATCGGGGTCGACCGCCTCGTGATGGCGCTCCTCGGCGTGGCGTCCATCAAGGACGTGATCCTCTTCCTTCCCACGCGCGAGCGCGACGGCGGGTCGTAGCGGTTCAGAGCTGCGCCCGAACGGCGCGCTCGTGGCGCCGGTACGCGACCACGCCGCCGCCGGCGAGGGCGGCGAGCCCGGCGGCGGAGAGCGCATAGGCGAGCGTGTTGCCGGTGATGACAACCGAGAGCGGGCCCGAAGTGGGCGCCACGAGCGAGAATCCGAGCGAGCCCGAGGCGGGGCCTGCACCGGCATTGGTCCCCATCAAGACAAGGTCGCTCGAGCCGGGGTTCGAGGCGAGCGCACCCATCACGACGGGGGACGCAGCCGTCCCGAACTGGATCGTGCGGGACCAGGTGACCGTGGCGACCGGCCCGGTACCTCCCTCCCCCTCGAGGCTCGCGTAGTTGGACCCCCAGGTGGACGCGCCCTCGTCGATCCCGTGGCCGAGGCAGGCGGGGACCGATGGCGAGGCGAGCGGGGAGAGCTGGCAGGCCGTCAACGAGGCGCCCGAGGCGTAGTTGAACGAGAGGGCGATGGCCAGGAGGTCCTGGGACGAGACCCAGGGCCATCCCGAGACGGTCCAGTTGAGCGCAACCCCCGCCGCCGTCGTGCTGATGGGGGTCGGGCTGAACGCGACCGACAGGGTCGCCGAACCGAACGGTCCCGCCGACGGTCCCACCGCCGTTCCGGGCGCCCAAAGCGCCACCTCGGTGGGGTAGACCGCAAGATTGGCGAACATCGAGAAGGGGGCGCCCGTCGCCCCGCCCGAGGCGGAGCCATTGAAGGCCGTCACGGACGAGGGGAAGGCGGCCGCGACGACCCGGGGCGTGGGAAGCCCGCCCGGAGTGACCTCGTAGACCCCCGCGATGCCGAGGGTCGCGGAGAGGGAGGCGTTGGCGTCCTGGACCAGCTCGACGATCGGAAGGGCCGAGGGATAGACGACGTTCACCCGCCCGGTGTCGTAGTGCGACCACGGCCCCGCGGCGAGATGGACCGGGGTGGTGCCGGCCGAGGCGAGGCCCGTCAGGAGGCTCAGGCTCGCCACGCCGAGCGACAACAGGGCGAGCGAGGGGGCCGTGCCCCGGGGGGGCCCAGCGAATCTGCGGAACATGCGTGAACCTATGCGCACCACACTTCGATGGGGAGCGGGGGAAGTATAACCGTTCCCGAACAGGCGTTGAAGCCGAGGCGGGACCCTCACGGGTGGAGCTCCGTCCAGAAACGAAGGAACCGGTCGACGGCCGATTCCGGGAGCGGTGCGTAGTGCAGCAGGACCTCGTGGATCAGCTTCGGGTCGTGGAGCCGGACGGTGCGCGACGTCCCCTGGCCGTCCCGGAAGAGAACGCCGGTGGTCTCGAGTCGCTTCAGGAAGTACGACAGGTTGGGACCGGTGGTGCCCAGGGCTTCGACCAGGTCGCCGGGCGAGGACGGACCTTCGAGGTACAGGTGGAGCAAGAGGGCGCGAGGTACGGGTAGGCGCAACAGCGCGAGGAGCGTCTGCTGACCATCGGGTATCGGGCTGTTCGTCGCGGTCGCCACGGCGGGAAAGCAGCATTTGTACCCGCCCTGGAACCGGACGGAGATCAGCCCCTGGCGACCCAGCCGGTACAGGTGGTAGTCGAGCGTGCCGATCGGGATCTGGAGCCGCCGGCGGATCTCGCGGAGATGGACCCCGGGGTAGCGCTGGATGAACGAGAACAACCGCTCGGCCCACGTGCCGACCCGAACCCCGGCGGCCTCCATCCCGCCCCCTAACGGACCAGCGTCGCGATGAACAGCACGACGAGGAGTGCGGCCTCGAACGCGGCGCACAGCAGAAGGAGGGTCGCTAGGTCCCATCCTCCGGTGAACAATCCGACCCCGACCACTACTCCCTGGATGGCGATGAGGCCGAACCCCGTGGTCACGAGCGCCATGCGGGGCGACGAAGACCTCCGGTAGGCGAGTCCTGCGAGCGCGGTCAGGATCGCGCCGAAGACCGCGATGCCGGCGAACGCAGTGTTGGTGAGCGGCCCGAGGTCCATGGACCAACCGGTCGCATGGAGACTTGCCATTTATACGCCATTGTCCAGAGGTCGCCGGGCGTCGATGGCCGATACCGAGCGGCCCGTGGAATCCCCACCTCTATCGGTCGAACGGCTCACGATCCGCTACGGGGCAACGCTCGCCGTCGACCGGCTGGAGTTCACGATCCGGCCCGGAGAGATCTACGGCCTCCTCGGGTCGAACGG
Source organism: Thermoplasmata archaeon (assembly GCA_035632035.1). Classification (GTDB taxonomy): domain Archaea; phylum Thermoplasmatota; class Thermoplasmata; order Lutacidiplasmatales; family UBA184; genus Lutacidiplasma. Next base: position 18,024 of record DASQHP010000025.1, on the reverse strand, counting down.
GGCCGGCAAGTCCAGCACGATCCGCTCGGTGGTCGGGCTCGTCGCTCCGTCGGCGGGCACCGTCCGGGTATTCGGCCGCGACGTCACGGCCGAGCCGCTCGCCACCAAGGCTCGCCTGGGCTACGTTCCCGAGTCGACCCTCATCTTCGACGCGCTCACCCCCCGCGAGTTCCTCGAGTACGTCGTGAGCGTGCGCGCGATCGCCTCGGAGACGGCAACCGAGCGGGCCCACCGCTACCTCGAAGCCCTGGAGCTCGACACCGAAGTCGACCGGCCGCTCGCGACGCTCTCCAACGGGACCCGTCAGAAGGTCCTCTTCATCGCGGCGCTCCTCCATCAGCCGGATCTCCTCGTACTGGACGAGCCGTTCAACAACCTGGACCCGCGCTCGGTCCGGATCCTGCGCGAGCTCCTCCAGCGCTACGTCACCCGCGGCTCGCGGGGGATCCTCTTCACGACGCACACGATGGAGGTGGCGGAGCGGCTCTGCCACCGGGTCGGCATACTGGACGGGGGCCGCCTCGTGGGCGAGGGAAGCCTGGATTCGCTTCGCGCCCAGGGGGCCCATGGCGACGCGACCCTGGAGTCGATCTTCCTCAAGCTCACCTCGGACGAGGCCGCCGTGCAGGCAGCCGTCCGCTCCCTGGGGGACGGAGGCCCGTGAGCTGGCGGGACGCGATCCGAATCTCGGGGCCGGCCTACTCCGAGCTCGCGTTCCAGGCGACTTACGCCGTTCGGCAGGGGAACCTCCCGCCCCTCGCCCCCAGCGACACCCTCGCCCGGCGCGCCCGACGGCGGGTGACGCAAAGCAAGCTCCTGGTCGGGGGGATTCTCACCCTCATCTCGCTGGGCGCCTGGTTCTCGCTGCGGGCGCCGGTCCAGAGCTTCCTCGCCCCGGACCTCGATCGCGGCCTCTACATCATGGCCATCGTCGGCGCCGTCCTGCTGCTGGTCGTGGCTCTGCTCTGGTGGACGGGGCTCCAGATGCTTCCGACGTACCTCTCGAGCGGGACCATCCCGTTCCTGAGCACGCTCCCCATCCCCGAGGTGACGCTGAGGCGCGTCGCGCTCCTGCTCGTCGCCCGGCTCTTCGACGCTCCGGCCCTCACGTGCCTCGTCGCGCTACCGGTCGCCGTGGGCGCGGGCCTTGGCTCCTGGGTGGCCGGAGTCGCGACGCTGCCGGGAGTCGCGGTTGCGGTCCTGGTCGCGGTCGCGCTCGCTCTCCGCACCGGGGAGTTCTTCGTCGTCAGCGTCCAAGGCTCTCCGTCCAGTCCGACCCAGACGATCCTTCGATGGGGGTACCTCCTCCTCTGGGCGGTTCCGGCGTTCGCGATCTATGGGTTCATCGCCGCCGCGCCATCGTTCCTTGGCCTTCTGACCGGCCTGCAGGGTTCGCCCGTCCGATTGTTCGGCGTCGTGGGGGCGTTCCCGATGCCGTTCGGACTCCTGCCGGCCTGGACTGTGGGGTCGTTCCACGGCCCGACCCTCACCGTGCCGTTCGCCTTCGGGGCGGCGGTAGCGTACGGCGCCGCCGGCCTGTACGCCGCCGCGTGGCTCGAGACGGCCGGCTGGCGCCTCGCGCGGGCGACCCCGGCGGCTGCCCACTCCGGCGCGAAGATGGCGTTCCGACTCGCCAGTGTCCACGTCGCGGGCGCCATCATCACGAAGGACCTGCGGATCGCATCCCGGACCCCCGGCTTTGCGTTCGTGATCCTGCTCCCGCTCCTGGATGCGCTCGCCCTCGGGCTTTTGACCGTGTTCGCGAACCCGAGCCCCTCGACGGCGTTCGATCTCGCCGCGGCGGCGGTCTCGACCAGCGCCCTCCTCGCAACCTTCTTTGGGCCGGCGCTCTTCGCGCTCGAAGTCATGGGCTATTCCTACGTCCGGTCGCTGCCGCTCGCCGACCGGTCAATGATCGGCGGGAAGGCGACGCTGGTGGTGCTTCTGTACCTCGGGGCCGCGGGGATCGTGAGCGTGCTCACGCTCGCCCGAGTCTTCTCGCCGCTCACGTTCCTCGCGTTCATCGCCGCGGAGTTCCCCGCCGTGGCCGCGGCGGCCCTGCTCGAGTTCGGCATCCTGTTCCATCGCGCGCACGCGCGAGGCCTGCCGGTGGTCAATCTCTACACGGGGGCGTGGTGGGCGACGCTCGTCGCGATCCCCGGCATTCTCCTCGCGGGAGTCCCACTGGCCCTGTTCCAGAGCCTCCGCGCCATCGGGAGCCCGTGGGCTCTCGGCGCGCTCGGCGTGCTGAGCCTCGTGGAGCTATCCGTCGCAATCCCGCTCGTGCTCGGGGGGTCCGGGAGGGGAACCGGGTGACCGGACCGGCGCTGGGCCCGCGGTTCACGCCGGGAGAGGTGGAGGCGCGCTGGCAGGCGTTCTGGGATGAGCACGGCTACGCGCGTCCGCCGGCCGCCTCGAAGAATCCCCCCTTCACCCTCATCCTCCCTCCCCCGAACGTAACCGGCGTTCTGACCCTGGGGCATATGCTCGGGGGGACGGTGATGGACACGCTGGTGCGCTGGCACCGGATGCGGGGAGACCCCGCGCTCTGGGTGCCGGGGATCGATCATGCGGGCCTCGCGACCCAGGTGGAGGTCCGGCGCCGCCTCCAGAAGCAGGGGATCCGGCTCGAGGCTCTCCCCGTCGACGAGCGCATCCAGCGGATCGAGGAATGGAAGCGGGAGCACGAGACGCGCATCCTCGCCCAGCTCCGCGCCGCCGGTTTCTCGCTCGATTGGAGCCGGTACCGCTACACGATGGACCCGCTCGCCGTTCGGGCGACCCGGGAGGTGTTCGTGGAGCTGTACCAGGCCGGCCTCATCTACCGGGGAGAACGGATGGTCAACTGGGACCCCCGGCTCCACACGGCGCTCTCCGACCTCGAGGTGGTACACGGGCAGGAGAAGGCGGAGCTGCTGTACGTCGAGTACCGATGGGCCGACGGGGCGCCGGGCGGACTCGTGCTGGCAACGGTCCGGCCGGAAACGATCTTCGGTGACGTCGCGGTCGCTGTCCATCCGGACGACGAGCGGCATCGGGCCGCCGTCGGCCGGAAGGTGATCGTCCCGCTCACGGACCGCGCCGTTCCGGTGGTGACCGACGCCGCGATCGATCCGACGTTCGGCAACGGGGCCCTCAAGCTCACCCCCCGCCACGACCCCGTCGACCTCGAGATCTTCCGACGCCACCCGGAGCTCTCGATGCCTCCCGAGCTGTTCGACGAGGACGCTCGGCTCGCGGGCGATTGGGTGCCAGTGGAGTTCCGGGGGATGGACCGGGAGTCGGGGCGAGCTCGGGTCACGGAGGCTCTCGAGCGGGCCCAGCTCCTCGTGAAGCGCGAGCCGTATGCCCACTCGGTCGGACGGTCGGAGCGCTCCGACGCCGTCGTGGAGCCCCGCATCTCGACCCAGTGGTTCGTCAAGACCCCCGCGCTCGCCGGCCCGGCGGTCGATGCGGTGCGTTCGGGCGCGATCCGGTTCCATCCGGCGCGATGGGAGCCGAGCTTCTTCCGCTGGATGGAGGAGCTCCAGGACTGGTGCATCTCCCGTCAGGTGAGCTGGGGTCACCGCATCCCCGTCTACTACTGCGCGGGCTGCGGCACGGAGACGGCCGCGGTGGATGCTCCGGTGCGTTGCCCGAAGTGCGCGAGCCCCCACCTCACACCGGACCCCGACGTGCTGGACACCTGGTTCACGAGCTGGCTGTGGCCGTTCGCGATCCTAGGCTGGCCCGAGACGACCGAGGCGCTCCACCGGTTCTACCCGACCAGCGTCCTCGTCACAGGCCGGGACATCATGTTCTTCTGGGTCGCTCGGATGATGATGGCCGGCTTCCGCTTCATGGGCCGCCCGCCGTTCCGCGACGTCTACTTCACCGGCATGCTCCGCGACGAGACCGGCCGCCGGATGAGCAAGCATCTCGGCAACTCCCCCGACCCGCTCGAGGTGATCCGCGAACGGGGCGCGGACGCGCTCCGGTTCGCGCTCCTGTTCCCGAACCCCGTCGACCAAGATGGCCCGTTCGGCACGGGAACGCTCGACGGCGCGCGCAACTTCCTCACGAAGCTGTGGAACCTCGTCCGGTTCGCGACGCAGCAGCTCCCTCCGGGCGAACCGGCTCCGCGTTCGGCTCCGCCGATGGCGGAACTCGCGGCCATCGACCGCTGGGTCCTCTCGCGGTGGAGCGCGACCGCCCACGAGGTCAATGGCGCGCTCGAGTCGTTCGAGTTCACCCGGGCCGCGACGGCGCTCTACACGTTCCTCTGGCACGATGTGGCGGACTGGTACGTGGAGATGGCCAAGGAGTCGCTCCTCGGCCGCAACGGCGAGCCGGCAGCTCGTGCCTCGCGGGCGACGCTCTTGTTCGTGCTGGAGCGCAGCCTGAGGCTGATCCACCCGATGATCCCCCACGTGACCGAGGAGCTCTGGCACGCGCTCCCGCACGACGGGGAGTCCCTCGCCATCGCGCCGTGGCCGTCTCCCGACGAGGCGGCGTCCGACCCGGAGATCGAACTGGCGCTCGACTCCGTGTTCGACACGGTCCGCTCGTTCCGCAACCTCCGCGCCGAGAACCACCTCCCACCCACGGAGCTCGTGGCGGGCGCGATGCTGCCCTCCAGTCCGGAAGTGGCCCGAGTCCTCCGCGGTGAGTCCGCCACCATCATCCGTCTCGCCCGACTCCAGGCTCTCACCGTGCTGACGGCGGGATCCCCCCGGCCCTCGAACAGCGCGAGCCGGGTCATCCCGGCCGGCGAAGTGTTCCTCTCCGTGTCGACCACGCTCGAAGGAACGGAGACACTGGAACGGGAACGGGCGAAGCTGACCGACCTCCTGGAGAAGACCCGGGCCAAGCTCAACGACCCCACGTTCCGCGCCCGCGCGCCGGCCGCGGTCGTCCAGGAGTCGGAGGAGAAGGCCCGGGAGCTCGCGGAACGGATCGGCCGGCTCTCGCAGCATCTCGCCGATGCACGAACCGGGGAGGCGTCCTCGTGACGACTCGTCCCCGGACCGCGCGTCGCCGCGCCCCGAAGTCCCCGGCGCCCGCTTCGGTCCCCGCCCCGACCGGTGGGTTCCCCCTCGCCGGCACGGACCTCGTCCATCCTCCGCTCGGCTTCGGGATCTGGGCCCTCGGGCGGTGGACCCGGGAGGACGAGGACCGGACGCGGGCCACGCTCGACCACGCCCTCTCCCGAGGCGTGCGGTGGGTCGACACCGCGGAGGTCTACGGCAACGGCCGGTCGGAACGGCTCCTCGGGAACGCGCTCGCCGCGATGGACCCCGCGGCTCCCCCGCCGTTCATCTCGACGAAGGTCTCGTGGGAGCACCTTCGACCTTCGCAGGTCCGAGCGTCGCTCTTGGGCAGCCTCCAGCGGCTCGGGCGCCGACAGGTCGACCTGTACCTGGTCCACGCCCCGGACCCTCAGACGCCGATCCCCGAGACGATGGGCGCCCTCGAGACCCTCTGGGAAGAGAAGCGGACCCGGTCGATCGGGGTGAGCAACTTCTCCCTGGAGGAGCTCGACTCGGCCCGCGAAGCGCTCGACACCACGAAGGTGGTGGTCAACCAGGTCCGCTACAACCTCCTCGAACGGGAGGACGCTGAACCCATCCTGGACTACTGCCGACAGCACGGCATCCTCATCGAGGCGTACACGCCGCTCGGACGGGGACTCCTCGCCGGCCGCTACCTCAACGGTGGCCCGATCCCGGCGGAGGTCCGGCGGTTCGCCCCGTCGATCTTCGAGAAGGAACACCTGCCCGAAACGCTGCGACGCGCCCGGGCGCTGCGCGACCTCGCCGTGAAGGCGGGAGTCCCCGAGGAGTCGATCGCGCTCCACTGGCTCGCCCGGCAGGGGGTGGTCCCGCTGTTCGGCGCGAGCCGGCCCGAACAGGTCGACGCGGTGCTCGCCGCGTGGGCCGTCCGGCCTCCCGACGACGTCCTGGACCGCGCGGACGAGATCGGCCGAACCGGACCATGATCCGCCTCGCGGCCTTCGACATGGACGGCACCCTGGTCGACGCCCGGAGCTCCTGGGCGTTCGTCCACGACCATTTCGGAGAATCGAACTCGGAGGCCCTCCGCCTGTTCCTGGACAATCGCATCGACGACGCCGAGTTCATCCGGCGCGACATCCAGCTCTGGTGGAAGCACGCTCCCAACCTGACCGTCCAGGAGATCGACGAGATCCTCGGGGCCGTGCCCCTCATGCCGGGGGCGAAGGAGATGTTCGAGGGGCTCCACCAGCGGGGGATCATGACGGCCATCGTGAGCGGCGGGATCGACCTCCTGGCCCGCCGCATCGCCCGCGAGCTCGGGATCGAGTACGTTCTCGCGAACGGGTTCCGGGTCGACGCGACCGGGCGGCTCACCGGCGAGGGGCTCATCCGGGTGCCGATCAAGAGCAAGGAGGAGGTTCTCGAGCGCGTCCAGGCCCAGCTCGGGGTCCGCCCGGAGCAGACCGCGGCGGTCGGGAACTCCGAGATCGATGTCGGCCTCTTCCGGCGCAGCCGGATCGGCATCGCGTTCGAGCCCGAGGACGACGTCGTCCGGCGCCACGCCACGGCGGTGATCACCGACCGGGACCTGCGGCACGTCCTGGAGGTCCTGGATGCGTCCGTCCCCGACTCCTCGCCGAAGCAAGGCTTTTGAACGGCGCCCGGCTCCTTTCGTCGTGGCCACCAACGAGTACGCGGCGCTCCTCAAGCGGGCCCGCGACCTCCTGCCGCCCGTCCAAGTCGGGAGCGACCGGTTCCAGGTCCCCGAACCCGACGTGATGAGCGACGGGAAGAACACCGTCATCCGCAACTTCCAGGAGATCGCGGGGGTGCTGCGGCGCGAACCCGCCCACGTCATCGGCCACCTGGCCCGCGAGCTCGGGTGCCCGGGGGTCCTCGACCTGCCGCGGGGCGTCCTCAAGTCCCGTGTCCCGAGGGACTCGATCTCGCAGCGGATCCGGGAGTACACCGAGAAGTACGTGATCTGCTCCGAGTGCAAGCGGCCGGACACCCACCTCCAGAAGGAGGGCCGCCTCACGCTCCTCATCTGCGAGGCGTGCGGGGCCCAGCGGCCGGTCACGGTCCGCCGGGTCGTCGAGCCGGAGAAGCCGAAGACGCCGGTCGTCGTGGGCGAGGTCTACCGGCTCACGATCGAGGACGTCGGCCGTCGGGGCGACGGGGTCGCGAAGAAGGAGGGGTTCGTCATCTTCGTGACGGGCGCCTCCACGCGCGGCGTCCAGGTGAACGCGAAGATCACGAAGGTGCTCGGCAACAACGCCTACGCGGTCGTCCAGCCGTAGTCCAGCATGGCGAGCCTGCGCGGGGCCGGCCTCCTGGCCCTGTACGTCGGCGCCCAGGTGGTCGCGCTCTTCCTCGCGTTCCCGTTCAAGTCCGCGGGGCTCGCGACCACGTCCAACCCCAACAGCCCGACCGACCCGATCCTCATCATCGCCATCATCGTCATCGCCCCGCTGTTCATCCTCTGGGGCGCGCGTCGCTCGGGCGGCCTCTCGACCCTTCGGTGGATCATCCTCCTCGGCATGGGAGCGTCCCTCGACATCACCCTCGGCGCCGTCTTCGCCCTCGTCACACCGGCGCCGGTCTACCTGCCGCCGTACGGCCTCGCCCAGGTCCTGGACGTTTCCGTCCCCCTGGCCGCGGTGGTCGCGGTCGGGCTGTTCCTCGCGCTGCTCATCGAGCCGCAGTGGTACGTCGTCGACACGGCCGGCTTCCTCGCGGGCGGGTCCCTGATCGCGCTTCTGGGGATCTCCTTCGGCATCCTGCCGTGCTTCATCCTCTTGGGCGTGCTCGCGGTCTACGACTTCATCGCCGTCTACCGGACGAAGCACATGGTCTCGCTCGCCGACGTCGTGACCGACCTCAAGCTCCCGATCCTGATGGTCATGCCCACGGGGGCCGGCTACGACTACACCCGCACGGGCTCGTTCCAGGAGCAGCGCAACATCCCCGTCGAGGAGCGGGAGGCGATGTTCATGGGGCTCGGCGACGTCGTCATCCCCGGGACCCTCATCGTTTCCGCGTTCGTCTGGCTTCCCGCCACCGTCGTGTTCGGCGGGGTGGGCGCGAACCTTCTGACGGCGATCGGGACGCTGCTCGGATCGCTGGTCGGCTATGCGTTCCTCATGGTGCGGGTCGCGCGGGGGAACGCCCAGGCCGGCCTCCCGTTCCTGAACGGCGGCGCCCTGGCGGGCTATATCGTCACGTTCCTCCTCCTCTATCACTCCACCTCGCTCGGATTGACGCTCGCGCTCTAAGAGGAGGGTCGATGGCGAAACCGGTCCGGGACTTCACGGTCGATGATGCCCCCAGCCTCGACACGCTCATCCGTCGGATGGAGGCGGCCGGCGGGTTCAGCGCCCGCGAGGTGACGCGCGGCGTCGATCTCCTCGCGCGGATCCTCGCCGACCGCGAGATGACCCGGTTCCTCTCGTTCCCCGCCGACATCGTCGCGACCGGGCTGCGGGGCGTCCTCGCGGAACTCGTGCGGGACGGCTACGTCGAGGCGGTCCTCACGACCTGCGGTACCCTGGACCACGACCTCGCCCGGGCGTACCGCCCCTACTTCCACGGCGAGTGGGAGCTCGACGATGCCGCGCTCCACCGCCGCAAGCTCTACCGGCTCGGGAACCTGGTCATCCCCGAGGCGAACTATGGCGGCGTCGTCGAGCGGGAGATGCAGCGCATCCTCCGGCGCCTCTGGGCCCGGGGCGTGCGGCGTCTCTCGACGGTCGACCTGGTCTGGGCGATCGGCGAGCACCTGGGGCCGAAGCGGGGCCAGGGGAGCATCGCCCGGGCCGCCTTCGACCGCCGCGTGCCCGTGGTCGTCCCCGGTATCACGGACGGGGCCGTCGGCTCCCAGCTCTGGCTGTTCTGGCAGGACCATCGGGAGCTCGCCGTTGACCTGTTCGGCGACGAGCAGCGCCTCTCGGACCTGGTGTTCGAGGCGAAGAGGGCCGGCGCGATCATGCTCGGGGGCGGCATCTCGAAGCACCACACGATCTGGTGGAACCAGTTCCGCTCCGGTCTGGACGCGGCCCTCTACATCACGACGGCCGTCGAATGGGACGGAAGCCTCTCCGGCGCCCGCACCCGCGAGGCGGTCTCCTGGGGGAAGGTGAAAGCGACCGCGCGCCACACTACGGTGACGGGCGACGTGACGGTCCTCTTCCCGCTGATGGTCGGAGCCGCCCTCGAGCGGATACGCCGCTGACGGCGGCTCGCTCTCCCGAGAGGTTAATAGGACCACACGGAGTCGGGCCGCCTCATCTCCCGTGGGCCCGTAGCTCAGCTCGGTAGAGCAGGCGGCTCTTAACCGCAAGGTCAGGGGTTCGAATCCCCTCGGGCCCGGCTCGTCAAAGAGAGTGCCGTAGCGACGGCGATGCCGCCCCGGCTGGCTCCGCGCCGGGAGTGCCTCTTCCCGCATGAGAGGCCGGGTTCACGATTCCTCGACGCCCAGGCATCACCACGTCCATGGCTCGCAGAATCACGTAGATCACGAACGCGGTGGTGACGATGAAGAAACTCGGAGGATACGGCTCATACCACGAAACGAACAGGCCGACCCAGATGGCGAAGAGGGCGATCCCGACAGAGACCACGACGGCGTAGAGGGGACGTTTCGTCAACCTCACCGCCGACGCCGCAGGGGTCACGATGAGCGCGAAGATGAGCAGGATCCCGACCACCTGCACCGCGAACGAGATGGCCACCGCGACTACCAGCATGAACGCGAGATTGAGTGGGAGCATCGGCAGCCCCTTCGCCTCGGCTACGTCTTCGTCCAGCGACGAAAAGAGAAGGGGCCGGTGGATCACCGCGAGCACCGCGAGTACGATCACTGCGGCCTCCAGGGTCAGGAGAACGCCCGCGTCGGTGACGCCGAGGATCTCCCCGAACAGTATGCTGTAGGCGGTCGTCGCGAAGCCCTTGTACAGGCTGAGAAAGACGAGCCCCAAGCCCAGCATGAAGGCAAGAACGGTCCCCACTTCGATGTCGCGGGTCGCCGCCTTCCGACCGAGCAACGCCATTCCGGTACCACCTCCCATCGTGAAGAGGAGAAGGCCGTACACGGGATTGACGGAGAACAGAACGGCTCCCGCCGCGCCCGAGAACCCGACGTGCCCGAGCGCATGCGTCGCGAAGGAAGCTCGACGCAAGATCACGAAGTACCCCACTATGCCGGCAAGGACGGCGATGATGGTGCCCGCCTCGAAGGCGTTCCGCATGAACGCCCATTGCCACATCTCCCGGAGGTCCGTGATGATGTTCCAACTGAACGTCATGCCACGGCCTCCTCGTGAGGATTCTCTCCCCCGACGATCACGATGTTTCCTCGAGAATCGTGAAGCACCTCGACCGGTACGCCATAGAGCTCCGACAACGATGCCGAGGTGAGAACGGTCTCTGGACGGCCGGTCGCGACGTGGCCGTTGGCGATGTAGATCACCTTGTCGAGGCACTCGATCAGGGGATTGATGTCGTGGGCGACCAGGAGCGTCGTTACTCCTCTCGCCCGGACGAGCTGGTGCACTACCTCGACGAGCTCCCGGCTCCGCCGAAGATCGAGATTGGAAAGGGGCTCATCGAGGAGCAGCATCTGCGGATTGCCAACGATCGCCTCGGCGAGGAAGACACGCTGAAGCTCCCCGCCCGACAGCGACCCCAGCCGCTTCGGGCCGAGTTCGGTCGCGTTCACGGCCTGAAGTGCACTCCGCGCCGCCTCCCAGTGAGCCCGACCTGAAATGCCGGGCCCCCACTTCGTTCCGCACATCCCGAGATGGACGAGCGCTTCGGCCGCGACGTGCGTGTCGTTGTCGATCGTGTGGCGCTGAGGAACGTACCCGATGCGGGCATTCCCCCGGCGAGGCGGCGCCCCGAAGAGGCTCAGGCTCCCGGCGACGGGCCGCTGCAGACCGAGGAGTAGGCGGAACAGGCTCGTCTTCCCGGCTCCATTCGGGCCGATGACCGCGACGAATTCCCCCCGTTCGACATCAAATGTCGCGTCGGACCAGATGGTCCGGTCCCGGTATCCGAGCCCGAGATGCTCGGCTCGAATCGCCGGTGAGTCGGTGACGGAGTGGTGGGTTCCGGGTGACATGGTCGCTTCGGTCGACTAGTGGCCCAGGGCGTTGGCGTTCAGCGCGTTCTGTAGAGAGAGGTACTCGGCGTTCATCCAGACCTGGAACGTCACATCCGAAGGCTGGATGGTCTCCGTCACACCGACCACCGAAACGTTGTTCGCAGCGGCTATCGCCTTCATGCTGGATGTAATCGGAGTGACCGTCTGTTCGTTGTACACCAGGACGTGGACCTTCCCGCTTTCGAGTTGGCACTGGAACTGCACGACCGATTGAGCGGGAGGGTCGTTTCCCTCGGCGACCGCTTCCATGAACGCGGGCGGGGACACCAGGTCGAGTTGGGTGTAGTTGGCCAGATAGACAAAGATGTCCTCGGTAGCCGCCACGACCGTCCCGGCGAACTGGGTTCGGATCTCTTCCGCCCGTGCATAAAGCTGGCCCAACGTCACGTTTAGGGCGGCGTAGTTGGCCTGGAAGACCGGCGTAGCCGACGGGCGGAGTTCGACCAGGTTGGAGAACATGGCGGCGACGGTCCGATTGACGTACACTGGGTTGTACCACATGTGAGGGTTTCCGGACACGATTCCTCCGCCCACGTTCACACCATTCAGGGTGCCAACGTTGAGGACAAGCTGGTTAGAATTGCCATCTGCGGCGATGAGCTGCAGCGCCCAGTCGTCATACCCGACCCCATTGACGACGACGTACTGCGCACTCGCGATCGCCTTCGCGTCGGAGGCGTTGGCCTCGTACTCGTGCGGATCCGCGTTGGGGTCGGTCACGATGCTGAGCACCGTCGTCTGGTTGCCGCCCAGTTGGCGGACCAGGCTTCCCCAGAAGTTCTCGGCCGCTACCACCTGGAGCGGCCCGGCCAAGGTGAGCGCGAGCGACTGCCCCCGAGGGATGGTGGTCGCGGGAGCACCGCCACGGATCGCGTCCGGCGAGTGCGTGTATGCAACCGCCGTACTGCTCCCGGTCGGCAGACCCAAGTTGACGCCCGAGCAGGGGTCCGAGGAAGCGGCGCTCGTCAGGTACTCCCACGTCCCCGCTCCGGCGATGACCGCAACTGCGACGACAGCGACGGTGATCTTGGCCCACTTCTTCATCGCTGGTCCTTCGTCGAAAGACAGGCGCTAGCTCCTCGCTTTGGAAGATGCGCCACCACACGGGGCGATTGGCTCGCCATGCGGGCACTCTTTGGGATGGCCCTCGGCCTCGCAGAGTTGGTCGATCGTCCGGTGCGAGAACGCTAGGTCGACCTCCAACGCCGCGGCGTGCGTCGCCTCAGCCGTCAGCCCCACCCGCTGAAACAAGCTCTCGGCCACGCGGTGATGCCTTCGGTACTCCGAGAGGCAGGCTTCGCCGCGAGGCGTCAGGCGGCTCTTTCCGCGGTAACGGGTGACCAAGTTCAATCGCTCAAGCGTTGTGAGGCGGCCGAGGGCCGAGGGCGGGCGGATGCGCAGGGTCCGGGCGACGAAGTTCAACGAAGCGCCCTTTTCCTCGCCTTGACCCTTGCGAACCACGGTCAGCGTCTCCAGCTGCCGACGATTGAGTCGCTCCAGCAACTCCATGCTGGGGTGACGTTCGACGTTTACTTAAGAGCGACCCTAATTTTTAGGGCTGTTTGAAGGCTGGTGCACTATGTCCCGTTCCTAGTCGCAACATCGTCGTTCGGCCCCGGCCGCAGGGTACCCAGTGGTCACCCCCTCCGGGCACCGTGCGGAACCTGCGTCACGTCGTGGCGAGCGGGTCCAGTTGGGCACGTCGGAGGTCAGTTGATGTCGAACTCATTGCCTTCGGGGTCGGCCATCGCGACCGCGTAGTGGTCGTCGCCTTCCTGGTAGAGCGTCTCGAGGCGCGCAGCCCCAAGGTTCTCCAATCGGGCGGCCTCCGCCTCCACTTGGTCCTTCCGAGCCGTCAAAGGGAGCTCGCGATTCCCGCTCGCCTTGATGTCGAAGTGAAGACGATTCTTGCAGGTCTTCGCCTCGGGTACCGCGTGGAACCAAATGCGGGGCCCCTCCCCGTTCGGGTCGACAATCGATTCTGGAGTGGTCACGCCCCGAACGTCCTCCTCTGCGACTCCGAGGCTGAGCCAGTACTCACGCCATCCGGCAAAGCCCATTGGCGGCGGCTCGGGTTGATAACGAAGCGCAGAACTCCAGAACGACACCAGCCGTCTCGGCTCTCGGCAATCGATCACGACCTGGAAGCGAACCGACAACCCACATCACCCGTGTCGGGGCGAAAGTCGGGCGCGGACTTAACGGCGGGCGGCTCTGGGGCGGGAGCCAGTCTCACGGCCCTGGTGAGACCGTCACTAGCGCTCCGGGTTTGACTGCCAGGGATCGTGCCAAGCCAGCGAAGAGGCAGGCGGGAAGCGAGTCCGGAACCCTGAACCGGGCGGTCGACCCGAGTCTCAGTACAGTAGTGACCGGCTTGTTCCGGGGATGATCCCACCCGTTTGTACGAGTGGGGGGGTTGGCGCCGTGCCGGGAACCCCTTGCGCTGACAGTGAGCCCAGCCGGGCCAGGGCGGGACAGGTGGGGCGATTCCCGGATCACCAGGGCGCGAACGGAGCCCAGTAGCCCAGTTTGATATCGAACTCGGACCTCGGACCCTCATGGGTCGGGCGAAAGAGGTCGACACCTACATCGAAGAATCTCCGAAGAGTGTTCAGCCGAGGCTACGGGAGATCCGGGCGGCCGTTCGGCGGGCCGCCCCGGATGCGGTGGAAAGCATGAGCTACGGAATGCCCTTCTACAGTTTCAAAGGGGAATCCGGATTCAAGGCCCGGCTCTGTTACTTCGGCCTTCTGAAGAAGAAGATGGTCTTCTACACTCGCCCGGTGTTCCTTCGAGCGTACAGGGATGAGGTGGAAGCATACCTGAGCACCAAATCGGCCCTTCACTTCCCGCTCGACAAGCCGATCCCGGCTCAGCTGATCGAAAAGCTCGTCCGTAACGGGACGGCCATGCACAAGGCAGGATCGGACGACTGACTGGCCCTCGAACCACATCGGCGAGAGAGGACCCGACGGAAGCACGTGTGGACCTCACTCCCGATCGTTTGAAGGCTCATGAAGCGCCTCTCATCACAGCACCAAATTCTGCGGGACGTTGAGCCTTGCAGGGAATACCTTCCCTGGCGCCCCCAAGCTCGATGCCGACGTTCGCTGCATGTTTCCGAGAGAGGGAGTTTGTTCCGCGCAGGTGGGTTCCCCCGGCCCGGGTCGACGGGGGTTCTATCCTGAGCCTCGCATCACTCTCAGACTTACCGTGACGAGTTTCTTCACGACGGGCAACGGAATCTGCTGATCGGCCGGAAGACTCAGGATGCTTTTCGTCTTCGAATACGCCGTGAGTTCCTTGGAATGCTCGTCAATGGTCGGGGGCCTCAGGTGGAGACGAATACTGGGTTCCTTGAAACTGAACCACACAAACATTCCATTGTAGTCGTAACCGGGATACGAATAGCCGGGAATCCCGAAGTAGCTCATGGTCTCGGTAGCATCCGGAGCGACCTCGCGAATCGCGGCTCGGATCGCCTTGAGTTTGGGCTGAACGGACCCCGGACAATCGGCGATGTACGCGTCCACGCTCTCGCCGCCCTCCGCAGCGAGCACCTTCTTCTTCGCCATCCTGTCGCTCGGGCTTTGTGGGCGTCTCGTGACGTGGGAGAACACGCCCGCTATAAACCGAATTACCCCGAGCCTTCCAGATCGAGAAGGCGCTCGGCCTCGGCCTAGGGGTTCCTTCGTTCCCTGAATGAGAAAGGTGCGCGAGCCAACGTTGGGGTCATCGTGACTACCGGGCCACGGTCGACCGCCGGTCGCCGTATCCAGGCCCGAAGACCGTGCAGAAGCGGCTCGCTCGCCCTCGAAAGGTGCACCTGGCGTAACGCCTGAACCCACCCCTAGCTTGACTGACCGATTCACGACCCGCGGTCTGGCTGCACCTCATGAATTCGCGCGACTCTGTTTGGCGCACGAGCCGGCGTCGGGGCCGGGGGTTCCCGCTTCCCCTTTCGGATGCGGGTGCCATTCTGAGGAGGGACTCGGATCCGCTCGGGCCCGCGTGCCTGCGAACGGCGCCGGCGGAGGATGGGGCTGTCGCGGCTCACGACAAGGCGGACTCGTTCTACGGGGGAACACCCGCGTGATCGTCCTTCCCGACGTGGTCATAGTGCCCAACGCACCACCATAGTGCCAGAAGAGTTATATGTATTAGGCACCAGAATCGAGCGATGGACGGCCTCCGACGCCGGTTCGGCAAACCCCCGGCTCGAATCGAGTCTCACCCCTGGCTCATCATCGCAGCCTGGGCTGTCTTTCTCCTGATCGCCGCGCCATTGGCGCTGCAGTACACCCATTCCATCAACTACGCTGGGAGCTCGTCGAGCCTGACCGGCTCGGAGTCTCAGAAAGCCGGGGCCCTTCTGGCCAGCGTCGCGCCATCGCGCTCGACGCTCCTCGTGGTGATCGACCAACGCTCTCTGTCCTCGGACCTGGTACAGAACGAAACTCTGGCGTTCCAGAGTTCCCTCGCGTCCAGCCGGATAACCTACGTCAACTCCTCGTCCTCCGTCTACTCATCGTACATCGACTACCTCGACGGGGTCTTCGGGGGGAGGGTTTCCCTCGTGCGCTCGCTCTACAACTCGACGACCAACTTGACGGGGGAAGTGTACGGGTTCCCCGCGCAGTTCCTCACCGCGTGGCAGAGCCGCAGCGCGAGCGACGCCGCCATCAACGCGAGCTACCTCGCCGCGAACGGCTCCGGCGGCGGGTACGACCAGGCCCTCAGAAGCTGGCTCCTCTCGAACTACACGGGAACTTCGCCCGCGGCCGAGTTGGTCCAGGAGGCTGTCGCGGCGACCGCTCCCCACTACTTCCCCGTCAACACCGCGCTCAACCTCACGCTGAGCGCGTCGAACGTCAGCGCCTACCGGTCGGCCGTCCCGGTGATCGTGGGTGACCTCCTGGTTGCGTCCGGGGACGGGTCCGTCCCTCTCAACTGGATCCTGGCGGCGGCGACCCCGGGGGATTTCGGCGTCAACTTCGTCTCCGAGAACGGCCTCCTCGGCCTTCCCGCTGCGCTCCGGACTCTCTACGTGAGTCCGGATGGTTCGATCAGCATGATTGTCGTCGAATTCACGGTCTCGGATTCGTTCCGGACCGCGGATGGGACGTACCCGGCCCAGGCGGCGACGGCGACGATCCGTTCCCTGGCGGCCCAAGCATTCGGGTCGGCTGCCTACGTCACGGGAGCCGGCGCATTTGCCTACGATTCCCAGCAACTCGCGAGCGCGAGCGGATTCCTGTTCGCCCTCACCTTTCTCTTCCTCGGCGTTGCCGTCGCCCTCACGCTCCGGTCGTGGGTCGCGCCCCTCCTCGCCCTTCTCCTGATATCCGTCTCCACGATCATCGGTTACCTCGCCATCGAGCTCACCGGGCTGGCGGTCGGAAAGGTCGACTTCACGGTAACCTATACGCTGACCGCGGTCACGCTGGGGGTTGCGACCGACTACGCCCTGTTCTTCCTCTACCGGTACCGCGAAGAGCTCACGAAGGGAGCAGCGTCGGATACCGCCTTGCGCACCGCGAGCCGAAGCTCAGGGTTCGCTATCCTGGTGAGCGCGACGACCGTCGCCATCGGACTCGGGACCCTTTCCTTCCTGAGCGGCCTCCAGACCTGGGGACCGGTACTGCTGGTGACGATCCTGGGAATCGGGGTGCTCGAGGTCACGTTGCTCCCCGCGCTCATGCGACTGATCGGTCCTCGGCTCTTCCTCTCGAGATGGCTCCGGCCCGCCAGTCCGCCGGAACAGTCCGCCTTTTACCGAGCCGCCTCGCGCTCCGGCTCGCGAGCGGTCCTCGTCGGCGTGATGGCGGCGCTGATCGCGGTGCCGGCCGTCTACGGATTCCTGGCCGTGCCGACCTCCTACGACCTGACCGGGGGCCTCCCCTCCGGTACGCCGAGCTCGCAGGGCCAGCAGTTCCTGGAGCAGCGGTTCGGCGCAAACCTGCTCTACCCCATTGAAGTGGTCGTGCCCGCCCACACGGCGTTCCTCGATCCCAACGGATCCGTGACCCCGGAGGCGACGACCGTGCTGCCCGCGGTGGCCGCGGACCTCCTCCACCACCCGGGGGTGACGTCGGTCGACGGACCGTTCGTCAGCGGAACTAACCTGAGCGGTCCCGCGAACGGGACCGGCAACACCGCGATGTACGCCCTGGACGGAGGGAAGGACGCTTACTTCGTGGTCTACTCCTCGTATGACCCGTACTCGTCCTCGGCCCTCGGACTTGTCGAGTCGATCCGGTCCAACTCTTCCTACATCGTCGGAGGGCTGACCTCGACCGTGGTCGACGAGCAGGCTCAAAACAGCCTGCAGTACCCGCTCCTCGAGATCCTCCTCACGGTGTGCATCGCCGTGGTCCTCGGTGTGTCATTCCGCTCCGCGTGGATCCCCCTCATCTCAGTTTCGGGAGTCTTCCTGAGCATCGCGGTGACGACCAGCCTGCTCTATCTGATCGCAACGTACCTTCTGCACACGGCCCTGCTCTGGCTGGTTCCGCTGATTCTGTTCGTCCTGCTGATGTCGCTCGGCAACGACTACACAGTCTTCCTCCTCACTCGAGTTCGCGAAGAGCAGGAACGCCACGGACCGACCGAGGGGATCCGCCGGGGGATCGCCGGTAGCGGCGTCGTGGTCAGCGCGCTGGGTCTGATCCTCGCGGTATCGCTCGGCTCCCTCGCGCTTCAACCCATCTCGTTCCTGCAGGAGGTCGGGATCGCGTTCGTGATCTCGCTGGTGCTCGACACCTTCGTCGTCCGACCGTTCTTCTTCCCGGCGATGCTAACCCTGGTCGAACGGCACATGGCGGGCCGCCGCACGCGCGGGTCGGCTATGGGGGCGGGCGGACCGCCGTC
>DASQHP010000024.1:0-7709 GCA_035632035.1 Thermoplasmata archaeon | reverse complement strand
ATGGGCGAGACCTCCGGCTACTTCGTCGATCCGCGCAGTGCGGAGGCCGTCCTCAAGGTGCTGACCCAGGCCCTCGGGATCGAGCTCGACTTCTCGGAGCTCGAATCGAAGGCGCGGGAGATCGACCGCATCGCGCAGAAGATCCACGAGGTCGAGCAGAAGACTCCCGAGGCCCCGCAGTCACAACCCCGGGAGGACCTGGGGTACATCGGGTAGCCCCGGCGACCCGCGCGTCGCCATGGCCGAACGATCCCCCGGCGACCCCGCCAACTCCCCCGACGCGGAACCCGTTCGGCGGATCACGTCGCTCCTTCGACAACACGCCGACCCGAGCGGCTGGCTACGATTCGACCGGTTCATGGACTTGGCCCTCTACACGGAAGGGGCCGGGTTCTACACGCGCCCAGATGTCCGTCTCGGGCGAGCGGGAGCGTTCTACACGGCGGCGCACACAACGCCGCTCTTTGGCGCCACGCTGGCGAAGCGCGCCGCCGAGGAGTTCCGTGCCCTGGGGCGACCCGCGAATTTCCAAGTGGTGGAAGTCGGCGCGGGGGACGGCACGCTGTTCACGGACTTCATGGCGGCCGCCCGACGCGACCCCGATCTCGGGGAGGCGCGATGGACGTATCGCCTGGTAGAGCGTTCTCCCGCACTGACCGGGCGCCTCCGGGAACGGACCGCCTCAACCGACCGGCCCACGGGGGTTTCTGTCGAGCCTGCCTCCACGGTCTCGGAAGTCGGCCCCTTTCAAGGCCTCCTCTTCGGGAACGAGCTGCTCGACGCATTCCCCGTCCGTCGATTCACGCGCGTGGGCGGCGAGCTCGTCGAGCTCGGGGTCCAGGTTGGCGCGCCCCGGCTGGACTGGGCCTCCCGACCGGTCACCGATGCACCGGCCGGTGTCCCCCCCGTACCCGCCTTGGGCGAGGACGAAGTCTTCGAGGTCACTCCCCGGGCGGAGGCGTTCCTCCGTGAGATCGCGGACCTCCTCCTCGAGGGGACCGCGATCTTCCTCGACTACGGCGATTCTGAATCCGAACTGCGGCACCGGTTTCCCCGCGGTTCGCTCAGCGCGATCCGAGGACACCGGGTCGTCGACGACGCGCTCGAACACCTCGGAGAGACCGACCTTTCGGCGAACGTGAACTTCACGCGGATGCGTTCCGCAGCGGCTCGTGCCGGACTCCACGAAATCGCGTACGAGTCCCAGTCCTCGGCCTTGGGGCGGTGGGGCTTCGCCGAGGCTCGCGACGAATGGCTCCGCACGGCGAAGGATCCCGAGACCTCGGTACGCCGGGCCCTGGGCGCGAAGAACCTGCTCTTCGGATTCTCGTCGTTCCGCGTGCTGGAGCTCGGAGCGGGCGCCGGCGGCGCCACCCGCCCGAAGACGTCCGGTCCTCGGGACGGCTAGGCCACGACGGGCGGCTCGGCCCGTTCGACCTTCTCCGCCACTTTGGCCTCGATCAGTATCCGGGCGGTCTCCGCGGGCAGGGTCAAGATGTCCTCGCGCCGCAGCTCGATCGTCTCGCCACCCACCTCGACGGGGCGTCCGTCCTTGAGAACCCGGACCAGAACGGAGGCCGGTTCGGCGGCCCGGGGTACGGCAGGCGCGGCGGGCCGGGGAGCGGGCGGCGGCGACGCCACCGGCGCAGCCAGGGCGACCGGCTCGAGGTAGGGAGCCACGGATTGACGATGGGCCCGTAGCGTGCGCGAGAGATCCTCGAAGAGACTGCGCTCTTCGGGGAGTGAGTTCGGGAGGTCCCGCCCTCCGCCCACGCTCGCCTGGAACGCCTGGGACAGGATCTTCGACATCCGCGCCTCCACGATGTCCCGGGCGACCTGGGAAGCTCGTTGGTAGGTCTGCCGGGCGACCTCCCCCTTCTTGCCGGAGGGATTCTCGCGGAGCTCGGCTTCGTAGACACGGCGTGCTTCGGCGAGATAGGCCTGGGTCGAGCCGACGAAGTCGTGCGGTAGCTTCGCGAGCCCGCGGGCGGAGCCCTCTGCCCGCCGCCATTCGAGGAGTAGAGTGTAATGGTCCGGCATTGGCCGAGGGCGCCCACGGGGGATGGCCGCTATAGGCATTGCGTCGGCCGTGGGCGTCGACCCCGCGATCCGAGGGATGGGGGATCGGACCCGATCGGACTCGCTCGGAGGAACGCGGTCCTGCGGCTCAAGGATTTATGGGGAGGGGGAGTTCAACGTGTGCCCGGGTCCGGGCTGTGCCGGTTTCATCGATGACGAACGGCCGACAGCCCGCCGACGTGTGGGCGGAGTTCCTGGACGTCTGGGAGTCTCTCTGCCTCGAGAGCGCCGACCCCCGCACCTCGGTCGTCGTGGAAGGTGAGCGAGACCGCGTCGCGCTGCGGGCTCTCGGATTGCCCGGCGAGGTGGTCCTCGTGCACCGGGGGCGGTCGCTCAGCGCCCTTGCCCAGGAGCTCGCGAAACCGGGCCGGACGCTCGTGGTTCTAACGGACTGGGACCTGGAGGGCGGCCACCTGGCCCAACGCCTCCGGCTGCTGCTCGCGCCGGGTCCCGCGCGCGTCGACCTTGAGCACCGTCGCCGACTGGCCCGGGTGCTTCACGGCGAGCTCGCCCATGTAGAGGGTCTCGCCGGATGGGCGCGGCGGATGGCCGAGCGCTCGGGTGCCCCCCTCGAGCACTTCCTCCGTCCGGCGAGGGTCTGAATCCTACGGGATGACCTTGACCTGAGTGCGTCGGGTATCGCGGCGGTTGCGCTGACGCGAGGGGCGCATGCGCTCTGTGCCCTTCCCCTTCCATCGCAGACCCCGCCCTTCGCGACCCGCCCGAGTGAGTCCGCGGAAGACTCGCCCCGTTTGGGCCGGATTCGCGATCCAGTTGATCTTGGGGTCCGCAAGGATCTCCGGGTGGGCCGGGTCCACCAGAATGATCTCGAAGAACTTCTGCTTCCCGTCCTCGCCGACCCAGTAGGAGTTGAGAACCTCGAGGTTCGGGTAATGCTTCTGGGCCCGCTCCTCGGCGATGCGCTGGAGGCTCTTCCCGAGAGTCATGCGGAGGATACCCTTGCGCTTCGGCCGCCGGCCGGCGATGATCGCGCGGTGGCGCTGGCCGCCCCGGCGGACCTTCACCCGCACGAGCACGTAGCCGCCTTTCGCCCGCCAGCCCACCGCCCGGGCCCGATCCAACCGGGTCGGATGCTCGAGACGGGTGACCGTCGTTTCGCGGCGCCAATTGAGGAGCCGCTCGTGGCGGAGCTCGTCCCCCTCGTCCCCCAGGGTCTGGCGGAACGAGGTGGCCATGTAGCGATAGGCAGACTGGGTCATCGATGGGAGCGCGGGGGCGACCCACGACCCCGTTATAAGCGTAATGGAACCGCGCGCACGTAGGCTCGAGCGACGGGTCAGCTCTCCCACGGATACCGGCTTCCCGGGACCCGGGTGACCTTCGCGGTCGCGTGGCTGCCCGTCATCACGCTCCGCTCCACGTGGGCGACGAACTCCCGGACGAACCGGTCCATGCGGGGCCGGTCCGCGACCGGCATCTCGGTGGGGTAGGTCCACGATGCGGCGGCTCCTCCGCCGGTCGGGTAGACCCGGAAGCGGATCTCCCGCCCCGCGTCGGGCACGGCCGGGTTCATGCCGCTAAGCCGCGCATCGACCCGGCTCTCCGCCGGCTCGGTCGTGTCCTGTCGCGCGATCTCGAAGCCCGCCGACTCGAGGAACTCGGCGAGGTACCCCGCGAATCGCTCTCTTCCGATCCCCCGGACGCGAAGCCAGTCGGTCGTTTCAGCCATGGTGTTTGCGATACCCCCGATGGATCCCCCGGAAGAACCCGAGCAGCATCCTGAGCTCCGCCTCTGTGGGGACGGAGCGGCCCAGGAGCCGCCGGAACAAGAGGACAAGCCCGCGCCGCTTGTGCGCCGGGTACCCCGTCGACTGGGCGATCTCGTCGAGCCGGGTCAGGAGGAGCTCCTTCTCACGACCGTTGAGCTCGAGCACGTCCGGCGCCGGTGTGCTGAGCGGGTCCGGCACCGCGCTTGCCCGGTGCAGACCGTAGAGGATCAGCCCCGCGGCGTGCGACACGTTGAGCGTCGGGAACTCCCGCCGGGCCGGCACGTGTACGAGGAGGTCGCAGCTCGCTAGCTCGGTGCGGGAGAGCCCGTTGTCCTCGGGCCCGAGCACGATCGCGATGCGCCCGACCACCGGCCGCAGCATCTCGCCGAGCCGCTCCGGGCTCACGGAGCGCCGGAGGTAGGCGTTGGACCGGCCCGTCGAGGTGTCGGTCGAACCGACTACGAGGTCCATCCCATCGGTTGCCTCGACGAGCGAGCGCGCGACGCGGGCCGATTTGAGGAGGGCGAGTCCAGCCATCGCGCGTCGCCGAGCTTCGGGCCCCAACCCCGCCCTCGGCGCCACGAGAGTCAGCGACGAGGCACCGAAATTCCGGGCGACGCGGGCGATGGCCCCGACGTTCCCGTCCTCCTTGGGTCGGACCAGCACCACGTGGAGCTCGGCGGTCACGCGGCGGTCCCCTCCGCGAAGATGCGGCGGACCATCCACTCCGGTTCGAACCGCCGGAGGTCGGCGTACCCCTGGCCCACCCCGACGAACACGATGGGCTTCTTCGTGACGAAGGCGACCGAGAGCGCGGCGCCCCCCTTCGCATCCGCGTCCAGCTTCGTGAGCACGAGCCCGTCCACCCCGAGCGCCTCCTGGAACTGGCGAGCCTGCTCGGGGACATCGTTGCCCGAGAGCGCGTCGCCGACGAAGAGAGTCAGATCGGGATGGACGACCCGGCGGATCTTCTTGGCCTCCTCGATCAGGTTCTCGTTCGTGTGCTGACGGCCGGCCGTGTCGATGAGCACGATGTCGACCTTTCGGGCGCGCGCATGCTCCACGGCGTCGAACGCCACCGCCGCCGGGTCGCTGCCCTCCTGCTGCCGGACGACGCGGATCCCCAGCCGCTCTCCGTGGACCAACAGCTGCTCGATCGCGCCCGCCCGGAAGGTGTCCCCCGCGGCGATGACGACGCCGAGCCCCTGGTCGCGCAGCCAACCGGCCACCTTCGCGACCGTCGTCGTCTTCCCCGTCCCGTTCACGCCCACGAACAGGACGATGTACGGCTTTGGGGTCTTGGCTCGGACCGCCGCGACGAGGTCCGGTGCGGCGAGGCCCAGGATCGAGCGAATGCTCTCCTCGAGGCTGCTACGGACCACGTCCTCCAGGTCGCTCCCCCAACGGAGCTTCTTCCCCTGCAGTTGCTTACGGAGGTCGCGGCGCAGTCGCTCGACGACGGGTAGGGCCACATCCGATTGGAGGAGGACGATCTCAAGGTCATCCAGGATATCCTCGAGCTTCGCGTCGTTCACCTTCGAGCCCAGGATTCCGTCCGTGAACGCCGACTCCGCCGTGCCCGAGCTCGTGGGGGCCTCGGGCGCGGCCGCCGCGGCCGCTTCGCGTCCGCGACCGGTGAGCCGCGCCTTAATCGCGGCCCACATTCTCCGCGGGGCCGCCCGGCGCGGCCCCGGCGGCCTGCGACATCTCCTCGAGCCGCTGGTTGATGATCTGAAGTCGCTCGTCGAGGGCCCTAATCTGGGCCTCGAGCTCCTGGGCCGCCTGGTCGAGGCGCTGGAGACGCTCGGCCAGCATCTCGGATACCTTGGGACGATCCATCTCCACCACGACCCCGGATCCGATCCCGAGGAGAACCTTCGCGTCGGGGAGCGCGCTTCCGCGCAGGAACGTGTCGGCCCCGAGCGGGTGCAGGATCTCGGTGCCCGTGGCGATTCTGTCGAGGGCTTCCAGAGATTCCCGGGCCCGTAGGTGCTCGCCGCGGGATGCCGTCAGGAGTTGGTGCTGCTGGACCAGTTGATTCAGCTGATTGCGGTACGCCTCCAGCCGATAGAGGTCCTCCTGGACCCGCTGGTCGGGCTCGGACGAGGAGGCGCTCACGCCGTCGCCTCGACCACGGACACTATCCGGATCAAGGTCCGGCCGACCCCGTGGCATCCGCCGATCTCGGACAAGGCCCATTCGCGGGCCTGATCGGGTGAGTCGGCGTCGCAGGTCTTCGTGAAGCGCTGCCAGGTCGCACGACGCGCCTGGAACGACCCGGTCACCGTCCAACGTGGCATCTGTCCACCCTCCGGAGGCCGGGCCCACCCGAGCCCCCGTTTTAACGGTTTCAGCCCGCGAGTCGACGGTGGACCGCCTCGGCGGTCCGCTCGGCGAACGCCATGATGGTGATCATCGGATTGACTCCGGCCGCCGTCGGCAGCAGGCTGCCGTCGCCGACCCAGAGTCCCTCTACCCCGAAGCAGTCGCCATCGGGTCCGGTCGCGGCGGTTCGAGGATCCCGACCGATCCGCGCCGAACCCGTGGGGTGCGCCGAAAAGAGCTGGATCGCATTCTCCACGATGCCGGCCCGCTGCACCTCGTCGATGAACCGGTCCAACTCCGACGTGGAGATAGGGCGGCTGCCATCCCCGGCGGTGATCTCCGCGGCGTGCAGGGTCTGGATCCGGACGGCTCCCGCCGCTTGGTGGACGCGGGCCGCCTCGACGATCCCTCGGACGAGGTTGGCCCGGTCCCGCCGGTGTAACCGATAGGTGAGCTCGGACTCGCCCGCGCGGTCGAGCCCGACGCGACCTTCGCCCACGTCTCGGACGAGAACGATGGTGGCTGCGGCACGGGGCAGCCGGGCCATGGCCTCCTTGTGGGAGGCCCCGCCGGCCCACGGAATGGCGATCGCCGCGATCCCCGGATGGGCCGGTGCGCTCTCGATCCACGGGCCGTGCTCACCGGCGTCCGAGGTCACGAACTTACGGATCACCACGGTCTGCATCGGGCCCTTCCACGCCTCCACGCGGTGGGGGTACTCGCCGATCAGCGCCGTCGTGGGGTGCAGCCGGAACCCGCGCCCCACGCCCGCGTGAGTGACGCCGGAGCGACGCAGGATGGCCGGCGTCTGGACAGAGCCCGCCGCGACCACCACCGACCGTGCCCGGATCTCGACGGACGCCGTCCCGTGGCTGGTCCGGCGATGGGCGAGGACGCCCGTCGCCCGTCCCGCGTCGATCCGGACGTGATCGACCCGGGCGTCGCACAGCAGTCGACCGCCGGCCTCCAGCGCGTCGGGGAGGTACGTCACCAGAGTGGAACGCTTCGCGTCGTAGGGACAGCCGAAGGAGCAGTAGTCGCAGCGATTGGCGCATCCGACGGCGTTACGGTCGATCATGTCGTAGTCGGTCCCGGCGGAGTATCCCAGCCGCACGGCACCCAACCGCAACACTTCGTTGGACGGATTCACCGTGCTCTCGGATCGACCCACCGCGAGGCGGTCCCACGCCGACGCGAGATGGCCATCGAACCCTGCCTGAGAGGCCCCGGCCACGCCAGCGGCCTCCCACTCGCGACGGACGAACGGGGGCGGACGCAGGCACGTCATCCAGTTCACCGTCGTGCTTCCCCCCGCCGTGTCCCCGGCGAGCACCTGGAACGCGAGGTCCTTGGTGGTGAGCAGACCATGGCGCTGGAACATCGACTCCATCGAATCCCCCTCGCGGCCGGTGAACCCCGTGCGGTCGCGGTAGCTCCCCGATTCGACGATCAGGACCCGGTGGCCCGCTTTCGCGAGCCGGGCCGCCACGACCGCCCCACCGGCCCCGCTGCCGATCACGCACACGTCGCATTCGAACGGGCCGGTGTCGTCGGGAGCCACGAGGCCGGCAGGAG
>DASQHP010000023.1:0-12114 GCA_035632035.1 Thermoplasmata archaeon | reverse complement strand
CGGATGCGCTGATCCCTTCGCCCGCGACAGAGTCCCGGGCGGTGGACGTGAATCAGCCGTTCGACTACCCGTTCGCGGCCGGACCCGACGGCACGACGCTGGGACGCCGGGAGCTCCCGACTCCCATCGCCCTGTTCTTGGTGCTCCGGGGGGAGGCTACGCTTCCGCCCGCACCGGGATGACCAGCCGGCCGATCCTGTCGATCGACCCCTCGACAGTGTCGCCGGCCTTGAGCTTCCGGGACTCCTTGCCGAACTCGAATCCCGGAGCCCCCCCGAGCGTCCCGAGGGAGATCAGGTCGCCGGGTTCCAGGGTAACCCCCTTTGAGAGATGAGCGAGGATCTCGGGGAGCCGGAAAAGATAGTCGTTGGAATCGCCGGTCTGTCGGACCTGGCCCGCCACCTTGAGCTCCATGCGGAGCGGATAGGGATTGCCCACCTCTTCCTTCGGAACGACCCAGGGGCCGACGGCCATCGTAGCGTCGAACCCCTTCCCCATCACCCAGTCGACCGGTCCCTCCCCCGGGTACTGCAGGTCACGGTACCCCATGTCGAGGGCGATGGTGTACCCCGCCACATGGTCGAGCGCCTGGTCGGGGGTGATGTGCTTGCCGGCTTTTCCGATGACAGCGGCCAGCTCGAGCTCCACGTCCGGGAAGGCACCCGCCTGGTGGAGCACGAGGGGCTCGTTCGGTCCGACCAGGCTGTTGAAGAATCGGGTGAACAGGTAGGGCTGCTTCGGCGGGGTCTTTCCCTGCTCCGCGAGATGGCTCCGCGAGTTGGACGCGAGGCAGTAGATCTTGACGCCGTTGATGACCGGCGCGAGAAGGCGGACCCCTTCCTCCGCCTTGAAGAGGTACCGGGCGCCCGTGGCCGCGCGAGGGGTCCATCCCATCTTGCGGCGCCGGTCGATGTAGTCCAGGATCTTCCGGGTCAGCTCGACGGAGTCCGTTCCCCCGGTGAAGAACTGGCGCATGTCGCGGAACCGGCTCGGGTCCGCCCCCTTCACGGGGTTGACCCCGAAGTAGTCGCGGCAGGCGGTGTCCAGGTCGATGTACTCGTTCGCGTCGGTGAGCATGCCGAAGTGGAACTGGTCGGCCAAGAGGAAGTGGACGAGCTTCATCGCGTCGACCTCACGCACCCGCCACGGATGAAGGGCTATAACGGTGCCCGACGAGCTGGCGACCCTCGGAACGATTAACTTGGCCCGGGTCCCTCGGCCCGCGGGAGCCGCACACAGAATGACCCGGCGGGACCTCGTCTGGCGAACGGCACAGTTGCTCCTGGTGGCGTCCCTGCTCGCCGGGGTCGGCGTGGTCGCGGGGGCCGCCCTGAAGGTCACGAAGGGAAACACGGAGGCGGGGTTCGGCACGGTCGTGACCGGTCCCTCACCCGGAGCGTGGTGGACGTTGACCTCGTTCCAGTTGATCACATCGGCCGGTGGGCTCAGTGCCGCCAGCATGAACGTCAGCGTCCCCTCGAATCTCTCCGCCACGGCGGGCGTCACCCTGTCCGTCGGGAACCTGACGGGCGGGACGGGTGCCGCCGTCTTCGTCTTTCAGATGACCTCCGGCGTGCCTCGGTCGACGGAGCTCGAGGTCCGCGTGGGGGTTGCGCTCAGCGGAGCCGCCGTCGTGCTGACCGTCTACCTCATGACCCCGGCTTCCGCGCCGGGAGGTCCGCTCACCGAGAAGTTGGACGTGGCCAGTCCCACGGTTCCGCTGACCGGGCTCACCGTCCAGGGGTACTCGGCCACGACGCTCGTGTGCACTTCGCTCGGAGTCTGCCCTTGAGGAGACCGACCGAGCGACGACACCCGCGCGGCGTCGGGCTTCTGCTACTGGGAGCGATCGTCGCGTCGGCCGCCTTCGTAGCGGGTCAGGGCCTCGCCAGCCTCGTCATCGCCTCGGGTTCTGAGCTCGCTCTCGGGAGCGCCGAGAGCGCTTCCTCGATCACGTGGTGGCACTTCCTCACGGTCGCAGTCGACACGATACCGGCGAAGACTCCCACGTCGACCAGTCAGAACATGACGATCCCGACTACGCTCGCCGCCTCCAATGCGTCCTACGCCCTCGATCCCGTGGTAAGCGGCCACGGAGCGATCCGTTGGGACTTCCAGGAGAAGAACGGTCCTCCGGCCGCGAAGGAGTTCGAATTCAGCGTGACGGTGGTCAACGCCACGGGGGCGATCCGCAACGTGACCGTGTTCCTCGAGACGCAGTTCCCCGTGCCGACAGGGCCGCTGAGCTTCAGCTTCTACCTGGACATCGGCACCGGCACCGCCACGCTGGTCTCGATGGTCGAGATCGCCCAGCAGTGCATGACCATCACCGTCTGCCCGTGACCACACCGCTCTTCCGGCGTCCGGGCGGCTTCAAATAGGTCGATTCCCCATCCCGCGCGAGTTCGGGGGGCCGAGCATCGTGAAGGAGATTCGGGTATCCACGCGGGCAGTCTACGTCGCTACGGCGCTTTCCATCGCCGCCTTCATTGGCGGATTCGCCGTGGCGGGGTCCTTGACGATCAACTCCGGTCCGTCGGAGGCGGGGAACGGGAATTTCGAGTCCACGACCAGCCTCGCCTGGTGGACGCAGGCGTCGGTCGGGCTCGCGGCCACTCCAGGTACCGTCCCCACCGCGATCTCCTCGACCGTCGGCACGCCGACCGTTCTCGCCGGCGCAAGCCAGTCGTACATGGCGAACACGGGAACCGCGGGCGACGTGGCGCATTTCTTCAAGATGACCGAGAACACGGGCGCGCCTGCGTCGACCGAGCTCGAGATCGTCATCACGGTCTCGACCGGATCCACTCCCAGCGTGAACACGATACCGCTGTTCGTGGAATCCCAGGCTTCGCCGCCGGGAAGCGCCCTCACGTTCACGATCTACTACGACCTGGGGTCCGCCAGTTCGGCCACGGTAGTGCTGAACAGCGTCCAGCAGATCTCCCAGCAGTGCGCCTCGGTTGGGGTCTGCCCGTAGTCAACCCTCTCGAGATCGCGGGGCGATGAGCGGGTCCTCGCCGCCCCGGTTCACCCTTACTCCAGCCCGAGCGCGGGCGATCCAGCGCGCGCTCCCTCTCCTCGGCGGGGGGGCGGGGTTCCTCGCCATCGCCGGCGTTCTGCTCGAGCTGGAAGGGAGCCTTGGATCGGTACACCTTCCCCTCTGGCAGCTGTTCGTGGGGCTGGCGATCATCACCCTCATCGGGGCCGTGGCGATCCTCGTGTTCCCGACTCCGATAGCGAGCCGGGTCAGTCCACGGACCCGGGCCCCCCCCAAAGCCGCCGGTTCGGCCGCGCGTCCTCGGGTGGAGCTTCCCGACCCCCCTCGGCCCGCGCCCCCTTCCCTGGGCCCAAGCAGCGTGCCTACCGATTCCTATCCCGGTGGCGTGGCCCGAATGGGGACAACGGACGTCCCGGCGCCCTCGGCGGTTGCCGCCGCGCCGCCGCTGATCGCCCGGTCGACGGGAGAATCGCCGCCACCATCCCTCGGCTCAGGCGCCGATACGAAAGCCGTCTCGTCCGGTTCGCCCGCCGTCCCCGAAGTGATCGAATGCGCCACCTGCGGACGGAAGTTGCCGGCCCGCGAAGCGTGGAGGCGGTGTCGGAGCTGCGGTCGAGCGCTCTGCGTCGGTTGCCTCACGGAGTCGGTTCGAACCTACGGGAGCGGATACTGCCGAACCTGCTCGGGCGCCAGTACCTAGGCGTGGCCACCTGTCGGGGGCGCCCAGCTGAGCAGAACTCCGGGTCCTAGACGATCGACTGTAAGCAGTCTCAGTTTGACCGCTGTTGCCTCGTCGCTCGTCTCGGCGCCCCGCATCATCGAGGGGGCAGTTGCGCCCCCGATCAGGACCGGGGCAACATAGACGGTGAGGAGGTCGACGAGTCCGGCTCGGAGGAAGGAGGCGATCACCTCGCCGCCACCCTCGACGAGGAGTCGCCGGATACCCCTTCGGCGTAGCTCGGTGAGGAGTGCGGGCAGGTCCACGCGATCCGTTCCGGCGGCGAACGCGTCGACCCCGTTGGGGAACTTCCGTGAGCAGGCGACACTGGTTGCGATGAGCGTCGGACTGCGGCCATCGAGGACCTTCGCGTGCTCCGGTGTGCGACCCCTGGAATCCAGCACCACCCTGAGCGGCTCCTTCCCGGGAGACCGATGGAGCAGGTCCCAGTGAACCCGGAGTGATGGGTCGTCCAGCCGTACGGTGGCGACTCCAACGAGGATCGCGTCGCAGCCCGCCCGCAGGGCCTGCACCCGGGCCAGGTCCTCGGGGCCGGACAGGATGGCTCGACGACCCTCCGCGAACGCGAGCCGACCATCGGCCGAAGTGGCGCAGTTGACCTGGACGTGGGGACGGGTGGCCGCAGCGCTCATGGGCCTACGGACCCGGGGGCTTTCGCAGCCGTTCGATCTCGCTCCGAAAACCGTCCGTCGACTCTCCCGTTTTCTCGAGGTCGGGGAGATTGATGGTGGCGTTCGCCAGCGCGCCCGCCGTGGCTGCTTCCAGGAGCGCGAGGGCCGTCGAGAGGTCGCTCGCGAGGGCAGTCTTGAGGAGTGGGCGACGTCCGACCAGGTCCCCCGCCGCGGCGCGGGACGCGCGAGCGGTTTCCAGTGGGACCTCGATCGCCGCCCGCACGGACGACCGGTAACGATCGGCGGCCGACCGGTCATCGGGGGTCGACTTGAGTGCGCGCCGGGAGGTTCGGAGCTCCTCGTACGCCGCCGTGTCGCGGTCCACACCGGCAAGAAGGGCCACCCGGCACGCTCGCAGCCGGGCGAGGGTCGCCTCGAGGTCGGGATTGGGCATCGCCGGCGTCATCGAGTAGCTGACCACCATCTCGCCCAGCGCGACCCCAAAGGCCGCCGCGGCCGCGGCGGCGCTCCCTCCACCCGGGGTCGGGGTTCGGGCGGCCAGAAGCTCGGCGAACCGGGTCAGCGAGCTGGCCGCGAGCGATGACGCGGGCTCGTCAGTCCTGTCCGACGAGGCGGCCCGCACCTTCCGCTCGAGGACCGTCGCGCGGTCGAACCGGTTCAGCTGAAGGTAGAACTCGGCGGCGTCGAACAAGGCATCCTCCGGTACCAGGCCAACGATCTCCGTCTCGTCGACGGAGACTCCGTAGCGTTTAGCCTCCCGACGGACGGCTTCGAGGGCGCGGTGGACCGGGGTTCGCCGGAAATCGGTGAGGTTCATCGAAACCTGCACGACGCCCCGTTCCTTGATCTCAAAGCCGAGAGCTTTCACCTCAGCCAACCCCCCATCGCGGGCGCGCACGGCGTGGGCGACCTTCTTCGCGATGGATAGGTCGGAGGTCCCGAGATAGGCATTGAAGGCGATGAGGACCGGACGAGCGCCCACCGCCACGATTCCCGCCGTTGGGTGGACGCGCGCTTCCCCGAAGTCCGGAAGCCGGGCGGGGTCAGTGGCGATGGAGTCCCGGATCCCCTCAAACCCCCCCTTACGGGCCACGGCGAGGTCCTGCCTCTCGGGCCGGCGGGCCGCGGTGCCGTACAGGTAGACGGGGAGCGACAGGTCGCGCCACAGCCGTTCGCCGAGACGGACCGCGAGGGCCACGGCCTCCTCCATGGTCGACTCGCCCAGCGGCACGAACGGGATCACGTCGACGGCGCCCATACGAGGATGCTCGCCCGTGTGGTGGGTGAGGTCGATCCGGTCGATCGCGACCTTGGCCATGCGCACCAGCGCTTCGAGGAGGGCGTCACCCTCGCCCACGAGGCTGATCACGCACCGATTGTGGTCAGCATTGCTCTCCACGTCGAGGACCGTCACACCGGAAACGCCACGACCCGCGTCCGCGATCGCCGAGATCGTCGGAGTCGAGCGGCCTTCCGAGAAGTTCGGAACCGCCTCGAACCAGTGGGTCATCCCATCCCCCCGAATGCGTCCAGAAGGGTCTGGTGACCGCGGGTCTCCTCCACCGGGCCGGCCGGCGGCGGACGGCGCCGGGCGCGCTGCAGCGCCGAGCGCACGCGTTCCGGCGCGAAGCCGTGAGCGTCCACGAGGATCCGTTCGACCGCCGCGTCGTCGACCGGGCCGAACTGGAGGGCGCCCACCTCGATCACATCCGGGCGGCGGAACAGTTCGGCGACGGGTTCGACCTCCGCCGGATCGATGCCGGCGGTGCGCAGAGTCGCCTCCCAGCCGAGATGCTGCTGGACGAGCTTGAGCGCCTTCTTCGGGCCGTATCCCTTGGCGCCGTCGTTGAAATCCGTCCCCACGAGGAGGCCAACGAGGATCAATTCGTCTCCGGTGATGCCGAGGGAAGCGAGCAGCTCCGCTCGGTCGATCACCTGGGCGGCGGGCGTGTTGCCGGCCCGCGCCCGGGCCGCGAGGCCCCGGACGAGCCGGGGCGCGCCGAAGAGGAGACTATCGTAGTCCTCGCTCGCGGCGGCCCATACCCTTCCGGCTGCCGCGAGGCTCGCCGCCTGGGCCTCTCCCTCGGAGGGGGCCTGAACGGCGGGGGCGCCGAGGGCGCCGAGCAGGACCTTGACCTCCTCCACCATCGGCCGGGTGAGTCGGGACGTCTGCGCCGCCTTCTTGCGGGCGGTCTCGAGGTCGCCCGATTCGAGCGCCGCCTTCCACTCGGTCTCCGCGCGCTCCTTCGCGACGAACCGGGCCCGGAGCGTTCCAGCCTTCAGGTCCGGCGGCTTCCCGTCGAACACCCACACCGGGAGTACCCCCTGCCCGAGCAGGGAGGTGGTCCGGTAGAACACGCCCATGAGATGGCTGGTCGGATGGCCCGCTGGGTCGGAGAACGGCTGCCCATCGCGTTGCCGGATCGTCGCCAGGAACTGGTAGATGGCGTTGTAGCCGTCCACCGCCAGCATCCGGCCGCCGAGTCGCTCCCAGGGAAGCTCCTCGCTGCGGACGATGTCTCGGAAGGGGAGACCCACGGGCATCGACGAGCCGGGGCGACTACTTGGGAGTTTCCCGGAAGCGGCTCGGGGGAGAACCCTACAAGTAGGCTCTGCGCCTCCGCGCTGCGATGACCATCACCTACCGCTGGACCGACGAACCGTCCGCCCGAGGACTGACTCCCGGCGCCGTCGTCCTTTCCAGCTTCCCCAGCGCCGGCTACGCGGCCACCGTCGCCGCCCACTACGTGCTTCGGGCGCTCAATCTTCCCCGCATCGGCAGCCTCGAGTCGCCGGACTCCCCGCCGATCGCGGTCATCCAGAACGGCGAGGTGCAGCCGCCGATCCGAGTGTACGGTCGACCGGACCTCGCGGTGATCGTCTCTGAATTCCCCCCGATCCTCTCCTCGACGGGCGCCATCGCCCAGGCGATCCTGGACGGGGCCGAGTCGCACCAGGCGCGGGCGGTCATCTGCCTCGAGGGCGTGGTACCCCATCCCGCGGACGAAGAGACCGACGGAGAGGAGAATCAGGCCGAGGAGACGATCTGGGGCGTCACGGCCCGCAAGGATTCTGCGTTTCGGGCTAGTCTCGAGCGGGCGAAGGTGCGCTTCCTGGAGGACGGCGTGATCGGCGGCGTCACCGGGGCGATGCTCGTCGCCGGCCTGCACAGTCCCATCCCCGTCTCCACCCTCCTCGTCAGCGCCCGCGACACGGCGGGCTACCCCGACCACCGCGCGGGCGCCGCGATCATCGAGACCCTTGACCGGCTGCTCCCCGAGCTCAAGATCGACACCGGGCCGCTCCGAAGCCAAGCGGAGATGATCGAGCGGGTGCTGCGGGCCGCCATGAAGAGCCGAACCCCCGTTCCCGGCCCGGAGAAGGCCGTCGAAGGCCCGGCCACGATGTACCAGTAGCCTCGCGCTAGCCGGCTTGGGCGCCGAAGGTCTCGGTGTACGTGAGGATGTAGAGCGCCCCCACGATCATGACGCCGATGAGCGCGAGCAGGGCGAGCGGATTCGACGCGAATCGCCAGATCGTGACCCCGATGAGCGCGGCCGGGAGGAGCTGGGTCAAGAGCACGGCGATCACGCGGCCATCCATCGGAGGGACGGCGAGGGGTGGCCGCTCTTAACGCTGTCCGCGCGCCTACCTAGAGCGGGCCACCGGGGCCCGAGAGGATCTCGAAGGTGAGCTCCACGTCTCCCGAGGGGTTCATCTGCGGGGCGAGGGGGATCGGGGAGAGGGGAGGCTCGCCCGGTGGCATCGGAGCCGGACCCGCCGGGGTCGGCGCCAGGACGCGGATACCCTCCGTCTCCGTGACCCGCTCGATCCGGCGGGTCTCCAGCGCCGCCTCGATCGGAGCCAGGAACGACTGCTCGATGTGGCGGCCGATCACCTCGGCCCAGTGCGTCGAAAGCCGGTTGAGGGGAAGGCCGCGCTGGTGCTTGACCAGTTGCTCATTGTCGAGGACGGTCAGCGTTCCACGGCGGCTCTCCCGCTTTTCTACAAAGCTCTCGAGGAAGTGGAGACGGGCGAGCGCCCGATCGGCGATGGCGCGACGCTCCCCCTCACACTCAAACGGCTTGATCGCGAACACGCTCACGAACTCGGCGGAGCGGGACGCTGCCTCCAGGACGTGGGGAAGGGCGCCGGTCCCCGAGCCACCGCCGAGGCTCGCGACCACGATGACGAACGTAGCGCCGCTGAAGATTCGGTCGAGTGCCGGCTCCGCGGCCTGGGCGAGCCGACCGCCGACGAGCGGCGAGCCACCGGTGCCGATCTCGGTCGCGTTCTGGGGACCGAGAAAGACGCGTCGGTCGAACTCCTCGACCTCCTGCACGCGCGGGTCACAGTTGACGGCGATGGTCTCCAGGTACCGGATGTGGCGGCGTGCGATCTCCCGGCCTACGCGGACGGCTCCTCCGCCGACGACCGCCAGCACGAACCGAACGTCGTGACCGAGCCGGAGCATCTCCAAGCCGTCCTCCAACTCGTCGATTCGTGTTTCGTCGCGTCCCGCTTCCAGCCCTATACCCCTCGATTCGAACACCGCCCACCCCTGTTCGTCATGTTCGCGTCGTCCCGCCTACCGGCCGACCAGTCCCCGGCCCTCGAGGCGACGGCCCGACCGCTCGAGCGCCGCCACGGTTTGCCGGGTCTCCTCCCACTGCTGGACGGAGAGCCGGTGTCGCTGGACGAGCTCGGAGATCTTCGCCTCCATCTCGCCGCGTCGCACCAGCTCGGCCAGCAGGTCGCCCACGGGCCGGTCGTTGCCGACCAGCTTCGCATGGGCGACGAGCGTCTCGAGCTCGTCCCGTCGTAGCCGGACCGGGACCTCGATGAGTCCCGACGGCTCGGTCGGGGGGGATACGGCCGACAGGGCCCGGGCACGGAGGAAGTCGCGCAGCGCCGCCCGCATCAGCTCCGACCGGGACCTGAACTCGCCGCTGGAAACGAACGAGTCGACCAGCTGGAGCTCTTTGCGGTTGCACCGTAGGGCGATGCGCTCGTCCTCCGGTCCGATCCGAACCACCGCGGACCCGTCGGGTGTCGCGGAGCTTGGTTCTCGGGCCTTGTCGAACACAACAGGCTTCGCGTATGCCGGACTCTGATACTTAAATCAAGCGTGGAATCTGCGGCGGCACGACCCGAACCCTCCCGCGCCGCGGCCGGGTTGACGTGTCGAACAAAACCGGGGCCTCCTTGCGGTCCGAAAAATCGACGAATCCCGGGCGTATAACCATCCCCCGTAATGTCCAACCGATCCGGCTTTGGCTCCAGTGCGCACGGATGCGCAGCCCCGTCGCCCGACGCCGGCCGGGCGCCGAGCGGGTCGCGTCAGTTCGCGAACGTCTAAATACGGGTCCCCGCCCTTTTCAGTGATGGGCGCTGCCCGGGCGCCCGAGTGGGGGGAGTACCATAGCGCCAATCCGTAAGCCGAACGCCGCTCGCAACCGTCGGATGCGCGCTCGCCGCGCCGTCTCCGATGTCGTCGCCACGATCCTCCTGCTCGGTCTCACCGTGACGCTCTTCGCGTCGATCTTCTTCTTTGTCAACAACCTACCGCCTCCCCCGGCGCAGTCCCAGAACCAATTCGGCGCGAACCTCCTCTACAGCGGCAACCTCATCACGACGGTCCAGGTGACCCATCTCGCGGGACCCATCACGCCGGGGACCGCCCAGGTCTACATCACGTCGGCCGCCAACCCGAAGAACGACCCGCCCGTCTTCACCGTGAGTCAGGGTCTCGGCGGCGCCGGGTCGTGGGCGCTCGGCCAGGTGTGGACGAAGAACATCTCCAGCTACGGCCT
Source organism: Thermoplasmata archaeon (assembly GCA_035632035.1). Classification (GTDB taxonomy): domain Archaea; phylum Thermoplasmatota; class Thermoplasmata; order Lutacidiplasmatales; family UBA184; genus Lutacidiplasma. Next base: position 1,929 of record DASQHP010000023.1, on the reverse strand, counting down.
CACCATCCCCGACAACCTCACGATCTCCATCGTGTCGCAGAGCGTGCTGCTCTACCGCAACACGCTTCCCGGGTCCAACCCCAACGCCCCGCCCAACTTCGTGAGCGTGGGCTACACGCCCCAGGGACCCGCCATCGGCAGTTCCTTTACGATCTTCACCCAGATCATCGACAAGAACCTCAAGGCGAACTCCGTCTACGTCAACATCTCCCAGATCAGCGGCGGAGTGGGCCGGTTCCCGATGACCTACAGCGCCTCGACCGGGCTCTGGACGTACATCGTCCCCGGCGGCGTCACGACCTCGGCGGGCACCTTCTTCGTCTTCATCAACGCCTCCGATTCGAGCGGCCTCGTGAACTCGGTGACCCTGCCGGTCACCATCGAGCCCTCGCTCGGCCTTTTGTCGATCCAGCTTGCGGTCACTCCGACGCTCATCGTGGCCGGCAGCTCCGTGAGCGTGGTTGCCATCGTCTCCAACCTCGCCGCGGGCTCCAGCAACATGACCGTTACCTTCACCGTGGCCGGCACCACGATCTCGACACAGTCCGGGGTCGTGGCCGCGGGCTCCAACAGCGCCTTCTCCACGACGTGGAACCCGTCCGCGGTCGGGACCTACACCATCCTGGCCTCCGTCACGGCCGCGGGCGGAGCGAGCGCGAGCGCGTCGCTGAACGACACCGTCTTCCCGAAGATCCTCCTCCTCGCCCACAACGTCCCGTCCGGCACCCTGGGGCCGGACAACACGAGCGCATGGCTCGCGACCGAGCTCACGGCCGCGGGCATCCCCTACTCGTCGGCGTTCGTCTCGTGCAAGAGCGCGCTCACGTCGGCGATGTTCTCGTCGTACGCCATGGCCATCGTGGACTTCGGGGCGACCTGGACCGGCGGCTGCCCCAAGGGAGCCTCGACCACGGACCAGGGCGCGATCACGGGCGCCTCCAGCACCGCCATGTGGGTGGTTGGGTCGAATGCCTTCGCCGCCACGACCTGCACGAGCTACACATCTGCTTTCTTCGCCAAGATCGGCGCCTCATGGTCCGGCAGCGGGACATGCGGGACGCTCCCCAACGCGACCGGGACCCTCACCTACACGAGCGCGCCCGCGAGCGGCCTGCGCGGTGACGGCATCCCAGGCACCATCGGGATCAACCGGACCCTCGCGGGAGTCTCCACCTACGTTCCGTACAACTACCTCACCCGGGGCGCCATCGCCTCGGGCGGGGGCGCGTACGCCAAGGTCGGCTCGAACGTCGTCGGGACCTACTCCACCTCCTCCCCAGTGGGGGCCTCGTTGGACACGGAGCCCGCGCTGCTCACGGCCACGCTACCCAACTCCAACACGTGGGGAACGGGGATCGCCGGTGAGGCGGTGGTCTACAACGTCGTGGGCTACCTCTGCGGACTCTCCACCTCCACCGCCACGGGCCGGGCGCTCTCCGACTTCGGGGTCGGACAGGCCACCCTCGTCGGCCAGAGCCACGCGGCCCTCTCCTCCGTCTACGTGGGGATCCGGGCCAACGGGCCGAGCGCGGGCAGTGTCACCGTGACCCTCCTCGTCAACGGTGCGGTCGCGCTCTTCGGGGGGGCACCCGTTACGGCGAGTGGAGTTGTCTCGGCGAACGGGGCGTTCATCTATCTCACGCTCACTTGGCAGGCTCCGGCTGCGGGCACCTACGCCCTGTCGGTCTCGCTGGCGGTCAGCGGGTCCCCCGACTACAACACCGGCGACAGCCAGCTGGGGCTCTCCGTCGTCAATCAGCCGATCACGTTCGCCTGAGCGGTAGAACCGTTCAGGACGAGCCCGCCCCTTTGAGGGGGGCTTCGGCCGACGCACTTCCTGAGAGCGACTGCCCGCACTTCCAGCAGCTCGTCTCGTTCGGATAGACGACGGCGTTGCACTTCGGACAGCGCTTTTCACCCGGCCCAGTG
>DASQHP010000022.1:0-7184 GCA_035632035.1 Thermoplasmata archaeon | reverse complement strand
GCAGGCCTGCGCGATCCCGCTGCCCATGTTGCCGGCGCCCAGCACGCAGACCGGGCCTCGAATGACGCGTCGAGAGGGTTCCAATCCGCACCTGATGCGGCTTGCGGCCGACGCGCCGCCTAGGGGCCGCGTCTCTTAACGATTGGGCCGGCGCCCGAGCTCTACGCGAGGGAGGTGACCGGGATCGTGGCGAGCACGGTCTGCGGCGAAGTGGCGGTGTCCAAGAGGTAGATCGTGCAGGCCCCCGCGTTGCTGAAGCACCACGGGGGCGCCCCGTGGTAGTCGTCAACGTCGGGTTGGTTCCACGTGTTCGAGTGCTCGATGGGGCTGGGCGCCTCGAGAACGGAGTCCCGAGTGTGCACGTAGAGGATGAACGCATCCCCCGGTTGCAGCAGCGTGGCTCCCAGGGTGAGCGGTTCGTAGAATCCCAACCGGTTGTAGTACGTAGAGAAGGAACCGCCGCCGAAGTTGGACGCGTTGAACGTGGCGCACGAGTTGATCGTGGGAGCGTTCGAGGGGATCGACTGCGACGATCCCGGGAACCAGGACATCGCCGCCAGTGAGCCCGCGACAAAGGTCGTGGTGATCGGAGTAGGGGTCGAGTTATGACAGATGAACTCGAACTCCACGGAGCTCAAGAGGGTGGGTTGCGAGACCTTCGTGATACTGATCTCGCTGACGTTCATCATGTTGTAGGTGCCGGTCTGGCTATTATGGCACTGTGCCCACCACGCTGTCGAGTAGGTGGGCCAGTTGGGATTGCTGGTCCCACCGCTGGTGTAGTAGGACGTGGGCTGGGGCATGACCGGCCGGCAATCAGTCGGGTCTCCCCAGACGGGGTAAGTGAGCCCGCCCTGGGCCGTGTAGAAGACGGCGGGAGGAGGGGAGGGGGGCTTGATCCGGAACATCCAGACGACCACCCCGGCCGCCACGGTCAGCCCGACGAGAAGGATCGTGGCGATGATCGGCGCGACGGCGCGGTGCCGCTGCCGGTGGCGCCAGCGCCGAGGCCCACCTTCACGAGGTTGCATCGTATGTATGAATGTGGGTCGGCCCTTTATGAAGGTATCCTCTTTTTTTGTCAAAGCGGGCTAGGTTTCTGACCGTTCCGGGGCGGGCGCCGGAGGCATCCGGACCACGACTTTCCCGAACAGATCGGGAGACACCAAGCGGTCGAACGCCGCCGGGGCCTCGCTCAGATCGAACACCGAGTCGACCGTGGCGCGAAGCTCGCCCCGCCGCAGTGGAACCAACATCTCTTCGAACTCGGCCCGGGTGGACATCGTGCTCCCCCGGATGGAGGCTTGCCGCCAGAAGAGTGTCCGCAGGTCGAGCTCGACGTTCGCGCCCCCCGTTGCGCCGATGACCACCACCCGCCCACCGCGGGCGATGGCGCGGAGGGAGCGCTCGATCGTGGGAGCACCGACCGAATCGAACACCACGTCAACGCCCTGCTTTCCGCTCCACGCCCAGAGCAGCTTGTCGACGGGGTTCGCCTCATCGATCAGGAGGGTCGCGTCCGCTCCCAGTGCGCGTGCCCGCTCGAGCTTCTTGGGAGACCGGGAGACGACGGCCACTCGTGCGCCGAGCAACTTCGCCACTTGGAGGGCGGTTGTCGCCACCCCGCCCCCGGCGCCGATGACGGCGACCGATTCCCCGGTTCGGAGTTCTCCGACGGTGCGGAGGGCCCGCCAGACAGTTTGGAAGACCAGCGGCGCCGCCGCCGCGTCGGTGAACTCCATCGAATCGGGGATGGCGTAGACGTTCCGTGCGGGAACGACGATGGACTCGGTCATGCTCCCCTGCACATGCTCTCCGAGGATCTGGAACCGACGGCAGGCGTTCTCCTGTCCCGCCCGGCACGCGTCGCAGGTTCCGTCCGATAGCCCCGGGTTCACGAGCACGCGGCTTCCGACCGGGGGGCCCGTGACCCCCTCGCCCAGGGCCGAAACCCAGCCTGCCGCGTCCGAACCGAGGACGTGCGGGAGCGCGATCGGGACCCCGGGAATCCCGGCCAGCACAAACCGGTCCAGCCGGTTGAATGCCGCGGCCGCCACGCGCACCTGGATCTCCCCGGGTCCCGCGACGGGGACGGGTATCTCTACGAATTCGAGGCGGTCCGTTCCGCCGTGCTCTCGAAAGCCGAATCCTCTCACGGCTTCGTCGGGGGGACGACCCGCCACGTCGCTCGCTCCCCGTGATCCTCCACGGCGATCCCGGCCGAGAGCAGTGCGGCGCGAATGGCGTCGGCCTCGGCGTAGTCGCCCCGGCTCCTCGCCCGCCGTCGCGCGTCCAGAGCCACTTCCACGACCGGGGCGACGCGGGCGGCGAGCGCGGACGCGGTCGCCTCCAACCCGATCCCGAGGACCTCCTCGGCCCAGCGGAACGGGGCGGCCAGCTGAATGAGCGCAGTGGAGGATAGAGATTCGAGGCGGTGGGTCCACTCGACGAGCCCGCGGCCGTAGGTGAACAGGCGGGCCAGGGACTCTCGGCTGTTGAAATCATCGGCGAGGGAGTCGTCCATGGTCGCCAGGGCGTCGTTCGACGCCTCAGCGACATCTTCTGGGAGCTCGCTCCCGGGCCGGTCGAGTCCGGCGGCCTCCAGCTCGGCCGCGAGCGGCCGCCACGGCTGCATCAACCGCTCGTAGGCTTCCACCGCCTCCTCGAGCGATTTTCCCGGCACGTAGTCGAGCGGACTCCGGTAGTGCACGTTCAGGTAGTAGAGCCGCAGCGGCATGGGGCCATACCGGTCGATCGACTCGTTGAGACCGACGATATTGCCCACGGACTTCGCCATCTTCTCGCCCGAGAGAGTGAGAAGTCCGGCGTGCATCCAGTAGTTCACGAGTGGCGACTCGCCGGTCGCGGCCTCGGCCTGGGCGATCTCGGCCTCGTGGTGAGGGAACTTGAGGTCCAGCCCACCCCCATGGATGTCGTATCGCGGACCCAGGAGTCGGACGGTGATCGCGGTATCCTCGATGTGCCATCCCGGCCGGCCCGGCCCCCAGGGGCGCTCCCAGGTGGGCTCCCCCGGCGTCGCGGCCTTCCACAGGACGAAGTCCTCGGCCGCCCGTTTGCCGGGTTCGGGTTCGATGCGGGTCCCGGGCCGGCTCGCTTCCGTCCGCTGCCCCGAGAGCTTTCCGTACGCGGGGAACTTGGCCACGTCGTAGTAGACGCTCCCCATCGATTCATAGGCGAACCCGCCCGCGACCAGCTGCGACACTTGGGCGATGATCTCCGGAATGTAGTCGGTGGCGTGGGGGTAGTAGTTGGCCGACGTGGCCCCGAGCCGCCCCATGGCGAGCTGCCACGCCATGAAATGCCGATCCGCGAGGACGAGCGGGTCCACACCCTCCATCCCACCCCGGGCGATCAGGCGGTCGTCGATGTTCGTCACGTTCTGCACGTAGAACACGCGGTACCCCCAGTGGCGGAGGGCCCGGGCCACGAGATCGAACGTCACCGCCGTCTTGGCGTGGCCGATGTGGGCGTCGGCGTACTGCGTGAGGCCGCAGACGAACAATCCGACCTTGGGCGGGACCAGCGGGACGAACAGACGCGACTCGCGGGTGAGTGAGTCGTAGACGGTGAACCGTCGCACCGGCTAGACCCCCCGCAGCGCGGTCTCGACCGCCTCGGCGAGGTCCCGGGGGTCCTCGATGCCGCACGAGAACCGGACGAGGCCGTCGCCGATCCCGTGCGCTTCGCGCTGCGCCCGCGGAACGGACGAGTGGGTCATAGAGGCCGGGTGTTCGACGAGCGATTCGACGCCCCCTAAGCTCTCGGCCAGTGTGAACACGCGCAGCCGCGAGAGGAAACGCCGGGCGCTGCGCCCACCGCCCGCAAACTCCGCGCTCACCATGCCGCCTCCGGCCGACATCTGTCGACGAGCGAGGGCGTACTGGGGGTGCGAGCGCAGCCACGGGTAGAAGACACGACGAACCTTCCGGCTGCGCTCCAGCACCCGGGCCACCGCGAGCGCGGCCGCGGAGTGGGCCCGCATCCGGACCCCGAGGGTGTGGATGCCGCGGAGAACGAGGTAGCAGTCGAAGGGGCTCGGGACGGCTCCCACGGCGTTCTGCAGCCAGGCGAACCGCTCTCCGAGGCGCCGGGATCGGACCACGAGAGCCCCTCCGATGATGTCCGAGTGCCCCCCGAGATACTTCGTCATCGAGTGGAGGACGATGTCGGCCCCGAGCTCGAGCGGGCGCTGAAGCGCGGGTGACGCGAAGGTGTTGTCGACGACGAGGAGCGCGCGGTGGGCGTGCGCGAGACGGATCGCGGACCTGAGGTCCACGAGCTTGAGAAGGGGGTTCGTGGGGCTTTCCACGTAGACCATGGCCACGGGACCGCGGTCGAGCTGCGCGCGGAGAGCGGTCGATGAGGTGGGGTCGAAGTAGTCGACCTGGAGGCCGAACTGTCGCTGATGGTGGTCGAGAAGGCGCCATGTCCCCCCGTAGAGGTCGTCGCACGCGACCACCCGGGCTCCTGAGGGGAACTGTTCGAGGAGGGTCGTGAGCGCACCGAGGCCCGAGGAGAACGCGAGTCCCCGTGAACCACCCTCCAGCGCGGCGAGAGTCCGTTCGAGCACGGTCCGGGTGGGATTGTGGGTCCGCCCGTAGACGTAGCCCTGGTTCTTGTTCGGGGCGGACTGGGCGAACGTGCTGGAGAGGTAGATCGGCGGGTTGACCGCGCCCGTCGCCGGGTCGGGCGGCTGCGCGTCGTGGATCAGCCGGGTATCAAATCGCATGCGAGCCCCCATGGTGGGAGAAGTGGAACACCAGGTCGTGGCGCGTGATGAGGCCCACGAGGGCCCGGGAGGACGGGTCCCGGACGAGAAGTGCACGCTCCTCCTTGAGGCGGCGCACCGCCTCCGAGATCGGGGTGTCGAGCGTGACCTCGGAAAATCGCGGGCCGAGGATGGCGGCCACGGTCCGGTCGACGACGGTGGTGTCGGCGAGCGCGCTCCGCAGGATGTCGTCCTCCTGGACACTGCCCACGTTCTCGGTACCTGCGAGAACGGGCAGCTGGGATATCCCATGGCGACGGAGCGTTTCGAGGGCGTCCCGAACCACCGTGGTCGGGTCCACCGCGATGAGCGCGGGCGAGAACTCCTTTTCCTTCAGGAGCTCGCTGACCGCGGCCGCGGCCTCGAGGAATCCCTTCTCGCGGAGCCATTCGTCGCTGTAGAACTTGGAGAGGTATCGGTCGCCGGAATCCGGCAGAACGACCACGACGGTCGAGCCGGTGGGAAGCGGCTCCGCCTCCAGCCAACGCATCGCGCCGGCGACCGCCGACCCCGAGGACCCGCCGACGAACAATCCCTCCTCCCGGGCCAGGCGGCGGGCCATCAGGAACGATTCCCGGTCGTCCACCTCCACGAACTCGTCCATGAACTGGAACTCCACGGTCCGCGGGACCATGTCCTCTCCGATGCCCTCCACGAGGTAGGGGACCGCTCGCCCGAGCTCGCGGGTGCGGAAGTAGTGCGCCAGCACGGACCCCTTCGGGTCCACGGCGACGATCCGCACGGACGGGTGATGCTCCTTGAAGTACCGCCCGATCCCGCTCAGCGTTCCGCCCGTCCCCACGGTGGCAACCACCGCCCCCAGGTTGGAGCCGGCCGCCGCGGCGATCTCCGGTCCCGTGGACCGGTAATGGGCACCGGGATTCTCGGGGTTCTCGTACTGGTTCGGGTAGTAGGCGTTCGGGATCTCGGTCGCGAGTCGGCGGGCGACCGAGTAATGGCTCATCGGGTGATCCGGCGGCAACTGGCTCGGCGTCACCACGACTCGGGCTCCGTACGCCCGCAGGAGGCGGATCTTCTCCGCGCTCATCTTATCCGGGATCACGAACACGCAGTGGTAGCCGCGCACGGCGGCCACCAGGGCGAGGCCAACGCCCGTGTTGCCGCTGGTCGCCTCCACGATCGTGCCTCCCGGTTTGAGGAGCCCTTTTGCTTCCGCCGCGTCGATCATCGCCGGGCCGATGCGGTCCTTGACCGACCCACCGGGGTTGAGAAACTCGAGCTTCGCCAGCAGGCGATAGGGGAGCCCCTTCGCCACGCGGTGCAGCGGGACCAACGGGGTGTGGCCGACGAGGTCGAGGATGCTCTCCGGCGTCCCGCGACCCCCCATCGGTGGGCGGCAGCCTAGCCCGGCCATAAACCCTTGTGGCTGCGGTCCGCCGGGGGCTTCCGGGTCGGCCGGAACGGTTAAGGCGGGTTCCTCCTACGATGCGGTCGTGGTCGCCCCCCAACGGCTCGGCAGTCTCGAAAGCGACGTCCTGCGCTCGCTCCGGGACCTGGACGAGGCGCCCGCGCGGGAGATCCGCGTCCACCTGGAGAAGAACGGGCGCCGAGTGGCCTACACGACCGTCGCCACGACCTTGGGCCGGCTGTGGGCGAAGCGCCTCGTCCGTCGACGGCGGGAGACGTGCCGCGGCGGCGAGCGCTTCGTCTACCGGCCGGCGGATTTCGAGCGACAGTATATGCGACAATTGCTGCACGGGGTGGTGCGCCTCTTTGGACCGGCCGGCGTGGTCCACCTATCGGAAGAACTGCAGAAGATCGAGCCGGCGGAGGAGCGGAACCTCCGGCGCCGGCTCCGACTCTAGATCGAGAGGGAGCGATGCTACCGGCCCTGGTGGCGTTGTTCTATGTGCCGGTCCTCGGCTGGGTGAGCATCGGGGTCGTCCTCCTGGTCGCGTTCCGACGGTCCGGCCCGAGGTTCGTCCTCCGCTTGGCCGCCGCCTTCCTCGCCCTCTGGGCGCTGCTGGCCACCACGACCCTCGTCTGGGTCCTGGCGAACGGGGGACTGGCTGGCGTCTTCACGCTCTTCCATGCACCCTTCGTGATGTTCGACCCGCGCTACTCGATCCTCTGGCTGGTCGGGGCGCTGGGTGTTCTGCTGATCTTCTCCCTGGCCTTCACCTTGAACCAGCTCGTTGGACGGTGACTTCTCCACCTCTTGCATCCGACTCCGCAGCGCTGGCCGCACCGGTTGCCTCCGCCGTCCGGCCGCGTGAGCCTTCTGCGCTACCCCGCCGCCAACCTGGAAGCGTTCTCGTTCACCCTGCTATCGCTGGCCGGCGGGAGCCGGCGCGGTCCCCATCGACACGAAGTGATCGTCCTGTCGGACGGGCTTCTGGACGCGGTCACGTCCGTGGAGGTCGAGGCGGTCGTC
>DASQHP010000021.1:0-55452 GCA_035632035.1 Thermoplasmata archaeon | reverse complement strand
CCAGACCTTCAACGGCACGGCGCTGGTGCAGGGCGCACCAACGTACGTCGTGTTCGGGGGCCGGTATGATGCCTACACGGGCGCCCACCAGCTGAACGTCTCGGTCAACGACTCGGTCCGCATCTTCTTCGGGGAAGCCGGTCCGGACTTCTGGAGCGCGTTCCACATGATCGGGGCGATGTTTGACCGCAGCTGGCTCTACGGGGACCTCACCGATCCGCCCCTCGCGAATCTCCAGACGGTGCCCGTGCCGCCCGGCAGCACGGCGATGATGGAGTTCATGGCGATGTACCCCGGCAACTACCCGCTCGTCGACCACCAGATCGCGAACGCGATCGACAAGGGAGCCTTCGCCATCCTGAACGTCACCGGCTGGAAGAACACGACCATCTTCCACAAGCTGGTCTCGTTGGAGCTCGCCGCCGACTTCTCGGGTGGGATCTCGAGCGTTCTGATGCGATCGGACCTCTAGGGCCGCCCCCCGGGACGCCCCCAATCCCGAAAGCGGTATACCCCCCTCCCCCCTGGGGGGGGCTACCATGGCTCCCGCGGGACGCGAGGATATCGCTGTCCGCCTGAAGACGATCGAGGGCCACTTCCACGCGCTCCACCGGATGGTGGATGAGGACCGGCCGTACCCCGAGATCGTCCGTCAGCTGGTCGCGGTGCGCTCGTCCGTGGACGCGGTCATGGCCATCATCGTGGGGTCGCTCGCCGAGCAGGGAACGGCGTCGGCCACGCGGCGGGCCCGCCGGGCCCTTCGTGAGCTGCGCGAGGTCGTCGACAGCGTGCTCTGACCGAGGATCCCGGAGCGTCAGCCGATGGTCGAGCTCGTTCACGGAGAAGCCGAGGCGGAAAGCCGGGTGTTGAAGGCCCTTCGGCTCGCCCTGGGCCTGGCCGCGGGCGTACTCGCCATCGAGTCCGTCGGGGCGTACTTCTCTCACTCCCTGTCGCTCACGGTGGACGCGGTCCACAATCTGCCGGATCTCTTCGCCTTCGCCGTATCCTGGTCGGCGCTGCGCGCCACCCAGCGGGGATCCACGGGCTCGTACACGTTCGGAATGCACCGCTTCGAAGTGTTTGCCGGTCTCCTCAACGCGGTCCTCGTCCTCGTGACCGGCGCGGTCTTTGGATTCGAGGCGGCGAGCTCCCTCTCACGAGGGGCCACGTTTGCCGGGGCGATCGACCCGGTCTGGATCATCGCCGTCGCCATCCCCACGCTGGTGTTGCGGGCCACCAGCATCGCCTCGCTCGGCCGGCTCCCGCGGGCCGCGCGCGAGCTCAACCTCGTGAGCGTCCTCGTCCACCTGGCGAGCGACGTGCTGATCACCGGCGCGTTGCTGGTCGCCGGGGTCATCCTGCTGATCAGCCCGAGTTCGGCCTGGGTCGACGCGGTCGCCGCCCTCGCGATCGCCGGGATCCTCGTCTACGAGTCGCTCCCCTTGTTCCGGGACGGCTGGGAGGTGCTCACGGAGCGGGTGCCCCGCAGTGTCTCCCTCGAGCGGATCCAGCGCACGGCGAGAGCGATTCCCGGCGTACGGGAGCTCCACGATGTCCATGTCTGGGCCGTCTGCCCCACCCTCGTCTGCATGACCGCCCATGTGCAGCTGGACGACATGTCGATGCAGGAGGGCATGGGAGTCGTCGACCGACTTCGCTCGATCATGGCTCAAGAATTCGGAATCCTCCACTCGGTGTTCGAGATGGAGGCGCCCGCCGGGACCTGATCGTCCCGTCCGGCCCTCCTCGACCCCTCGGCGACTATCTCGTGACGGCCCGTTGACCCCGTCCTTTTATCCCCGCGTGGAGAGGCTCCGTCATGCCAGCGCGTCGGGTCGTCATCGTGGGCGCCGCCGGTCGCGACTTCCACAACTTCAACCTCCTTTACCGCGGGCGGCCGGAGTATCGGGTGGTGGCGTTCACCGCCGCCCAGATCCCGAACATCTCGGGTCGCCGCTACCCCCCGTCGCTCGCGGGGCCGGGCTATCCAAAGGGGATCCCCATCGTCCCCGAGGCCGGACTCGCGGAGCTCGTCCGTCGCGAACGGGTCGACCTGGTCGTGCTTTCGTACTCGGACCTTCCGCACGCCGAGGTCATGCACAAGGCCTCGATCGCCCTCGCGGCGGGAGCGAGCTTCCTGCTAGCGGGTCCCCGGGACACCGAGCTCAAGTCCACACGGCCGGTGGTGAGCATCTGCGCGGTGCGGACCGGCTCGGGAAAGAGCCCTCTGACCCGGTTCGTTTCGCGCTACCTGCGCTCCCACGGGAAGCGGGTGGCGGTGGTCCGTCATCCGATGCCCTATGGCGACCTCGCGGCCCAGGCCGTCCAGCGATTCGCGACGATGGAGGACCTGGACCGCGCCCACTGCACGATCGAGGAGCGGGAGGAGTACGAACCGCACATCCGGGAAGGCGTCGTCGTCTTTGCCGGTGTCGACTATGAGCCGATCCTCCGGGCCGCGGAGCGAGAGGCGGACGTGGTCCTCTGGGATGGGGGCAACAACGACCTTCCGTTTTTCGTGCCGGACTTGAGCCTGGTGGTCGCGGACCCGCACCGGGCCGGTCACGAGCTCGCGTACTACCCGGGCGAAGCCAACTTCCGGGCCGCGGACGCGATCATCATCTCGAAGACCGATTCCGCTCGAGCCGAGGACGTGCGGATCGTCGAAGAGAACGCCCGGAAGGTCAACCCCACGGCCCCCGTGTTCCGGGGTGGGCTATCGCTGGCCGTGGATCGCCCGGAGCGGCTTCGGGGTCGGCGAGTGCTGGTCGTGGAGGATGGCCCGACCGTGACTCACGGAGGACTCTCCTTCGGAGCGGGAACTTTGGTGGCCCAACGAGCCGGTGCAGAGATCCTGGACCCACGACCCTTCGCCGTCGGGAGCCTGGCCCGCGTCTACGAAGAATATCCCCACCTTACCCGCATCCTGCCGGCGATGGGGTACAGTCCCGATCAGGTGCGAGAGCTGGAGGCGACGATCGAGGCGTCCAACGCCGAACTCGTGGTGGACGGGAGCCCCGTGGACCTCAGCCGGCTCATCCGCGTTCGGCCCGAGATCGTCAACGTCGCCTACTCCTACGACGACATCGACGGGAAGCTCACTCAGTACCTGGACAGCTCGGGGATTCTCGGCCGACGGACCGCGGCTCCGCCCCGCGCGGCGGTGCCTCGACCGGGCCGACGGGCGGGCAAGACGCGCTAGTCCGGCGCGGCCGTCGACGCCGTGTGCGTCGATTGAAGGAGGGGGAACTCGATCACGAAGGTGGCCCCCTTGCCCTCCTCGGTTTCGATCTTGATCTCCCCCCCGTGGGACTGCACGATCCCGTGGCAGATGGCAAGTCCGAGCCCCGTGCCGTTCCGGTCGGCCTTGGTGGTGAAGAACGGCTCGAAGATGTGGGGAAGGACGTTGGGCGGGATCCCGGGACCGGTATCCTGGATCACGACCCGCGCCACGCCGTCCGCGGCGCGGACCCGGACCTTGAGCTGGCCGGCTCCGTCCATCGCCTCGTAGCCGTTGTTGAGGATGTTGGTGAACACCTGGATCAGCTGGTCCCGGTCCCCCCGGATCGGGATTGGCCCCCGGGCGTACTCCTCGGAAAGCTCGACGTCCTCGGACTGCTTTCCCCGGATGAAGCTGACCGCGTCTCGGACCACATCCGCGAGGTTGAGCTCCCGGACCTGCGGCTCGTGCCGCCGGGAGAAGTCGAGGAGCCCGCGCACGATCCGGGCCGCGAGCTCGGTCTGGCCCACGATCGTGCCCATCCGGTCCTTGACGAACGTCTCCTTGCTCTTTCGCTGGACGCTCTCAGCTACCAGCATGATGTTCGCGAGCGGCGTGTTCAACTCGTGCGCCACTCCCGCGGCGAGCTGCCCGAGGGACGCGAGCCGCTCCGACCGAACGGCCTGCTGCTCCCACGCGCGCCGCTCACTGAGGTCCACGGCGACTCCCACGTAGTGCGTGACGATCCCCCTCGGGTTGCGGATCGCCGTGATCGCGAGCAGGACGGGATGCTCCCGCCCGTCGCGGCTCTGGTTGACGACCTCCCCGGACCAGTGGCCGATCGAGGGGTCGAGGAGGGCTCGCCACATCTCGTCGTAGACGGCCCGGGACGTCTTGCCGCTCGAGACGACGTTGGGGCGTTTTCCGATCACCTCGTCGCGGTCGAACCCGTAGATCTCCTCGAACGCCGGGTTGACGTCGACCAGGAACCCGTTCGGGTCCGTGACTTCCATGGCGTTCGTGGACTGCTGGAACGCCTCGTAGAAGAGCCGGGCCCGCTCCTCCTCGGTGACCCGGTCGGTGACGTCGCTCACGAGGGCGAGGACCTCGGTCACCCGTCCGCCGGGTTCCAGGATCGGCCGTAGTTCCACGTCCAGGACACGACGGGCCGAGAGGGTCTCGGGCTGAAGGGGGATCTCTCGCCGGCGGAGCGGCTGACCGCTCTCGAGGACGTGCTCGAATCCTTCCAGGATCCCGCCCTTCCCGCGTCCACCGGGGACCGTCACCTTTCGGCCGACCGCCTCGACTCCCAGCCCGGTGACGGCGAGGTAGGCCGGATTCGCCAATCGAAGGACCCCCCGCTCGTCGACCATGGCGATCCCGACGGAAATGTGCTCAAGGATCGTACGATAGCGGGCTTCGTCGGTCATCGGGGGGAGGGGCGGTTCCGACATGGGCGGCGGGGCGGAAGAGAGTACCGCCCGCGATTCCGGCCGGGGGTGGACTCGTCTTGACCTCGGGCTCATTAACGCGACCTCGGTCGTTCACGCGTGGTGCGCGACACGGTGATGGTGGTCCGTGAGACGGCGAGTCTAGCCGACTCCGTCCAGGAGCTGCTGCTCTCGGAGGGGTACCGTATCCGTGCCGTCCCCTCGGCTCGCGAGGGCCGCAAACTCCTGGAATCCGCCCGCGGCCGGGGCGTGCGGGCGACCGTCATTGTGTGCAACGAGCCGGTCTGTTCGGGTGTCGAGACTCTGACCGCCTCCACCTCGGACACCCCGGTCATTGTCGTGGGATGGCGGGGTGCGCCGTGCACGGCGCGGGGAGCGACCAAGCTGCTTCTGCTCCGCCTCCCGATCTCCGCCGGGACGCTACTTTCCAGCCTCCGGTCCATCGTGCACGATGGCACGGTTCCCGGGGCGCCCGTAGCGACCTGAACGGACGGCATCGCGAAGTTTCACGGCGTCCCCCCCTTGAGGGGCTCCGTAAAGCCGGATTGACTTCGCGAGCGACTCGCGCCGGGCGCACCGTGCGGCGCGGGGAAACACGATTAATCGGGGAAGTGCTGCCCCCCGCCGTGCGCATACTCGTGGTCGACGACGACGACGTGTTCCGGGAGGAGCTCCAGTCGTTGCTGGAGGACGAAGGTCACTCGGTGGCGGCGGCCCCGTCGGCCCCGAAGGCGATCGTGGCGCTGGAGGGGCGGGAGTTCGACCTCCTCTTCACCGACCTCAAGATGCCGCGCCAGAGCGGAATGGCCCTTCTCAAGGAGGCCCGGGCACGATGGCCGCGCCTGTTCGTCGTGATGATCACGGGCTTCGCGACGGTCGAGACGGCCGTGGAGGCGATGAAGTTCGGCGCCTTCGACTACATTCGTAAGCCGTTCCAGCACGCGCAGATCGCTCACGTCCTTCAGATGGCCCAGCAGCAGATGCAGTTCTCCGGGCGGGATCTGGGCGTCCAGGACCCGGTGAAGCTCGCGACCTCGTGGGCGTCCAAGGAGGGGTACGACGTGCTGTTCATGGGAGCGAGCGCGCCCCGGTCGCACGACCGGATCTCGTTCCACGCCCTCGACCCCGCGAACCCGGCGGAGATGGTGGACGCCGTGACGGCGTTCGCGGCGCAGGCGTCGCGGCCTGCCGTCGTCCTGGCCGGGGTGGACGGGTTCTTCGCGGCCCATCGGCTCGAGGAGGTCGTGGACGCTCTCACCAAGGTCCGGGCCACCATGGACAAGAAGGGACCCCTCGCGATCGGGATCGACCCACGACGCCTCACCGAGGCGGCCGCGGTGGGGGTCCGTGCTACCATGACGAGCCCGGACTCGGGCGCCACGCTGGAGGCGCTGACCAGCCCCATCCGCCGTCAGGTCCTGCGCCGGTTCGCCGAAGGGCCCGGCACGTTCACGGACGCGATGAAGGCCGCGAAGCTGGACGACTCCCCCAAGCTCTCCTTCCACATCCGGCGGCTCGTGGACGAGGGTCTCATCGTCCACTCGGACGAGCGCTACCGCCTCACCCCGAAGGGGGAGTCGGCCGTCCGCCTGCTGGGAGAGATCGACCAGCTGAACGTCGGCAAGGACGCGGGCCACCTCCTCTTCGCCCTTCCGTCCTCTACCGAGAAGCCGAAGGGCTAAACGCCGTCAATCCACCTTCACGCCGGCCCGAAATACCGGCCGGTGGACTGACTCCCGTATGTCAGCGCTCAAGGTCCGCGACGTCATGAGCCGGGCCGTCCACACGGTCTCCACACGCGCGAGCCTTTTGGGCGCCGCCCGGGTGATGCGCCGCCAGCGGGTCTCAGGACTTCCCGTCCTCGACGGGGCGAGCCAGCTGGTCGGGATCGTCAGTGAGAAGGACATCGTTCGTGACCTCAACCGTGCCGCCGGGGTCGCCTCGGACCGGGGGCTTCTCGAACTCCTGCTCGCCGCCCGCCGCCCGAACCATCCGACGATCCTCGACGTCTGCGAGCAGCGCCTCCTTCGGGCGCGGGTGACCGATGTGATGACCCGAGAGGTCGTCACCGTCCATCCCGACGACAGCGTCGGGGAGGCTATCCGGAAGCTCCGTACGCACGGGATCAAGCGCCTCCCGGTCGTGGACGGACGTCGGGTGGTCGGTATCGTGACCCGGAACGACCTCCTCGGTGACGGAACGTTGGCGCTCGGCCTTCCTCTCGAGTCCCGAAGCCGCTCGAGCGCGGCTGGTTCCCCGCGGGCCTCTCCCATCGAAGGCGCCGGTCCCCTCCTGTCGAGCGTGTAAGTCGGCCGGGACTCGGCCGGCATGGCGAGCCGGCGAACTAGTCCGCGGACGGTGGTCCCCGGCGGTACCTGCCCCGGCGACTGGGTCCAGCCGATCCCGCCACCCTCATCGACTCGACCAGGTCCTGACGGCTGAGGATTCCCACTAATCGGCCCTCCTCGACCACGGGTAATCGGTTCACGCCGTGCCGCTGAAGCAGTCGGGCCGCTTCGACGAGAGGCGCGTCGCGGTCCACGACGACCGCCGGCGCGCACATGGCGTCCCGGACCCGGCGGTGTCGAAGGTGATGGAGGCACTGGTCCAGCAGGTTGCGGCTGCGGAAGCCCCCGGCGGTGAGCAGGAGGTCGAGGGTCCCTCGCGGACTACCGATTCCGGCGGCGCGGTTCAGCTCCCGGACGAGGTCGGTCTCGCTCACCACACCCACAACCCGATCGTTCGGGTCGACCACAGGGACTCCCGAGATGTGGTGGTTCCGCAGGAGGCGCGCCGTGGAGAGGAGCGACCAGGTGGGTGTCACCGAGTACACCCGCGTCGTCATCGCCCCCTCGACCGAGGGGACCACGTTCGAGCGGCGCCGGGGGCTGGACATTGCCGGTCGCTCGTCGAAGCGCGGGAGGTCTTAGAGGCTCCGCCGGTCGGGGAGTGGGACTCCTCCACCGAGCTGGAGTCTAATTCCCGGTAGGGAACGGGTCCGACGCACGCCCACGCCCTAGGGCCCCCCTCCGCCGGCCGGCGCTCTCCTCGAGGAAGGCGGATACCGGGCTACCGGTCGGAGTGGCCACCAGCACGTAGTGGTCGGAACCCAAGCGTCCGTGAGCCACGGTGGTAAGTCCCACCGTGGCCAGTCGACCCGACGCCTCGGCCGGAGACAATCGCCGACGGAGCGGTGGGCCGTGCCCGGTGCCTTCCTTATCCCAGTCCACCACGACGAACCGACCTCCATCGCGCACCAGGCGGGCCGACTCGCTCAAGGTCGAGGGCGGAGCGCCGTGAAGGAGGTTCGCCATGAGAACCGCATCGGCCGAGCCCGTGGCCAGGGGGATCCGCTCGACCCGGCTGAGAACTGGATGGACCTGGGGCAGCCGCCACCGTACCCGACGCTCACCGATCAGGTCGATCAATTCCGGCGAGACGTCCACGGCCCAGACTCGACCGTGTCGGCCGACGACTCGTCCCGCTGCGAACGCGAAGTATCCAGTGCCGGCGCCCACGTCGACCACCCGCTCCCCCCGGTCGAGACCCACCATCTCCCAGAGCTGGCGGTTCTCGTGCGAGCGCAGCCGCTCGGGGGTCTCGAGTCGGCCCAGCGCCTGCTGGCGGGACCATCCAAGCTCGTGGGAGGCCGCATCCATCCCCATTCCGGGTGGACCTGGGCGAACCGCGGGTCGGCGCCTCACGCTAGGCGAGGTAGGGATGGCTCTCGTGGCCCTCGGGAGGGTAATGACCAGGGACCCGGTGCACGAGGGAGCCGGTCTCGGCGCTCGCCTTCGCGTGGGTCAGGTGTTCCATGCAGCTGTAGACCCGGTGCCCGTTCGCTGCCTCCACGTAGTAGCTCGCGGGCTTGCCGCACGGCTCCTCACGGTCGGTATCGGGCGACAGTCCCATCCATGAGCACACCGGATGTTCGATCTTCATGGTCGTTCGCTCTTCCGCGGTCCCCGAGGACGTCGCCCCTCGGGCGGACCGAATGAGGCTAGTCGACCTTCGCTATTAGCCATCCCCTTCGGGTGAGTTCACCGAGCCGGAGGAATCGCGCGACTCGAGTCGGGTGAAACGGGTGAAGGGGTTGGCCCGCCGGTCGCTCCCGCCTATGCGGGGACCACGGTCACCGTCCCCGCCATGTAGCCGGGGGTGACCATCGAGCCCGGGTCGCAGGGTGCCATGCATTCCCACGTGAAGGTCCCGGTCGAGTTGAAGAACGCCGAGAACGTCACGGTCGTGGGGTTCGCCGCGTCGGTCGCCATCGGGATCGGGACGTTCAGCATGTATCCCCCGTTCTCGAGGGTGAAGGTGTGGGAGATCTCGGCACTGGGCACCGCGCCGGCCGTCACGGGGGTCGACATGGAGCTGTTGACCCAGGTGCTCACGCCACCCACGGTTCCGAGGACCTGGGTGTACTGGCTCGCGACGACGTTGTGCCCGTTATCGTAGTTGGTCACGACGAAGTGCACCATCGTGTTGGCCGGGACCGAGAAGTTCGCGGGGAAGTACTGGTCCATCCCGTTCTGCGGGTTGAACGCGATCGTGAGGTAGAGGTACGCCGGGGCCGAGTTGGCGCCGCCCGTCTTGGTCCCCCCGGGAGAACCGAAGTTGCTTCCGAGACCCAGTCCAGCGACCAGTCCGACCACAACGACCAATGCCATTCCAGCGGCCACCCACGTGTACCAGCTCGACTCCGTCATGCCCTCGCGCCTCGACTCCCCAGCGGCCGTTCAAGGAGATAACCCCGAAGTCAATCGGGCTTGACCTAGCTGCCGGATCCCCGTGGGATTCGTCCCGGCCGGCCCCGGTTTCGGGGTGCCCGCGCTCCACTGGAAACGGAGGGGTTTGTCCGCCAGCTGTCTGCCTAGGTTCTCCGGTAGCGCCTCGAAACGGACCCCTCTGCTTCCTGTCGAGCGTAGGCGTTTATGTATGACACCCGTCTGACAATCGACCCATGGGACGGACCCGCCGAGACGACCTGGAGGTCAAATCTGCCGTGGAGACGCGCGTCCCCCGCCGAACGCCCCGTACCGCGGTCGCCCCGCGAGCCATGGAACCCGTCCCGGAGGGGTCCGACTCTGGGCGTCGCGTCTTCTTGGGGAAAGCCGTCGAGAGGGGCTACGGGGAGCGTCCTCGCCTCAGCCTCGACGCGGCCGCCTCGTTCGCCACCCTCGTCGATACCGCCCGGGCACGGGCCGCGATGGAAGGACGGACCCTCGTCTACACGGTCCGCTGGGGCTGATCGGTCCCGCGTCGGGACGCCCACCCACGCCCGAACGGCCCGTCACGAATCGGCCGGGCCGAATTTGAGGCGTCGGGCGAGCGGGGCCGCGTCGGCCAAGGCCACCTTCGAAAGTTGGTCCGCCCGCTGGTTTTCTTCCCGGGGCACCCAGACCGGGCGCACCTCGTGGAACCGGCCCATGAGCTGACGAAGCCGGTTGTGGTACTCGCGCAAGTGGGCCGCCCGGACCTCGTATTCGCCCGTCAGCTGGCGGATCACGAGCTG
This sequence comes from Thermoplasmata archaeon, assembly GCA_035632035.1. Classification (GTDB taxonomy): domain Archaea; phylum Thermoplasmatota; class Thermoplasmata; order Lutacidiplasmatales; family UBA184; genus Lutacidiplasma. The sequence continues at coordinate 45,266 of DASQHP010000021.1, read as the reverse complement.
ACTGTCCCCCACCAGGAGGACTACGCCCGTGTAGTGGTGATCGAGCAGCCACTCCAGTCCACGGATGGCCGCCGTGTACTCCGCCACGTTGTTGGTGGCCGTGGGCGCCCAGGGAGCGACGGCGAGGCCACCCTCCTCATAGCGGAGTCCCGGTCCCTCGACCACGAAGCCGTAGGTGGCCACCCCACCCCCCCGCGGAGGGTCGCACGCGCCATCGAAGTGAACCTGCGCGATGGACGGGACGACGCTCTGCCCCCGGGGCAAAGCCGCGTCCCGGGCCTCTTGGGGGCTCACCCCCGGGCCGTCCGACCGGCCATCCCCGGGGCGACGGGGGTCTTCCGGAGCCGGGGACAGTTGCAGAATGTCTCGTCCCGCACGCACGGCAGGCACCGCACCGCGCCGGAGAGGAAAAAGAGCAACCGTCCGCACGCGCGGCACTCGCGGCGGCGACCGCATCGCGGGCATTCCGCGGCGTTCCATGGGATGAGCGTGTAGCAATGGCGGCAGTTCACCGGCTCCCGGGGTCCGGGAAGGTAGCGCACGTCGTACGTGCGGGTCGGGCCGGACTCCGCCCGACGCATGACGTTCTCCTCGGGGTTGCCGAGGATCCCCGCAATCGTCGTCACCCCGGGATTGGGACTCGAGGCGCCCCAGAGGATCGTCGTGAGACCGACCGGCAGCACGAAGATCCCCAGCTCGAGCCATGGAGTGACGGTCTCGACACCGTTGAGGACGATGGGAGAGGCGATGAGGCCGATACCGAACAGGAGGACGAACAGCCCGAGGAAGGTGATGGTCCTGTTCACGGATCGGGGCGAATCGGCCGGCGCCCGTTCCCAATACCCTACGACGGCCCTCCGGGTATAAAGAGGGTCGGCGAAGAGCGCCCAAATCTTCTTGACCGAGCGCCGACCGTATCGTAGTTCGATGGCAGGCTACCCGACGCCTTCACCACGAGAGCGTCCGCTCGGCGTCGCCATCCTGGCGATCCTCATCGGCATCCTGGGCGCGCTGTTCCTCCTCGCGAGCATCGCGCTGTTCCTCTTCGGGTCGTACGTCTACGGCGTCGCGGGGTTCGGTCTCTCGGGGAACCTCCTGATCGATGCCGTGATCGTCCTGGTCGTCGCCATCGTCCTCTTCGTGGTGGCGACCGGGCTCTGGAGCCTCGAGATGTGGGCGCTCGTCCTCTCCATCATCGTGATCGGGTTCCTGTGGCTCAGCAACATCGTGACCGGCCATCTCCTCAGCTTTCCCAGCCTCGTGGAGGTCCTGCTGCTCGTCTACCTGATCCTGGTCCGGCAGCACTTCCGCTGAGCAGCCAAACCGAGATTACCCCCCTTCGTGTCGGGGCCGACCATGTCGAACCCCGTCGTGACCCTCAAGACCAGCCTCGGCGACATCGCCCTCGAGATCTTTCAGGACAAGGCACCGAAGACCGCCGGGAACTTCCTGAAGCTCGTCCGGGACGGCTTTTACAACGGCCTCACGTTCCACCGCGTGATACCGGGGTTCATGATCCAGGGAGGATGCCCGAAAGGCGACGGCACGGGGGGTCCGGGCTACACCATCCCCGACGAGTTCCACCCGTCCCTGCGCCACTCCGGGCCCGGGATCGCCTCCATGGCGAACGCCGGCCCCAACACGGGCGGGAGCCAGTTCTTCATCACGCTCGCCGCCACGACGTGGCTGGATGGGAAGCACGCGATCTTCGGGAAGGTGGTGGCTGGCCAGTCGGTCGTCGATAAGATCGGCGGGGTTGCCCGCGATTCCTCCGACCGCCCCCGAACCGCCGTCCGGATCGAGAAGGCCACCGTCTCGTAGCCGCGCCTCGCTACCGGACGGGGTAGTCGAACGGGAGCCGCTCGCCCGGGCGGCTGATGTCCTCCGCCGTCGTGACGAGCGCCGCTGCGAGGCCGAATAGAGGCACGATCGCGAGCAGCTCGAGCACGGTCCCGTACTCGATCGAGATGCCGATCCCGTTCGGGCCCGAGATCGTGAACTCGGCCGACTGCGCGAGCAGCAGCAGGTAGCCCGCGGCGATGCCGGACCCCAGCGCGCCGACCGGCCCAAAGGCCCGGGTCGGCTTTACGATGTATCGGACCGTGGAGAGGACGGACAGGATCGCCCCCACGACGACGATCGTGGTCACACTGAGGCTGGTGGCCACGCCCACGCTGTCGAGCCCCCTCAGGGCGCCGTAGGGAAGGAACACCCACACGAACAAGAGCGGCAAGAGCCGCAGGGCTCCGATGACGACCCGGCGCGACAGGGATGGGATGTCCGCGCGGGGGCCATCGGGACCGGCCGTGGGCAGGCCGTTCATGGGATCGGCTCCGGGGGCAGCACAAGGCTGAACCCGCTCCCGGTGAACGCCAGCTCCACCGATCCTCCCGAGAGCGAGCAGGAGGGCGGGAGGTACACGGTCACGGTATCGTCGAACGACTGCCCGGATCGGACCGAATCGGGTACAGTACCGGCAGCGCACGACATCCCGCTCGCGGAGCGCAACGTGTAGGAGAACTCTCCCGATTCGTCGAACGGGGCTCGATTCGTGTAGGTCACGTGCACGGGGACCGCGACGGTGCCGTTCCCCTGGAGACTGGGAGTGCCGACGGTCGCGTTCAGCGAGTCGAACGGGGCGCCCCAGGAGATGCCGCTCGAGTCGGTGACGTGCACGGTCACGATCCCCCCGAAGGTGACGTTCGCCGAGGTGGCCGAGGGGAGGTGGACGCTGTGCGTGAGAAGGAGCACCGCCTGGGACGCTCCCGAGAGCGGGACCTGGATCGAGATGGGAACGGTCGCGTTGCTGGCGGGCGCGATCGCAATGACCGGGGAGCGCGCGACACCGAGCAGAGTCCCGTCGGGAAACCGGATCACGCTCGTGACCGAGACTCCCGTGATCGAGAGGAATCCGCGATTCTCCAGGGTGAGTCCTGTCGTGAGGTTCACGACGTTCTGGGAGACGGTGGCTGTCGGATTCCCACCGGTTCCGGCGACCCGGATCTCGCTGGCCGAGTACACCGTCAATCCCACGTAGAGAAGGATGATGACCGCGACAATGATTCCCACCCGGCCGAGGGCCCGGCTGAGGCGGTAGAGACCCGGCGGCGTCGCCATGCCGCTTCGATGCGTCGAGGCCCCCGATATTTCCTCGCATGGGGGGGAAGGCCTCGTCGCGCTCTACGGCTCTCGATGTGACAATCGATTTAATCCGCCGTCGGGTGGCGGGGCCCGTCCGAGATCCGGCGGTTGTCGTCCGCCCGGCCGAAGGCCGGCGGGGTTCCCGGTACGCCAGGGATCGGGTCGGCGAGAAGATGGCAGACGGCATGGGGTCCACTATCGGGGTCGATCTGGGGGCGACGAAGGTGGCGACGGTCCTCCTCGGGGACGGAGGACGGATCCTCGCCACGGACCGGCGCCCGACCGGGGCCGAGCGCGGGATCTCCCCCGTCATCTCCACCGTGCTCGACTCAGTTCGTGCGGTGACCCGACAGTCCTCCGAACCCGTGCGGGCCGCCGGGGTCGGCGTCGCCGCCCAGGTGGACCTGAACGGGTCGATCCGATTCGCGCCGAACCTGCGCTGGCGGAACGTGGCGCTCGGCGACGAACTGTCTCGGGAGCTTCGCCTTCCCGTGACACTCCTCAATGACGTTCGGGCCGCGACCCTCGCCGAGTGGAAGCACGGGGCCGGCCAGGGAGAACGGGACCTGGTCTGCCTCTTCCTCGGCACGGGCCTCGGCGGTGGCGTGGTCTCCGGTGGACGCCTACTGATCGGGGACGCCAACGCCGCGGGAGAGCTCGGCCACCTTACGGTCCAGAAGGGAGGACGACGCTGCACCTGTCCGAACTCGGGATGCCTCGAGGCGTACGTCTCGGGGTGGGCGCTCGCCGAGCGCGCGCGCGAAACAGCCTCGGCCGACCCGGCCTCGGCGGCGTCACTCCAGCGTCGGGCGGGGGGTTCCCTCGAGCGGGTGGACGCCGGGATGGTCATCGAGCTCGCCCGGAGCGGAGATGCGTTCTCTTCCCACCTGCTTGAGGAGACCCGAGACTATCTCGCCGCGGGGCTGGTCGGCATCGCGAACGCCTTCAATCCCCGGCTCATCCTTGGCGGCGGGGGCCTCCTCGAAGGGACTCCGGAACTGTTTGATGGCGCCTTCGAGGCCGCCCGACCGTCGATGCTCCCGTCCGTAGCGGACCACGTTCGGTGCGCCCATGCCGCCTTGGGCGGGAACGCCGTCGCCCTCGGCGCCGCGGCGTGGGCACGGGGGGAGGGACAGTAGTGACCGGGGGCGCGGGCGCCGAACTGGACGGCCGGTGCGTGAACGCCCTCCGCTTCCTTTCGGTTGACGCGGTGGAGCTCGCGAAATCGGGTCATCCCGGTCTCCCCCTCGGAGCCGCGCCGATGGCCTACGTGCTCTGGGACCGCCACCTGCGCCACCATCCCGCTGACCCCGGCTGGTGGAACCGCGACCGGTTCATCCTCTCCGCCGGTCACGGCTCGGCGCTCCTCTACGCCCTCCTGCATCTCACGGGGTACGACCTTCCGATCGAGGAGCTCAAGCGGTTCCGCCAGTGGGGAAGCCGCGCGCCCGGCCACCCCGAGTACGGGGTGACCCCCGGGGTCGAAGCGACGACCGGCCCCCTCGGCCAGGGGTTCGCCATGGGCGTCGGGTTCGCCCTAGCCGAGCGATTCCTCTCCGAGCGGTACGGCGCGACCCCCGAGCGGATCGTCGACCACCGCACCTACGGCCTCGTTTCGGACGGCGACCTCATGGAGGGGATCGCCTCGGAGGCGGCCTCGCTGGCCGGTCACATGCGGCTCGGGAAGTTGATCTACCTCTACGACGACAACCACGTGTCCCTCGAGGGTCCGACCGACTTCGCGTTCACCGAGGACGTGGCGGCCCGGTTCTCCGCCTACAACTGGCAGGTGCTGCGCGTCCCCGACGGAAACGACCTCGACGCCATCGACCGAGCGATCTCGGAGGCGAAGGCCGACCTCGCCCGACCCTCGCTCATCATCGTCCGCACGCACATCGGCTACGGGAGCCCGAAGCAGGACACGCATGAGGCCCACGGCGAGCCCCTCGGACCGGCCGCGACCAAGAGCACGAAGGAGAAGCTCGGCTGGCCTACCGAACCCCCGTTCCTGGTGCCGGAGGAGGTCCGGGCCCACTGCCGGGGAGCCCTGGAAAGGGGCGCGGCCTGGCAGGCCGACTGGCGGGAGCGTTACCGCCGGTTCGCATCCACCAACCCCGATGCGGCACGAGAGTTCGACCTCGCGATGCGACGCGAGCTCCCCGACGCATGGGACTCGGGGTTCCCTACCTTCCCACCCTCTTCGCCGACCGCGACCCGCGACGCGTGTGCAGCGGTCCTCAACGCCATCGCGCCGCGCGTCCCCGGATTCCTGGGCGGCTCGGGCGACCTGGCCCCGTCGACCAAGACCCTGCTGACGGGCTTCGGCGACCTGGGCGGGGCCGAGCCCCGCGGTCGGAACGTGCACTTCGGCGTCCGCGAGAACGCCATGGCGGCGATCGTCAACGGAATGGCCCTCCACGGCGGAGTGCGTCCCTACGGCGCTTCGTTCCTGGTCTTCTCCGACTACGCCCGACCGTCGATCCGGCTGGCCGCGTTGATGGGGGTCCCGTCGATCTTCATCTTCACGCACGACTCGATCGCGCTGGGGGAAGACGGGCCGACGCATCAGCCGGTCGAGCATCTTTCCTCCCTCCGGCTCATCCCGGGCTTGTCGGTGTTCCGGCCCGCCGACGCGAACGAGACGGCGGCGCTCTGGCGCGTGGCGATGGGGAGGGACGGACCGGTTCTCTTCGCCCTCACCCGACAGAAGCTACCCATCCTCGACCCGGCCAGGTACCCCGTCGCCGACGGCGCGCGGCGGGGCGCGTACGTTCTCGAGGAGGCCACGGGCGGGACCCCGGAGCTCGTGCTCATCGCGACCGGCTCCGAGGTCCATCTCGCGCTCGAGGCCCGCCGCCGGATGGAGGCGGGAGGGCGGCGAGTGCGGGTCGTGTCAATGCCCTCGTGGGAGCTGTTCCGAGAGCAGGCGGTCGACTACCGACAGCAAGTCCTGCCTCCCTCGGTGCCGAAACTGTCTATCGAAGCCGGCGCGACCGCGGCTTGGTGGCAGTGGGTCGGCGAGCGCGGCGATGTGCTCGGGCTGGACCGGTTCGGGGCGTCGGCCCCCGGCCCGGTCGTCCTGGAGCATCTCGGATTCACCCCGGAGGTCGTCGTCCAGCGGGCCTCGGCGCTGCTCTCCCGGCCGCCTCCGGGGTCCGCGCCATGAGCGCGATCGAGGATCTGCGGGCGCAGGGGCAATCGATCTGGCTCGACTACATCCGACGCAGCCTGCTGACGGGCGGAAAGTTGGCCGAGCTCATCCGGACCGAGGGGGTCACGGGGGTCACCGCGAACCCCACGATCTTCGAGAAGGCGATCGCCGGTAGCTCGGACTACGACTCGGCCATCGCGGCGGAGGTACGGAAGCGTCCGGAGATCCCGCTCCCCGAGCTGTACGAGCGGCTCGCCGTCGCGGATGTCCAGCAGGCGGCGGACATCCTCCGGCCGGTCTACGACAGGACGGACGGCGCCGACGGGTTCGTCAGTCTGGAGGTCGCTCCCGGGCTCGCCCATGACACCGACGGGACGATCGCCGAAGCCCGGCGGCTCTGGGCCGAGGTCGCCCGTCCGAACTTGCTCATCAAGGTCCCCGGGACCCCCGAAGGCGTGCCGGCGATCGAGCGCCTCCTCGCGCAGGGCATCAACGTCAACGTGACCCTCCTCTTCTCCCGCGGACAGTATGAGGCCGTTGCCGGGGCCTTCTTACGGGGAGCCGCTCAGGCTCCGAACCCCCAGCGCGTCGCCTCGGTCGCTTCCTTCTTCGTGAGCCGCGTCGACTCGAAGGTGGACCCGCTGCTGGACGGGCTCGGCGCACCCGCAACGCCGCTTCGGGGGCGCATCGGCATCGCCAACTGCCGGATGGTCTATCAGCGGTACCGGGAGCTGTTCGAAGGACCGAGCTTCGAGCCCCTGCGGTCCAAGGGCGTTCGACCCCAGCGCCTCTTGTGGGCGAGCACGAGCACGAAGGACCCGCGGTACCGCGATACGATGTACGTCGAGGAGCTCATCGGGCCATCGACCGTCGACACCATCCCGCCGGCGACGCTCGACGCCTTCCGCGACCACGGCGCGGTCCGGGGCCCGCGCGTTGCCCAAGAATCGGAAGCCGCCGCACGCGACCTTTCCACCTTGGCGGCCATCGGGGTCGACCTTGATCGGATCACAACGGCGCTTTTGGACGAAGGGGTCCAGGCGTTCGTCGCCTCGTTCGACGCGCTCGAGTCCGCGCTGGAGGGTAAGCGGAGCGCGCTGCTTCGCGAGGGCTTGCCCTCTCTTCCCTGGTCCCTCGGCCCCGCGGGCGGCTCGGTCGATGCGCGTCTCGCGGAGTGGCAGGCGACGGACGTTCCCCACCGGTTCTGGAGGAAGGACCCCTCCTTCTGGCCCCAGAGCCCACCGAGCGATGTCGCTTCCCGGATGGGATGGATCCACCTCCCCGAAGCCATGCTCGGCGAAATCGAGGACCTGGAGTCGTTCGTTCGCGACGTGGTGGCCACCGGTTTCCGTCATGCCGTCGTGCTCGGGATGGGCGGTTCGAGCCTTGCCCCCGACGTCTTCCGCCGGATGTTCCCACCGCGGCCCGGCCATCCCGAGCTGTTCGTCCTCGACAGCACGCACCCCGTCGCCATCCGGGACCTCACTCGACGACTCGACCTCGCCCGGACACTGTTCGTCGTGTCCAGCAAGTCGGGGACGACCATCGAGCCGAACTCGTTCTACGCGTACTTCGCGGACCAGCTTAAGGGGCTGACCGATTCGCCCGGACGCAAGTTCGTCGCCATCACGGACCCCGGGACGCCGCTCGACCGGCTCGCGACGGAGCACGAATTCCGTCGGGTCTTCCGAGCGACCCCCGATGTCGGCGGCCGGTACTCTGCCCTCACCGTCTTCGGCCTCGTTCCGGCCGCCCTCCTGGGCGTGGACCTCCGAAGGCTCCTGGAACGGGCCTTCCGGCAGTCGGAGGCGGGGGCGTTCTGCGTACCCGCCGGCCAGAACCCCGGATTCCGTCTCGGGGCGGCTCTCGGCGAGCTGGGACGGGCCGGACGCGACAAGGTCACCTTCCTCGCGTCGGAGGAGCTCGACGCTTTCCCGGATTGGGCCGAACAGCTCATCGCCGAGAGCACGGGGAAGTCCGGTCGCGGCCTCGTACCCGTCGTGGGGGAAGCGCGGATCGACGCCTCGTCCTACGGCCCGGACCGCGTCTTCGTGACGCTCGAATCCTCTCGACCCACGCCCGACGACTCGGCCCCGTTCCTCGCGGCCCTCGAGAAAGCAGGCCACCCTGTGCTCCGGTTCCCGATATCCGAGTCGTTCGAGCTCGGCGGGGAGTTCTTCCGCTGGGAGGTCGCGGTCGCCATGGCCGGCCCTGTCCTCGGCATCGACCCATACGACCAGCCCGATGTCGAGCTGGCCAAGCAGCTCGCCCGACAGGCGATGGCCAGCCGGACGTCGGCGACGGGGAACGATCCAGATACCGCCGGCGTGCCCGCGTCGGTCGCGGCTCCCGCGCTCGACACCTGGGCGGCCGACCTCGGTCCAAATGACTACCTCGGGATCCACGCCTACCTGCCTCCCTCGACCGCCATGACCAGCGCCCTCGAGCGGTTCCGGTCCTCGCTGCAGACGCGGTTCCGAAGGGCCACGACCCTCGGTTATGGGCCGCGGTTCTTGCATTCCACGGGCCAGTTGCACAAGGGCGGTCCCCCCACGGGCCGGTTCGTCCAGCTCCTGGACGAGTTCCGGGAGGACGTCGCGGTGCCGGGGACCGACTACACCTTCGGGCAGCTCATCCGGGCCCAGGCGCTCGGCGATTTCCAGGCGCTCCGCCAACGGGGGCGTCGGGTCCTGAGGATCCAGCTCGGCGTCGAACCCCTCGCCGCCCTCACCGGAATCACGGGGGGTGTGCATGGGTGATCCCACCGTGGTCCTGTGGGACATCGGGGGAGTGCTGCTCTCCAACGGGTTCGACGACGCCGATCGCGCGGCCGCGGCCGCCCGGTTCGGGTTGGACCTTCCCGAGTTCGAGCGACGGCACCACGAGACGCTGGAGGCGTTCGAACGCGGACAGTTGTCGCTCGACGACTACCTCGACGTCACCGTCTTCTACACTCCGCGAGCGTTCCGGAGGGAGGACGTGAAGTCGTTCATCTTCGGCTGCTCCACGCCCCACCCCGAGGTCATCGAACTGGCCCGCGCGGTCGCGGCGACCCCGGGCCGGCTCACCGGCTGCCTCAACAATGAAAGCCGAGAGCTCAACGATTTCCGGCTGCGTACGTTCGGCCTCGACCGGTTCCTCTCCGTGCGGTTCTCGTCCTGCTACACCGGGCGACGCAAGCCCGATCTGGTGGCCTACCGACTGGCGGCCGACGTGCTCGGACGGCCGCCGGCGGACATCGTCTTCATCGACGACCGGGCGGAGAACGTGGCTCCCGCAGCCACCCTGGGCTTCCGCGCGATCCAGTATCACACTCCCGCCCAGCTTCGGACAGATCTCGATGCGGTGGGGGTCCACTGGTAGGTGAACGCGATGGAACTCGGAATGGTCGGACTGGGGAAGATGGGCGCGAACATGGTGCATCGCCTCGTGGATGGTGGCCACCGCGTGGTTGGCTACGCGAGGACGCCGGCGAGCGTCGCGGCGGTGGTTGCGCTCGGCGCGGAAGGCGCGACCTCGCTCGCGGACATGGTATCCAAGCTCCGCCCACCCCGCATCGTCTGGCTCATGGTCCCGTCCGGGGCCCCCGTCGACGAGAACATCGACGCTCTGTTGCCCCTCCTGTCGCCGGGAGACGTGCTGGTCGACGGTGGCAACTCCTACTATCGGGACACGCTCGTCCGCGCGGCCCGGGTGAAGCCGACCGGGATCCAGTTCGTCGACTGCGGCACCAGCGGCGGGATCTGGGGCTTGAGCGCCGGCTACAGTCTCATGATCGGGGGTGACGCCGCCACGATCGAACGCCTCCGACCGATCTTCTCGACCCTCGCCCCCGGCCCCGATCAGGGATGGGGTCGCGTGGGCCCGTCCGGGGCGGGGCACTTCACCAAGATGGTCCACAATGGGATCGAGTACGGGCTCATGCAGGCCTACGCGGAGGGGTTCGCGATCCTCGGTAGCAAGACCGACTTCGGGCTCGACCTCACCCAGGTGGCCGACATCTGGAGGTTCGGGAGCGTGGTCCGGTCCTGGCTCCTCGACCTCACGGCCGAGGCGCTGCATGAGAACCCGACGCTGCAGGGGATCGAGGCATACGTGGTCGATTCGGGGGAGGGCCGGTGGACCGTCACGGAGGCGATGGACTTGAACATCCCGGCACCCGTGATCACGCTCGCGCTCCAGACCCGGCTACGGTCTCGGGAGGAGAACCCGTTCACCGAGCGGATGTTGGCGATCATGCGCAACAAGTTCGGCGGTCACGCCGTGAAGACGGAGTGACGGATGGCCCAACCCCGGCCCATCGACCCGCACCTGTTCGTCGTCCTCGGCGCCACCGGGGACCTCATGCACCGCAAGCTGCTCCCGTCGCTCTTCCGGGTCTGCGGGGACGAGCAGCTCGGCGGCAAGCTGGTCCTTCTCGGGGCGGCACGGGCTCCGCTCACCGATGACGCATTCCGCGCCACCGTGGTGTCCTCGCTCGGCGCTGCCGGGGCGTCCCCCTCCCCCCCACCGCCGGCCTGGGCGGGGTCCCAGGTGCACTACCAGCGACTGGACCCGACGGGGGGCCAGGGATACGACGCCCTGGCCGCGCGGATCCGTTCCCTCGAGGCCGAGCACGGCCTGACGGGCAACCGCGTGTTCTACCTCGCCTTGCCGGTCGATGCGGTCGGGCCGGCGGTCGCTGGCCTCGGACGCGCGGGGCTCGCGAAAGGCCCGGGCTGGACCCGCCTGGTCGTGGAGAAGCCGTTCGGCCACGACCTCGCCTCCGCCGAGGCGCTGAACCAGGGGATCCACCAGTGGTTCGACGAGTCCCAGGTCTATCGCATCGACCACTATCTCGGCAAGGAGACGGTCCAGAACCTCCTCGTCTTCCGGTTCGCGAACACGCTGTTCGAATCCCTCTGGAGCCGCGACCGGGTCGACTGCGTCGAGGTGACGGTCGCGGAGAACCTCGGCGTCGAGGAGAGGGCCGGCTACTACGAGTCCGCCGGTGCGCTTCGGGACATGGTCCAGAACCACCTCACGCAGCTCGTGACGCTCACCGCGATGGAGGTGCCGGCGGTGTTGGAGGCCGACGCCGTGCGCAACGAGAAGGTGAAGGTCCTCCAGGCTGTCGCGCCCATCCGGCCCGAGGATGCGATCTTCGGGCAGTACGTCGCCGGAACCGTCGACGGAGCGCCGGTCCGAGGGTACCGGGAGGAGGACGGGGTCTCCCCGCAATCGACCACGGAGACCTACGTCGCCCTGCGGCTCAAGATCTCCAACTGGCGGTGGCAGGGGGTGCCGTTCCTGCTCCGCACGGGGAAGAGGCTCGGGTCCAAATCGACCCGGATCGTCGTGAGCTTCCGACGGCCACCGGTCTCGTTCTTCCCCACGAACGACCCGCAGGAGATGCGCCCGAACACGCTCACCATCACGGTCCAGCCGGACGAGGGGTTCGAGCTATCGTTCGAGCTCAAGCCGCCGGGCCACGCCCTCCAGATGCAGACCCACCGGATGCACTTCGCCTACGCCGAAGTGTTCGGGCCGCTCGCCGACGCCTACCAGACGCTGCTCACCGACCTCATGGAAGGGGATCAGACCCTCTTCGTTCGGGCCGATGAGGTCGAAGCGGCCTGGCAACTGTTCACGCCGCTCCTCGAACACCGTCCGGCGCTCGCGGTCTATCCGGCGGGCAGCGCGGGTCCCTCCGAGGCGGACGCGCTCGCGAAGGCCGCAGGGTACACCTGGTCGACCGACGCATGAGCGACCGGCGGGTGTTCGACTCGCCCGAGGCACTCGCCCGGGCCGCGGGGGAGTTTGCCTTCGACCGGCTCGCTCGGGCCGTTCAAGCCCGGGGCCACGCGCTCCTCGCCCTGGCCGGCGGCTCGACCCCCCGGGCGACCTACACCTGGATGGCCCGTCACGCCATGCCCGGGTTCGACTGGACCCGGGTCCACTTCTTCTGGAGCGACGAGCGGTGGGTGGCCGCCGGGTCTCCCGACTCGAACTACGGGATGGCCCGACAGACGCTGTTGGAGGGTATCCCCGTGCCGGCGGATCACGTTCACGCGATCCCCACCGTCGGACGAGACCCCGCGGAGGCGGCCCGGACCTATGAATCGACACTCCGGGAGTTCCTGGGAGGCGAGCCGGCGGGATTCGACCTTGCGTTCCTGGGGCTGGGTCCCGACGGCCACACCGCTTCCCTGTTTCCGGGCGATCCGGCGCTGGGGGAACGCGACCGATGGGTTGTGAGCGTCCCCCGCTCGCCCCGACCCCCCGAGTGCCCGCGCGTGACGGCGACGATCCCGCTGCTCAATCGATCCCGTACGGTCCTCTTCCTGGTCGAAGGCCCGGAGAAGGCGGACATCCTGGCGCGGGTCGCCGCGGCGTCGCGTAAGCCCGATCCCCCCTATCCCGCGAGCCGGGTGCGCGGGAGGGACGCGACCTGGTGGTACGTCGATCGGGCCGCGGCCGGTGAAGCTCGCCGCGTGCCTTAGCCGGGGCCCATCGGGGCGGGCTCCGGCGTCTCGGCGGCGCGGGCTGACTCCGTGGCCGGGGCGCTTCCGGGGAGCCGACCGGTAATGAACAGGCCCACCACGAACGCGGCCGCCGCCGCGATCGTGGTGATCAGGAACACGTCCTGGAAGCTCGTGAAGAACGCATGCGAAAGGGACAGGAAGTACGGGTAGTTCGCGGCGGCGCAGGCCGCGCTGGGCGGGGTTGTGCACGGGTTCGGCCCCGCGGGAGAGAGCTGGGTGAACCGGAACGCCTGGTACGACCCGAGGAGGGAGAGGCCGATGGACCCCCCGAGGTTTCCCATGAACTGGACGATGGAGCTTCCGGCACCGATGTCCCGGGGAGGCACTCCGTACTGGACCGCCAGGATCACGGGCGCGAACGTCACCCCGATGCCGAGGCCGGCCGGTATCAGCAGGAGCACGATCCCCGAGAGGACCGGAAGCCCCAGCGTGAGGCCAGCGAGGTGCACGGTCGCCGTGGTCCACGAGGCCGCGGTGGAGCTGGGACTCACCGAGATGAGGAGGAACGAGCCCAAGGCCATCAGCGCGAGGCCGACGATGACCAGCGGGCGGTACCCGACCCGAGGCAGGATCGTTCCGCCGATGAGAGACCCGATGATCATGGGACCCAGGAATCCATAGAGCACGTTGCGGACGGTGTCCGTGTTGCCCTGGAGCCCCAGCGTGACGATGATCGTGACGAACGTGATCCCCCCCAGCATCACGACGCCCCGCAGGAAGCTCACGACGTTGCTCGCCGCGACGACCCGGGAGCGGAAGAACCGGAGCGGGACGAGCGGTTCGGAGGCGCGCGACTCCCAGGTAAGGAAGCCGGCGAACACCGCGACCGAGGCGAGCAGGAACGCGAGGGTCGAGGGAGCCGTCCAGCTCCAGCCGTTCGTAATCTGATTCAGCACGAACACGAGCGGGGCTACCCAGCCGGCGAGCAACGCGGCCCCCTGCCAGTCGAACGCACCCATCCGGTGCTGGGAGCGGAGCGGCCCGAGGGTCGTGATCACCGCCAGGAAGGAGACGATCCCGATGGGAAGATTGACGTAGAAGATCCAGCGCCATCCGATGGTATCGACGATGAAGCTCCCCAGCAAGGGGCCCAGGATGATGGCGACCCCGAACACGCTGGAGAACACGCCCGATAGCCGCGCCCGTTGCTGGGGTGGGTACAGGACACCGATGATCGAGTTCGCAACGGGGAAGAACGCCCCGCTTCCCATGCCCTGGAGGGCCCGGAACGCGAGGAGCTCGTCGAAGTTCTGGCTGATCCCCGAGAGCATCGACCCGACGATGAAGAGCACCAGGCCTAGCAGGAAGAACAGCCTCCGACCGAAGTGGTCGGAGAGCTTGCCGAAGATCGGCATGGCGACCGTCTGGGCCACCAGGTAGGCGGTCACGACGAACGCGAGGCCGGACCGGTTCCCGAGGTCCGTGACGATCCCCGGGAGCGCGGTGACCACGATGGTGTTGTCGAGGGCTCCCATGAGGATGCCCAACATGAGGCCGATGAGCACGCCGAACAGGGTTCCGCGCTTGACGTCGGGGTGGGGCGTAGTCGGCCCGGCGCCAGCGCCGCCCGGGGCCGACGCCCCCGGCAGAGGGGAGTCCTCCGTCATGCGGCGACCTCCAGCCCGCGCGATGGGCGGCACAGCTCCCGCCGAGACGGTTCGCTCTCGATCCGCGCCTCGAGCTCAGTGAGGGCGTCGAGGATCTCGAGCTTGCGCGTGGCGGGGAGGGTCTCGAGGTACCCATGCCAGTTCGCCCGAAGCGCGACCCGGACCGCCCGGAGGGTGCTGGCACCTGACGGGGTCAGCCGCAGCATGACCTTGCGCCGATCGCTCTTTGAAGGAGCCCGCACGATCATCTGTTGCCGCTCGAGGAGATCGAGGAGCCCGGTCACGGTCGGTAGGCGGACTCCGAGCCGGTCCGAGATCTGACCTGTCGACAGGGTGGGCGAGTCCTCGAGCATCTGGAGGACCCAGTACTGCGGCGGTGAGAGGTGGACCCGCTGGAGATGTCCCCGGAGAGCGGTGAACGACGACCGTGCGACCGACCACGCGGTCTCTCGGATCCGATCCTCGACCTCGACGGAGCGGGAACTGGGGCGCGGCATTGGTTAGGGGACCGAACTATTAGGTGACCTATATAACGTCTTCCGGCAGGCTCCTATCGGCGGCCCCGAATCAGTCGGGCGGTGTCCGCGATCTGCTCGGCGAACACGTCTCGGTCGTCGGCGGCCAGCGAGAGCCGGTCCAGGATCCGGCGTGCCCGGTCCAGGGACTTCCCCGCTTGGCCGGTGTGTCCACCCACCGCCTGGGCCCGCGCCACAGCCTCCCACGCGGTTCCGAGGAGGTCGGACAACTGCCGTGTCCGACAGATCCCGACGGAAGACCGGGCATACTTCAGGGCCAACCGGGCCTCCCCCATCGCCGCGTACACCCGGGATACCTGCCAATCGCCGATGGCTTGATTTCGCCACGTGCCGGCGATCCTCGCCATGTGACGAGCGGTGTGGGCGAGGTCGAGCATTCGGCGCTCCTCTTCGACGTTCCGTCGTTTCCGGTCGAGGTACGCCCAGGCCTCGTTGAAGCAACGGGCCATCGTCCGCCGGTGGGCGGCGATCTCCGACTTGGACAGCGGCATCCCGCAGGCCAGATGGCTGGAATGCTAAGGGCGAGCGCCGCGCCTCAACGGTTCGGCACGAATAACCGGTCAGGACACGCCGACGCTCCTCCGGGTTCGCGAGGTCGGCGGGCGAGAACCGAGTGCCTCACCCGAACGAACGGCGCCGGCTCGCCCGTCCTGGATCCCGCGGATGCGGCGCTCGTGCTGGGCACCTTGCCCGCGGATACCCATTCGAGGCGTTACGAGCCACTGGAGGGACTTGAACCCCCGACCTGCTGATTACGAATCAGCCGCTCTGCCAGCTGAGCTACAGTGGCGCTCGCTGTCGGCGAGGGAACGGTTCCTATAATGGTGGCGGCCGCGAGCGCATCAAGAACCCGCTAGCGCTTCGGTCAGGTCGCGCACAAGGTCCTCGGGGTCCTCGAGACCCAGCGAGAGGCGAACCGTTCCCGGCCGCACTCCGCGGCGGGCGAGTTCGGCCGCGTCCAGATGACGGTGCGACGTCTCCGCGGGCATGCTCGCGAGGCTCTCCACGCCTCCGAGACTGCTGGCCACATGGAACAGGCGCAGGCGATGGAGGAATGCCCGGGCCGCGTCGGCCCCACCCTGCACGTCCAGCGATACCATGCCGCCCCGGCCCCGCATCTGGAGAGCCGCGATCCGCTCCTGATCGTCGTCGCCGAACCCCGGGTAGTGCACGGATTCCACCTGGGAGTCCGAGACCAGGGAACGCGCCACGTAGGCGCCCGTCAGATTCTGTCGTCCAACCCGAATCTCGAGGGTACGGAGTCCGCGCACGAGCAGGAACGCCGCGAAGGGGTCGAGCACCGAGCCCACGACGTGATGCGTCGAATCGATCCGCTCGACCAGCTGCGCGGGTCCCGCTACCGCGCCGGCCAGCAGGTCCGCGTGCCCACCGAGATACTTCGTCCCGCTGTGGACGACGAGGTCCGCTCCCACAGCGAGCGGATTCTGGTTGATCGGCGTCGCGAAGGTGTTGTCCACGACCAAGAGTCCGCCACACTGGGTCATCGCCTCGGCCCAGCGACGGAGGTCGTGGACCCGCAGCAGCGGGTTCGTGGGCGACTCCACGAGCGCGAGCCGCGTGCCGGCTGTGACGACACGCTCGGGGGCGCGGGCCTCGGTCGGTGAGACCCATCGTACCCGGACCCCCAAGCGGGGAAGAAGTCCACCCACGAGGTCGAGGGTGCCCCCGTACAGTTCCTCGAGCGCCACCACCTCGTCGCCGGGCCGGAGGAACGTGAGGAGCGTGGTCGTGAGGGCCCCCATTCCCGACCCGAAGACGCGGGCCTCCTCAGCACCCTCGAGCTCACGGACGAGCTCGCAGGCGACCTCCTGGGTGGGGTTGCCCAGCCGAGTATAGAACTGGGCACGCCGCGGGTCCGATGCCTCCGAGAACTCCGCCGGGTAGTGGAACGTGGAGCTCTGGTAGATGGGGGGGACCACCGAGCCGGCATTGAACTCCTCGCGGCGGGCACCGTGGATGAGCCGCGTCGCTGGGTGGACCCACTCCGGCAGTGCTCGGAACCCTCGCCGCATGGAGCCGACGGCGCCGGGTTGCCGGTCCGTCATCGATCCGACTGCACGTGGGCCAGCAGCATCCGGACCCGGTCGGGACCGTGGATCTCGTCGAGGTACGTCGCGACGGCGGGCGGCACGCGGTCGCGCCATTCCTCGCCGCGCGCCATCCGAGCACGGATCTGGGCCCCCTCCATCCTCCCCCGGTCGACCAGCGCCGGGCTCTCGACGGTGTATCCGGCCCGCTCGAAGAGGAGGCGAGTCAGAGGGTTGTTCGTGTAGATGCGGTCGAACGGAGGGAGGAGGGACTCGAGATGGGCGACCCAGAGCGCATGGCGCTGGATGTCGACGACGGGCACCGCGTGGCAGCCGTCGATCCGGGCCTCACGCAGGGCCCGCTCGACCATCTCGGTCCGCTCGCCGGCCGTGAACGGGTTCTCGGCCGTGTAGGACTCCTGAGCGCTCCCGATCCCGAGGAGGAGGGGGGCGTGGGGACGGCTCGACCGGATGGCCGAGACCACCGCGAGATGGCCGCGATGGAACGGCTGAAACCGACCGACCAGGAGGCCCCGCTCCATCCCGGCTCCTCAATCGGGCGAGAGGTCCTCGACGTCGTCCAGGAACTCGTCGATGTGGGGGCACCGGGCGGTCAGGTAGTGCGCGCAGTGCCCGCACCGGGTATCGTCCAAGCCCGGGCGTAGCGACCGGTTGAACGTGTAGCAGGGCCGGCCGATGAACCGGTCCTCCTCGGGCTCCTCGCTGGAAGGATGGTAATCGTGGAGGGCCGGGTGACGGGGGGACGGCAGCCGGATCGGGTCTCTCACGTCCCCGCCGGCCGCGCAGGCGGGATCTTCCGCACCGGCCCCACCTCGCTGCGGCTCGTCGCGTGGACCATGGCCGCGAGCCGCTCCAGGAGCGATTCCTTCTGAGTGCTCTGGCCCACCAGGGCGTAGTTGAGCACATCGCGGAGCGTGCGGACCGGAATGACCTCGATCTTGCCCGCGTAGCGGGTCTCCAGCACGAGGTCGTGGAGATTGTCCTCGGGGATCAGCACCCGGCGCAGGCCCGAGTCCGACGCCGCCTCGACCTTCGCCGTCACGCCGCCGACGGGCAGGACCTGCCCGCGGACGGAGAGAGAGCCGGTCATGGCGACCGACTGATCGACCGGAACTCCCTCGAGCGCGCTGATGACCGCGGTGGCGATCGAGACCGACGCCGAGTCCCCCTCGACGCCGTCCGAGGTGCCCACGAACTGGATGTGGATGTCGTACTTCGAGATGTCCTCGCCCGTGTACTTCTTGATGAGCGCGCTCACGTTCTGGACGGCTTCCTTGGCGATGTCGCCCAGCTTGCCCGTCGCGACCACGACGCCCCCGTCCCGGGTCTGGGCCGGCGTCACCTCGGCGACGATGGGCAGGACGATCCCCGAGAACTCGCTCATTCCGGTCTGGGCGTTGATGGCGGCGAGGCCGTTCACGATCCCCACGGCCGCGCCCTCCGTTGCGAACATGCGGTACTCGCGACGGCGCTCGATGTATCGGTCGGCGATCTGCTGCTCCAGGGAGCGGCTCGACCGCTTCGCGCGGACGACATGCTCCGCCGTCACGAAGCGGGCGGACTCGGTGTTGGCGATGTCGCCCGCGACGCGAACGAGGCCTCCCAGCTCGCGGAGCCGGAGGGTGAGCTGACCGGATCGGCCCGCGCGGCGCTGGGCCTCCCGGAGGATCTCGATGACCGCGCCCATCTCGAAGTGGGGGATCTTCTTGTCCTTCACCACTTCTTGGGCCACGAACCGAACGATCTTCATCCGGTTCTCCGGCACGTCCGGCATCGTGGTCTTCACGTAGACCTCGTACCCGTAGCCACGGATCCGCGAGCGGAGCGCCGGGTGCATCGCCTGGACGCTGTCGATGTTCCCCGCGGCGACCAGCACGAAATCGCACGGGACCGGTTCCGTCTTCACCATCGCGCCGGCCGAGCGCTCCGACTGGCCCACGATGGGGAACCGCCGCTCCTGGAGGGCGGTCAGGAGCGAGTGCTGGCTCTCGATCTTGAGTAGATTGATCTCATCCACGAACAGGACCCCCCCGTTCGCCTTGTGGATCGCGCCCACCTCGACGCGCTCGTGCGGGGGCGTTTCGAGGCCGCCGGATTGGAACGGGTCGTGCTTCACATCCCCCAACAGGGCACCGGCGTGCGCTCCCGTGGCATCGATGAACGGCGGTTTGTCGTCGGAGGTGTGCGATATCAGCAGCTTCGCGACGCCGGGTCCACTATCGCTCCGACCGCCCGACAGTCGGACGACGGCGTAGAGCAGGAAGATGATCAGGAGGGCCACGAGGATGGCCATCGGGTCGTGCGGTGGGTACTCGATGACGATGAACACCGCGAATCCGAAGATGAGCAGGGCGCCGACGACCACGAGGATCATCCGCGATTCCTTCTTCTGGGCCGCCTCCAGCTTCTGGGCGGCCACGATCTCCTTCCCCTTCCCCGAGGGGACGACCCGGATCTTCGGCTCGTTCGGGTCATCGTTGTTGGAGTAGGCGAGAACGTCCTGGAGCTGCTCCTTGGGCAGGAAGTCGACCATGGCGCGGGCGAGCATGCTCTTCCCCGTGCCGGGCTCGCCGATCAGGATCATGTGCCGCTTCTGGGTGGCGGCCTTCTTCGCGACCTCGACGGCGTCGTCCTGCCCGATCACCTGGTCGAGGAGACGCGGCGGCACCTCCACGTTGGAAGTGTTCTCATAGGGCAGAGATGCCCCCCACGTGCTGAGTTCGCTGGGGGGGCTCTCGTCGGGCGGTGTGTCCGCTTGGTCCGTAACTGCTCCGCGGTAACAGGGTGCAGTGCGATCTGCTTACCGACTGATTCAGAGGGGAGCGCCGTATAAATCCTTTAGTCTGTGATAATTGACCGGCGGTGAAACGAACGCCACCTGGCGCCGTCCCGTTATCTACGTACCCGAGCTCGGGGCGCGGGACCGATGACCCGGCGGCTCGAGGGTAAGCCGGTCGCGGACGCCATCCTGGCCCGCGCCCGCGAGGCGGTCCGCGAGGGAGTGGCTTCCGGTCGGCCAATGCCAGGGCTCGCGAGCGTCCATCGGGTGGCCGCGACACCGTTCGCGGTCTACCTGCGTCGGCAAGCGAAGGCGGCGGAGGCCGCGGGGCTCGGGTTCCGGGACGAGGCGCTGCCGCCGGATGCCAACGCGGCCGTCCTCCGCGGCCGAATCGCGGAGCTCGATGCCGACCCGACGGTGCACGCGGTGATCCTGGAGCACCCGCTCCCCGCGGACCTCGACTTCACGGGCGCCGTGAGCCTCCTGCGCCCGGCGAAGGACGTCGACGGCGTCTCGCCCCTGAATCTCGGATTCCTGGTCGCCCGCCACCCGGTGCAAGCCCCGGCGGTGGCGCTCGGAGCGATCGCCATCGCGCGCCACCACGGCCTTCGGCTCTCGGGTGAACACGTCGCGGTGATCGGGCGGTCGGAGACGGTCGGGGTCCCTCTCGCGCTGCTCCTGCTCGCCCGGGGAGAGGGGGCCAACGCCACGGTGACCGTGGCGCATTCGAAGACCCGCCACCTATCGGCCGCGTTGGCCGACTCCACCGTCATCTTCAGCTGCGCGGGCCAGCCGGGACTCCTCACCCGCGACGTGGTGCCCCAGGGGGCCGCCGTGATCGATGTCGGGCTAAGCACCGTGCCCGACCCATCCAGTCCGAGCGGGCAACGGATCGTCGGGGACGCGGATGCGGCGTCCCTGGAAGGATGGGCGGACGCGCTCACGCCCGTCCCGGGCGGCGTCGGCCCGGTCACCGTGGCGCAGCTGATGGCGAACGCTGTTCATGGCTGGACGCTGGAGACCGGCTCTTCGACATGACGGGAAAGGGGGGCAGCCCTGTCACGCTGGAGTGCCGGGATTGCCCGATGTGGTACGGGGCCGAGGACGACGGCTGGGGGCCATGTTCGATCAAACATCGTCGCGGTGACGAGCGGTACTTGACGTTCGGACGCCACCGCTGTGACGAGGGCTACGTCCCGCCGGCCGGCGGCGCCGAGGGAAAGGCTGCGTCGTTCAGCGGGACCCGCTCCACCTCGAGAGCATCGGCGGTGGGATACTCCTCGACCTCGAAAGCAGGGAGCGAAAGGCCGTCGGCGGCCCGCCGAAGCCGGCCCGGCGCCAGAACGAGGCGCCGGCGCCCGGGGTCGAGCCGGTAGCTCTCGGTCCCCAGCCGGAGCGAGCGCACCACGCGCCGGGCGGCCCCGGTAAAGCCGACCGAGGCCGGGATCTCGACGATTCCGAGTCGTACGGTCCCATCTCCGGTGAGTTCCGCGAAGGGAGGGGCCGTCCGCTCGGCGCGACGGATCAGCCGCTGCTTGAGCTGGACGCCGTCCTTGAAGCGCGACGAGCAGTAGTGGATGGGGACCGAGAGCCGCGAGGATCGGACGATCCGCTCCGCGACGCCCCGGCTCCCCTGGACTCCCCAGCCGTTCCGGGGGTCAAGGGCGTACGCACGCTCGTGGAGCTTCGCCTCGTTCGTCTCGGAGAACTCGAGCTCATTGAGGTTCACGAAGTCGACCCCGATCTCGTCCAGCGTGACGAGCAGTCGACGCAGCTCGGCCTCCTTCTCGGGCAGAACCGGTATCTCGACGCCGCGTCGGACCCCCCAATCCGGGGCGGACTCGAGGACAGCGCGGTACGCTCCGCCCTCGCGCGTCAGCGGCCCCCAGAGGTAGTGCGGGATGTGGAGGCGGAACTCGTCCAAGCCCGCCCGGGCGAGCCGCTGGAGCTTCTCGGGGTTCGGTTCGTGGGTGTAGAGGTGGATGTTGTGGTCGGCCCCGAACGTTTCCTTGAGGAGTCGGACGTAGTGTTCCGTACGGTCGATGACCCCGAGCGGGTCCCCCCCGGTGATCCCGGTCCCGAGCGCCCCCATCGCCGTCGCCTCTTCGATCACGTCCGAGTCGGTACGGACCGGCCGCTCGTTCGCATAGGCCACATCGATCTGGTTGCGGCGCGACGAGACGGGGCAGTAGAAGCATCGGAACCGGCAGAGCCCGGTCACGAAGAGGACCATCTTCTGGCCCTGGCGACACTGGGCGCAGGCCGGCGACAGCGCCCCCCGATAGCTGGACGCCATGGGAAGGAGGTGGAGGCCGGTGCCGCCCGTCACGGGCGGCGGGAGCCGGCGGCCGCCATATACCGTTTCGGCTGCCGCGAACCGCGGGGGGCCGACCCCACGCGACCCGCGGTGGCGTGGACTTCAGCGACGGGCGTAGGCTCAAATCCCCCACCCTGCTGGCCCCCGCCGTCTCGAGGATCCGATCATGGAGATGCAGCCGGGCCAGATGGCCTACGACCGCGCGAGCACCGTCTTCTCGCCCGATGGACGCCTTTTCCAGGTGGAGTACGCCCTCCAAGCGATCCAGATGGGCGGCACCGCCGTGGCCGTCACCTACGACTCCGGCATCGTTTTCGTCGCCTTCCGAAATCTCCCCGTGAGCTCGCTCGCGGAGTCCACCAGCATCGAGAAGAGCTTCGCCATCGACACCGGACTGGGCTGCGTCACCGCCGGTCTCATCGCGGACTCGCGGGTCCTCGTCGAGTTCCTCCGCCTGGAAGCCCAGCGGCACAAGATCCTGCTCGGGGAGACCGCGCCCTACACGCTGCTCGGCCAGACCCTGGGCACCCACCTCCAGCAGTTCACCCAGTTCGGCGGGACCCGCCCGTTCGCGGTCTCGCTCCTCCTCGGCGGCTTCACCGGCGGCACGCCGGGCCTGGTCGAGCTGGACCCGAGCGGGGCCACGATCGGCTGGAAGGCGTACGCCATCGGCCGGAACCGCCGCGCCGTCGCGGACTTCCTCGAGGAGAAGCTGCCGGATTCCCGGAGCGAGGAGTCGGCGTTCAAGCTCGCCGTCCAGGCCGTGGCGGAGGGGTCTCCTACACCGTTCCCCGCGGAAGCGCTCGACGCCGCGATCCTGGAGCCCAGCTCCGAACTCCGCCACCTGTCCCCCGAGGAGGTCGCCCGCCGCGTGGCGGGCCTTCCGTTCATCGGGCCAGCGGACCGGACGAAGGGCGCGCGCTAGGCCTCGCGCGCTCGGCGGCTTCCACCTCATCGCGCAGCCGGATTCGGCGTCGGGTCCGGTGGTACGTGACGGCGAAGCGGTGGGCTTCGTCGCGGACGGCGCGTAGCAGCAGCATCGCGGCCGCATTCGGGTTGGGCCGCATCGGCTCGGCGGCGTCCGGCAGGTAGAGCTCCTCCTCCCGCTTCGCGAGGCCGATCGTGGGGATCCGTTCGTCCAGTCCGAGCTCCTTGAGCGCGCCGAGGGCTGCCGAGAGCTGCCCGCGTCCCCCGTCGATCAAGAGCAGGTCCGGCAGGATCTCCGCATCCGCGAGCCGGCGCAGGTAGCGGCGTCGGACGACCTCGGCCACCATCGCGAAGTCGTTCGTCCCCTCCACCGTGCGGATCTTGAACCGTCGGTACTCGGAACGGTCGGGGCTTCCGCCCTGGAAGACGACCAGCGACCCCACCGCCTCGTAGCCCTGGAAGATGGAGATGTCCACCCCCTCGATTCGGTTCGGCAGGGTCGGGAGTCGCAGCAGGCTCTGGAGCGCGCCCAGGACCTCGCGAGGCACCGGCTTCGAGTCGACCTGATCGACGTGCGCCCGGGCGAGCCGCTCGGCGAGGCGCGCCCACGCGGCCGGCCGTCCCGTCGGTCGGAACTGGACCCGGACGCCCTTCTCCCCCTCCAGCCAGTCGACGGTCTCTTCAAGGCCGGGGACGGCGGGTCCGTTGAGGTAGATCCGTTCGGGCAGCTCCAGCCGCTGGCCGTAGTACTGGGTCAGGAACTGTCGCCACGCTTCCGCCGGCTCCGGAACGTCGGTCGCCGGGACACGGAGCAGATGGGGTTCGGTCCGCCGGACCTCCCCGTCCTCCACCTGGAGGAGACCGACGGCCAGATGGAGCGTTGTGGGCTGCACTGGGTACGCCAGCGCCACGACGTCCGCCCGGCCTACGCCGGGGGTGATGACGTGTTGGCGTTCGGTCAGGGCCTTGAGGCCGGCAAGCGCATCCCTCAGTAGGGCGGCCCTCTCGAATTCCTCCCGCTCGGCGGCCGCGTGCATCTCCTTTTCGAGCTCGGGCCGCACGCTCTCGCCGTGGCCGCGGAGGATCGTGAGCGCCTGGTCCACCCGGGCCCGGTACGCCTCGGCCGTGATCGCCCCGATGCATGGGGCGCTGCACGTCTGGAGGTAGTAGTACAGGCACTCTCGCTTCGGGAGGCGGATGCACCGTCGAAGCTGGAACGTCTCGCTGAGAAGCTGGGTCACGCTGCGCGTCTCGCGCGCGCTCGTGTAGGGACCGAAGAGGACCGTTCCCGAACCTCGCCGGGGACGACGCACGAGGAGGACGCGCGGGAACGCTTCGCCCATCGTGACGGCGAGATACGGGTAGCTCCGGTCGTCCTTCAGGAGCGCATTGAACCGAGGCTGGTACTGCTTCACAAGGGTCGCCTCGAGAAGGAGCGCCTCCCGCTCGGACCCCGTCGGGACGAACTCGACCGACCCGCTCTGGGCGATGATCGACCCGTCTTTCTCGACGCGGGCGTGCAGGTGGTCGAGGACCCGCCGCCGCAGGTTGCGGGACTTCCCGACGTAGATCACCTCGCCGCGAGGGGTCCGGAAGAGATACACTCCGGCCCCCGTGGGAGCCTTGCGGAACCCTTCGCCCGTCTCCGCCGCGAGCTGGCTGGCCGGGACGAATCCCGGAAGCGACGGGTCCGGGCCGCTCATCGAGCCGCGCGGGCGACCGGGGTCGGACGGCCGAGCAGTGGCGCCAGGAACCGGGCCGTGTGGGAGGCCCGGACCCGCGACACCTCCTCGGGCGGACCGGCGGCGATCAGGCGACCGCCGGCGTCGCCGCCTTCCGGCCCCAAATCGATGAGCCAGTCGGCGGACTTGATCACGTCCAGGTTGTGCTCGATCACAACGACCGTGTTGCCGCCCTCCCGCAATCGGAAGAGGACCTCGAGGAGCTTCTCGACGTCGGCGAAATGGAGGCCCGTGGTGGGCTCGTCCAGGAGGTAGAGGGTTCGACCGGTCTGGGTCTTCGCGAGCTCGTAGGCGATCTTGATCCGCTGCGCCTCGCCGCCCGACAGCGTCGTCGCGCTCTGGCCCAGCTGGATGTAACCGAGCCCGACGTCGCTCAGGAGCTGGAGGCGACCGGCGATCCTCCGGTGGTTGCGGAAGAAATCGAGCGCCTCGTCCACGGTGAGGCCCAGCACGTCGGCGATCGACTTGCCCTTGAACGTGACCTCGAGGGTCTCGGCGTTGAACCGGCGGCCGTGGCACTCCTCGCACACCACGTAGACGTCGGGGAGGAAGTGCATCTCGTACCGAAGCACCCCGTCGCCCTCGCAGGCCTCGCACCGGCCCCCCTTCACATTGAAGCTGAACCGTCCGGGGCCGAATCCGCGGGTCTTCGCCTCCGGAAGGCCCGAGAACAGCTCGCGGATGGGGGTCCACAGACCCGTGTACGTCGCGGGATTGCTGCGCGGCGTTCGGCCGATGGGCGACTGGTCGATCAGGAGCACCCGGTCGATCTGGTCGATCCCCTCGATGAAATCGTGCTTCCCGGGCACGTCGCGCCCGACCCCCAGGTGACGGCGGACGGCCTTGTACAGTATCTCCTGAAGCACCGTCGACTTCCCGCTGCCCGACACTCCCGACAGCACGGTGAGCGTTCCCAGCGGCAGCCGGATGGAGTCCCCCTTCAGGTTGTTCTCCCTCGGGCCGTGGACGACCAACCAGCGCGCGCCCGGCGAGCGTCGGGTCGATGGAACCGGGATCGACCGTCGCCCCGAGAGGAAATCGCCGGTGAGCGAGCGTCGGACCTCGCCGATGCCGGCGGGCGGGCCGCTGAAGAGGACCTCTCCTCCCTGACGCCCCGCGCCCGGCCCGAGGTCGACCAGCCAGTCGGAGGCGCGCATCGTCATTTCGTCGTGCTCCACGACGAGGAGCGTGTTCCCCAGGTCTCGCAGCGTCTTGAGCGTGGAGAGAAGCCGCTCGTGGTCCCGGGGGTGAAGGCCGATGGACGGCTCGTCCAGGATGTAGAGTACCCCCACGAGCCCGCTTCCGATCTGGGTCGCGAGCGCGATCCGCTCCGCCTCACCGCCCGAGAGGCTGCCCGAGGAGCGGTCGAGGGTGAGATAGGTGAGTCCGACGTTCTCGAGGAAGGCGAGCCGGGCCCGGATCTCCTTCACCACCTGCCCGACGATCTGCTGGTCCTTCTCGGACAGATGCAACTCCTCGAAGAGGCGCGCGAGGCGATCCACGGGGAGCCGGGACAGGTCCGAGATCGACTGGCCGAACACGGTCACGGCGAGGCTCTCCGGCTTCAGGCGCCGCCCGCCGCATTTGTGACACGGGGTGAACGTCATGAAGCCCATGTAGTACTCCTTGAGGCCCTCGGATTTCGCCGCCTTCCATCGGCGCTCGACCGCCCTCGCGAGCCCCTCGCGCAGCCAGCCGCCGCCCCACCAGTGGTGGCTCCAGTGGCCGCTGCGGCCGAGGGACCGGTCGGAGCCGCTGAACAACGCCTTCCACCCCTTCTCGGAGAGCTTCGATATCGGCTCGTCCGGGTCGTACCCGAAGAGCTCGCCGAACCGCTCGATGGCCTCCCGTTCCGGCGTGAGCCCCCAGACGGAGATCGCCTTCGCGAACGGCTTCGACTTGTCGGGAACGATGAGGTTCGGGTCCGCGTGCAGGGTCGCCCCGATCCCCGAGCACTCCGGGCAGGCCCCGAACGGGCTGTTGAAGGAGAACATGCGCGGCGCCAGCTCCTCCATGGAGAACCCGCACTTGGGGCACGCCCGGGAGCTCGAGAACGACTCCCGAGTCCCACCCGGGCGGCGCAGGATGACGAGCCCTTCCGCCAGCGTCCGGGCGAGCGTCAGCGCCTCGCTGAGCCGGCTCGTCTCCTCCGGGCCGACCTCCAGGCTGTCGACGACCACTTCGATCGTGTGCTTCCGGTTCTTCTCGAGACGAACCTCCGGTCCGGGAAGTCGGACCTCGACCCCGTCGACGACGAACCGCCGGTAACCCTGCGCTCGGAGCCCCTGGAGGACGTCGCGGTACTCCCCTTTCTTCCCCCGCACCACCGGCGCGAGAATGTCGACCTTCTCACCGCGGGCCCTCGACTCGACGGCCTCGACGATCCGGTCGATCGACTGCGGGGCGATCTCGGAGCCGTCGTTCGGGCAGTGAGGGATCCCGATCCGGGCGTACAGCAGTCGGAGGTAGTCGTGGATCTCGGTGACGGTCCCGACCGTCGAACGGGGGTTGCGGCTACCCGCTCGCTGCTCAATGGCGATCGCGGGCGAGAGGCCCTCGATGGTATCGACGTCCGGCTTGTCCATCTGGCCCAGGAACTGGCGGGCGTAGGACGACAGCGACTCGATGTACCGGCGCTGGCCCTCGGCGTACAGCGTATCGAAGGCGAGCGACGACTTGCCGGAGCCGCTCACGCCAGTGATGACGATGAACCGGCCACGGGGAAGATCGAGGTCGACGTTCTTGAGATTGTGCTGGCGGGCGCCGCGGATGCGGATGGAACCGTCGGCCCCCGTTCCGGGGCCGGCCGTCGAGCGGTTCACGAGGGCAGCAGCTCCCGCACCGTTGACTCGAGCCGGGCGAGGACGTGCGATTGGACCCGCGCGCCGAGCTCCGCCGACGCCGGCCGAGTGTCTCCCTGCACACTTTCCGGCCACTCACTGGGCGTCGGTGAGCCGGGAACGAACGGGGAGCCGTGGTGCTCGATGACCGGGCGCGACGGACCCACCGAATGGGGGGCCAGGTGGATCACCCGCGACGTTTCGAGAAGTCCGCCGTGTCCGTCCGTGGGCGGCGACTCCTTCCCTCGCAGCTCGTAGACGAAATCGTAGTCGGAGAGAACGACGATCCGCATCGACGGGTGAGCCTGCATCGCGGCGTCCGCCGCTTCCCGGAGCGCCGCCATGTGGCCTCGCTCGGCGTGTCCCGAGAGCACGAGGAGCCGGCGGATCCCCATGCGGCCGAACTCCGAAAGGATCCCCCGGACGTGGTCGGACAGCGCCGCGAGCCCCAGCGACACCGTACCGGGAAAGCGCCTCGCACCCGGGCAGGACCCGTAGGCGACGCTCGGGGCGACCAACCCGTTCATCCGAGCGGCGAGCGCTTCGGACGTTGCTTCCGCCTGGATCTGGTCCGCTCCCAGGGGAAGGTGCGGGCCGTGGGCTTCGAGGGCGCCGACGGGCAGGATGACGAGCGGATTGGTTCGGATCCGCTCCTCCAGCGTGCGGGAGTCGAGTTCCCCGATTCGAGCCGTACCCGTTCCCACCGCCCGTCGAGCGGAGCCGGCTATTTAACGCGCGGTTGAAGGTCTCGAAACGGCTCGGGACGGACGCGGCCGGCGACGGGCCGTCCGCTCCTCACGGCGGAGCCGAGGCGGGGTGGGAGGGCGGCGACGGCCCGGCGTCGGCGACTTCGGGCGCCGGGCCGGCCGCGGGAGACCGGCGCCGCCCCCGGGGCGAAGCCGCGGCCGCCGCCGGTCGCTTCGCCCGCGGTGCCTTGGAGGCGGGCTTCGCCGACGCGGCCGCGCGTTTCGTGGTCGCCCGCTTGCGTCCGGCCGCGGCTTTCGGCTTCTTCTCCCGGCTGGGGCAGGCGGGGTTGATGCACAGGGTCCAGGGAGGCCGGCCCGCCTCGATCGCGGTGACGACCGGCGCCCGGCAGATCGGACACGGCGGGTGGTCCTTGTCGAGCTTCCCGCGCTGCGGGAGCGGGTAGGTGACGCGGCAGTTGGGGTAGCCCGAGCAGCCGACGAACCGCTTTCCCGCGAACGAGTAGCGGATCTGGAGCGGGGAGCCGCATTGCGGGCACTCCCCGATGCGGAACGCCTTGTGGTGCTCCGCGCACTCGGGGTTGATGCAGTAGAGATCCGGCCGCTGACCGCGGAAGATGATCTTCACCCTCGGAGTCTGGCAGGTCGCGCAGAGGAACTCCGGGGCCGGCTCGATGAAGCCGGCGGACGGCAGCGAGTAGGAAGCGGTGCAGGAGGCGGGGTTGTTCACGCACTGCACCCACCGGCTCCCGCGGGGGCTGCGCATCATCCGGAGCGCCGCCCCGCACTTGGGACACGGGCCTACGAAATGCTGCCGGTCGAGCGCGGTCTGTATCGTCTCCTTCACGCCGCCCGCATTCCGGGCGAGGAGGTCGTACGCCTCCCGAAGCATCGACCGCGACTCGTCCAACACCTCCCGCCGCTCCTTTTTGGACTCGGCGACCAGCTCCATGTCCTCTTCGAGCCGGTGCGTCATCTCGGGACGGGTGATGACGGGGGCGTGGGCCTTCAGCGCCTCGGTGACGGCGATGCCGGTGCTCGTCGGCTCGAGGGCCTTCTGCGAAACGTAGTGCCGGTCGAACAGCTTCTGGACGACGTCATGCCGGGTGCTCTTGGTTCCCAGCCCGAGACGCTCCATCTCCTGGATGAGCGAGCCTTGCGTGTACCGACGCGGCGGCTTGGTCTGGTCCTCCGCGAGCCGCACGGCGGTGACCGGGACCACCTGACCCACCGTCAGGACCGGCAGGGGGACCTCCTCGGGGTGAGAGTACGGGTAGATCCGGTACCAGCCGGGGTCGGTCAGGATCTGGCCCTTCCCGTCGAACTTCTCTCCCTGGATCTCAACCTTCGTTGTCCGGGCGATCCCGGTCGAGTCGGGGGCGACGGTGGCCAGGAACCGGCGCACCACGAGCTCGTAGAGCTTGGCGTGGTCCGGCCGGAGCTTCTTCGGGTCCGTGGCGCTGGTCGGATAGATCGGGGGGTGGTCGGTCGTCTCCGTGCGTCCCCGGGTGGCGCGGAAGGTGGGCTGAGAAAGGACGAATTCTGCGGCCTCGCCGAACGGTCCCTCCCGGAACTTCTCCACGAGCGTCCGGAGCCCGAGGCCGCGGGGGTAGACCGTGTTGTCCGTCCGCGGGTAGCTGATGAGGCCCTGCGTGTAGAGGTCCTCCGCGATCCGCATCACGGTGGCCGCACCCATCCCCAGGCGCGTCGCCTCGGCGACGAACAGGGTGGTGCTGAACGGGACCGGCGGACGTCGGCGCGTCTCTTCCTGCTGGAACTCGAGGACCTTCCCGTCCGTCGCGCTCTTCACCCGGCGGAAGGTCCGTTCCGCCTCGGCCTTGTCCTCGAAGATCCCGTGCTCGTGGTGGAGCTTGAACTCCACCCCGTCGTGGTTCGAATCGGCCTCGATCTGCCAGAACGGCGTGGGAACGAATTCCTTGATCGCCTGGTCCCGTTCCACCAGGAGGGCGAGCGTGGGGGTCTGCACCCGCCCCACCGAGAGGAATCCCCGGCCCCGCTGCTCGGCGGTCAGGGAGAGGTATCGGGTCAAGAGCGCCCCCCACACCAGGTCGATCTCCTGGCGGGCCGCGGCCGCCTCGGCGAGCGCGTGGTCGACCTCCTGAAGGTTGTCGAAGCTCCGTTCGATCTCGTCGCGGGTGAGCGCGCTGTACCGGGCGCGCTTCACCTCGATGGTCGGGTGGACGGCCTGGAGCAGTTCGAGGCATTCGAGTCCGATCAGCTCACCTTCCCGGTCGAAGTCCGTCGCGATGATCACCCGGTCGAACTCCCGGACCATCGAGCGGAGCGCCTCCACAATGCCCCCCGCCGTGACCCGCTTGAGGGGTTCTGTCTCGAGCAGCTTCGGAAGGCCGGCGAGGGTCCACTCCGAGAACTCCTCGGGATAATCGAGCTCGACGATGTGACCCCTCAGCCCCGTCACCGCGTAGGACCCATCCGGTCGGTCGAACCGGAACACCGTGGTCCCGCTCAGGCGGACGCGCTGCATGCGGCCATCCGACAGGACGACCGCGATCCGCAGGGCGGTGTTGAACTTCTCCGCGACGACGAGGGTTCGTTTCACGTGCGCGATAAGAGGCGAGCGGCCGTAGATAAACTCAGAGGACGGACCGCGCCGCCCGGGGGTCGTGAACGAGTGCGCGCGCGCGTTCGCAGGGCGACGGTCGGCTCCGGACCACCCCCCTTCGCCTCCGGCTCAACGGGCCTTTATAGGAGGACGCGGTCGGCCGGCTCGAACGCCGCGGTAACTCAGTTTGGGAGAGTGCAAGACTGAAGATCTTGAAGCCGCCGGTTCAAGCCCGGCCCGCGGCATCCCTTTCCACGGCCCCCGAGTCCCCCTAGCGCCCATCGGGCGCCTGGGATCTCCACCCCGGCTATTCTGACAGCTATGTCGTTGACGATATAGTGAAATAGTCCCGAGAAGCTCGGAACCTCGTGCGCGGGAAAGGTCCGGGACCCGATGCGTATCGACGTCGCCTCGTCGGGCTCTACGCGCTGACTCTGATGGACCGGGCCGGACCGCTCCACGGCTATGGGCTTTCGGAGGCGATCGCCCAGCGGACGGATGGACAATGGCGCCCGGGGCCGGGGTCGGTCTATCCCTCCCTTCGCAAGCTGGTCGAGCACGGGCTGGCCCGTCCACGGACGGTGGGCCGTCGCACCCAGTACTCCATCACGTCGCCGGGTCGCGCCCTCCTCCGGCGGATCCGCACCCGGCAGGAGATCGCGGGCCGGGGCCGGGCCGACCTCAGCGCGCTCTGGGCCGAGGTGACCGGCACGGGGGATGTCGACGCGTTCCTGCTGGGTCGACTCCACCGGACGTTGGACGCGATCTCGGAGCGCCTCGCCCGGGACTCCGCCATCGACCGGCCAGCCGGTGATCTTCGGGCCGAGACCCTCCGGGAGCTCACGGCAGCCCTGGAACGATTGACGCCCGGTCGCGCCCGGATTCCGGCGGCCCGGCGGAGGGTCCATGCCCACTGACGCCATCGTCGCGGAAGGCCTGACCAAGCGGTACGGCAAGCTGCTCGCCGTCGACCACGTCGACATGCGGGTTCCGGCGGGTACCGTGTTCGGCTTGCTGGGACCCAACGGGGCCGGCAAGACGACGATCATCAAGCTTCTCACGGGCCTGAGCGACATCACCGAGGGAACCGCCCGCGTCGCTGGCTACGACGTCCGGCGGGAACCGATGCAGGTGAAGCGCCGGGTCGGTTGGGTGGCCGCCGAGGTGATTCTCGACGACGACTTCTCGGGCTGGGAGAATCTCTGGCTGCAGGCCCGCCTCCAAGGACTCAGCGACTGGACGCTCCGCGCCGAGTCCCTGCTGCGCTACTTCGATCTCTACGACCGCCGGCGGGACAAGGTCGCGGCCTACTCCACGGGGATGCGCAAGAAGCTCGAGATCGCCCTCGCGCTCCTCCACCAGCCCGAGGTGATCTTCATGGATGAACCCACGATCGGCCTCGACCCCAGCACGCGCCGGATGCTCTGGGGGCTCATCGAGGGCGTCCACCGCGAGTTCGGGATCTCGGTCCTCCTCACGACGCACTACATCGAGGAGGCGGACGCGCTCTGCGACCAGATCTCCATCATCGACCATGGTCGCTTCGTCGCCTCGGGGTCGCCGGACGACCTCAAGGCGAAGGTTCGGGCGGATTTCATCGAAGTGGAGACGAAGAGTGAGGTCGAGCAGTCGGTGCTCGCGGGGATCCCCGGTGTCCAGGAGGTCCGCCGGCAGGGTCATGCGTGGACCCTCCGGGTGGGTTCCGCGGAGGAGACGCTCCCCGTCCTCCTGCGATCGCTCGAGACCGCGGGTGTGAAACGGATCAACGTGGAGAAGCCAAGCCTAGAAACGGTGTTCTTGGACGTCACGGGGAAGCGGATCGACAGCGACGCGGGCGGAGAACAGATCGACTTCCGGCGGTTCTACGCCCAGATGCGGAGGGCCCGCCAGTGAGCGGCGAGACGGCGCTCGCGAACCTCCCCGCGACCGAGACCGCGGCCCATGGGAGCATCCTGGGCCAGGGCTCGCAGTTCGTCGGTCTCTACGCCCGGGAGCTCCTGAAGACGTTCCGCAACCCGTTCGTCCTCGCGTTCACGCTCATCCAGCCGTTCATGTGGCTCGCGTTCTTCGGGAGCAGCTTCAGCGGCGTGCCGCTGCCCTACCTCGAGGTGCTGCTCCACGCGCAGATCCAGAGCTACCTTCAGTTCCTCTTGCCGGGAGTGCTCGCGACCTCGATGCTCTCCATCGGCATGTTCGGAGCGATGAGCACGATCCAGGACAAGCGGTTCGGCTTCATGAAACGCATCCTGATCACCCCGACCGCGAAGGCGACGGTGTTCCTCACGAAAGCGCTCGGCTCGGCGACGCGGGGGATGGTGCAGATCCCCGTGATGATGGCCGCGGCGTTCGTCTTCGGCGCGCGGTTCTCCGGTACCCCGCTGCTCTGGGCGGCGTGGGTCCTCGGTCTCGTCTTCCTGGGATTCGGCTTTTCCTGCCTGTTCCTCGCCATCACCGCGTCCAGCACGGACTGGCAGACGCCGGGCGTGGTCGCGAACTTCATCACCATGCCCCTCATGTTCGCCAGCGGGGCGCTCTTCCCGGCGTCCAACTTTCCGGGCTGGATGCAGACCATCGCGGCGTACAATCCCGTGAGCTTCGCCGCGCTCTTCGGGCGGGGGATCGTCCTGAGCGGCCAGGCCGACTGGGCCTACCTGGGCTATCTCGCCGTCTTCGCGGCGGCCATGGGGGTCATCGGCACGGTGATCGCCGCCCGGTACCTCAAGGTCGAGTGACCGCCCGGCTCCGGCCCGCTCGGCGCAGCTCGCTCCGGAACCGGGCGAGGGCGGCTCGTACCTCCTCGACCGACGCGCCATCCTCCAGAGTGGTCACATCCCCCACCTCCGACCGGCCCTCGGCGACGGCCTTCACGACCCGTCGCATGATCTTGCCGCTCCGGGTCTTGGGCAGGAGGCGCACGAAGTACACGCCCGAGGGTCGCGCGATCTTCCCGATGCGCCCGGCGACGTGGTCCACGAGCTCCTCGCCCAGCGCGCGGGAGGCCGTGGAACCCGTCCGGAGCAGGACGAACGCCACGGGGACCTCTCCCTTCTCCGCGTCCGCCACGCCGCAGACCGCCGCCTCCGCCACGTCGGGGTGGGCCAGGAGCGCATCCTCGATCTCGATCGTTCCCAGCCGATGCCCCGCCACCTTCAGCACTTCGTCCGCGCGACCGAGGAACCAAAAGTAGCCGTCGGCGTCCTTGACCGCGTAGTCGCCGGGGTAGTAGCAGCCGGGGAAGCGGCTCCAGTACTGGGACCGGTACCGGTCGTCCGCGGCGTGGAGGGTCAGCAGCATGCCGGGCCACGGGCGCCGGATGACGGCGTACCCCTTCTGGCCGGGGAGGGCGGGCCGACCCTCGTCGTCCACGACGTCGGCGTCGATGCCGGGAAGAGGGTACGTGGCCGAACCCGGTTTCATCGGGACCATCGACAGGCCCGGTGCCGGGCTGATCAGGATGCCGCCGGTCTCGGTCTGCCACCAGGTGTCGACGATCGGGCAGCGACCCCCGCCGACCGTCTCGAAGTACCATCGCCAGACGGCGGGATTGATCGCCTCCCCCACGGTGCCCAGGATGCGCAGGCTGCGGAGGTCGTGGGCGAGCACGTTCTCGTCCCCGTACTTCCGCTGGGCCCGCAGCGCCGTGGGCGACGTGTAGAGGATGTTGACCCGGTACCGCTCGATCATCTCCCACAGGCGATCCGGTGTCGGGTGGTCGAAGGCTCCCTCGTAGAGCACGCTCGTGAGACCGTTCATGAGCGGCCCGAACACGATGTAGCTGTGGCCCGTGACCCAACCGACGTCCGCGGCGCACCAGTAGACGTCCTCGGGCCGGGGGTCGAAGACCCACCGGACGGTCGCGCGCACGTGGGTGAGGTAGCCGCCGGTCCCGTGGGCGATCGCCTTCGGGACGCCGGTGGTTCCCGAGGAGTACAGTAGGTACAGCAGGTGGGTCGAGGGTAGCGAGGGGCATGGGGACCGGGAGCGGCCGGCCCGTTCGACCTCGGACCACGCCATGTCCCGCCCGTCGCGCATCGCCACGGACTCTCCCGTGCGCGTCGCCACCACGACCCGCTCGACGCTCGTGGTCGAAGCGACCGCGTCATCCACGACCGACTTCAAGGGCACGACCCGCCCGCGGCGGTAGCCGCCGTCCGCGGTCAGGACCAACCGGGCACCGAGGTCGCGGATCCGCTCCGCGAGCGCCGTCGCGCTGAATCCCGAGAAGACGACGGTGAAGGGGATCCCGAGCCGCGCGAGCGCGAGCATCCCGACGGGGAGTTCAGGGACCATCGGCATGTAGACGGCCGCAAAGTCCTCGGCTCCGAACCCGAGCGCCGAGAGCCCGGAAGCGAAGCGGTCGACCGCCCGGTACAGGTCGTCGTACGACAGCGCTCTCCGGGTACCATCCTCCCCTTCCCAGTAGTAGGCGACTCGATTGCGGACCGGTGTCGCCAGGTGCCGGTCGAGGCAGTTCTCGGCCGCGTTGAGCTGCCCATCGCGGAACCATCGGGCGTGGGGCGGGTCCCAGTCCAGGATCCGGGAGAACGGACGGCGCCAGACCAGCTCCTCCCGGGCCACCCGACCCCAGAACTCGACGGGGTCCTCGAGCGATGCGCGGTGGAGGGCGCGGTAGCCCTCGCTCGGGGTCACGGTCTCCCCCGTGGGGAGCTCGGGGGGAGAGGACGGGGGTGTCGGGGATCGGCCGCGGCGCTTCCCCGGCATGTGGCCCGATCGGCCGACCCGCCCTATCCGCGGGCCGGTGACTCTCCCCCGCGGGCGGGCACGAACCAGATGTCCGCGATGGAGAACTTGGGCTTGGGGTCGAAGCGGGCCTCGACCGGCATCCCGACGTAGATCTCCGACTCCGAGCAGTCCTTGAGGCGCACCATCAGCAGGCTGTCGGCTCCGTCAAACTCGATGAGGGCGAGGTTGTACGGCGTCTCCTTGAGGAACGCCTCGCTGCCGAAATGGCACGTGGTCCACGAGTGGACCCGTCCGCGCTTCGGCGTGTCGACCCACTCCGTCGCGCTGCCGCAGACCATGCAGTGGCTCCGCGGGGTGGCGAAGACGAAGCCGCACGATTTCTTCGTGCACTTCGAGCCCAGCAGCCGGCCCTCGGAGAGCGCCAGGAAGAACGGCGAGTCCTCGGCGTAGCTGTGGATGTACCGGATCGAGTACGGGTAATCGATGATGAGGCTCTCGACGCCGGCCGCGTCCCGGAAGATCGCCGCTCCGGCCCGTTCGAGCTCCGCCTGCACGTCCCGGAACTTGTCGAACACCGCGGGTCGCGTCACGGCCGGAACCCCCGTTCGAGGATCGAAACCGTCACGGACGACCCCGTGCCGGCGTGGCTGTGGATCGCGCCGCGTCGGGCATCCTTCACCTGGAGCGCCCCGTCGCCGAAGTGCTTGCGGACCGTGCCCTGGAGCTGCCAGAAGGCGAAGACCGCCTGCATGAGCCCCGTGGCACCGACGGGGTGGCCGCACGCGATGAGCCCGCCGGACGGATTGACCGGGATCGCCCCGGCCTTCGGGGTGGCGAACCCGTAGTCGATCCCCTTCAGGAACGGCGCCCCGGATTCGGTGAACGAGTAGCCCTCACCGTACCGGCACAGGCCGAGGTCCTCGTAGGTCTGGATCTCGCTGGAAGCGTAGGCGTCGTGCAGTTCGATGAAGTCGAGCTCCCGCACGGGGTCGGTGATCCCGGCCATCCGGTACGCCTCGAGCCCGGCGCTGCGGCCCGCGCGGAACGAATGGACCCCGGGGTAGTCGAGCGTCGCGTAGTCCTTCGCCGTCTCGTGGGCCATCAGGGGCACCTTCCCGAACGGCCGGTCGGCGAGCCGCATCGTGTCGGTCCCGCATCCGACCCCGAGCACTCGGACCGGCTTGTCCGTGAACTCCCGGGCCCGGCTCTCGTCGCAGAGGATGGTGACCGCGGCCCCGTCGCTCATCGTGCAGATCTGCTCGCGTGTGAGCGGATAGCTGATCATCTCGCTCGCGAGCACGTCCTGTACAGTGAGCCGCTTCGGATACTGCGCGTACGGGTTGTGGAGGGCGTTGAGGTGGTTCTTCACCGAGACCATGCTCATGATCCGGCTGCCCTCGGCGATCGCGAGCCGCTGGGCCTCGCGCTCGTCCTTCACGTGGGCGAACCGGCTGCGTCGGAGGTACTCGTAGATGTGCCGGATGACCATCAGGGCGTAGTAGCCCGTGTAGAACCCGCCGAGGGGGAAGTCGAAGTTGGTGTCGGAGGCGAGGGCGATGAACTCGTTCCCCTTCCACGTCTGCACCCGGCTCATCGTCTCGTAGCCCGCCGCGAGGCAGACGTCCATGCGCCCGCTCGCCACGGCCTCGTAGGCGGCCTGGAAGCACTCCCCGCCGGTCGCGCCTCCCCACTCGATGCGGACCGATCCCTTCGGGTTCATCCCGAGGTAGTCCTGGACCATGCTCGCCGCTTTCAGCTGTCGGGAGAAGTGGTCCGAGAAGTAGGAGATCCGGGTCCCGTCGATCCGGTCCTTCGTGAGGTTCGGGATCCCCCGGAGAGCGTAGTCGTAGGCGCGCTTCACCATCAGGCGGAAATCCATCGCCGGATGCGCCTTGGCGAACTTCGTCAGTCCGCCCGTGACCATGTAGACGCGTCGTCCCCTCGACCCGCTCCCGGACCGGGTCGTCGAACGGGCGGCGCGGCGTGTCGAGCTCGCGGTTCTGCGTTTCGTGGGCACTCGAATCCCTCGCGCGCGCGAACCGGGTCCGAAATAAATGCCTGCCGGGCGCCGGCCGCCCGCGCGCTCGACCGGGGTCAACCGTTTTGTGCCGCCGCCCTTTCCGCCGGCAACATGTGCCCGGCCACGGCCAAACGAGACCTCCTCTCCATCGCGGACCTCGCCTCCGACCTGACGTCGGTACTCGCCCGTGCCCACGAGATGAAGTCGGACCGGCGGCGCGGCAATCTCTCCAGCACCCTCGCGGGGACGAACCTCGGGATGATCTTCGAGAAGCCCTCGACGCGCACCCGGACGAGCTTCGAGGTCGCGATGAACGACCTCGGCGGCCACGCCATCTATCTGTCGCCGAAGGACATGCAGCTCGGGCGGGGAGAGACGATCGCCGACACGGCCCGGGTCCTTTCTCGATACGTCGACGCGATCGTGTACCGGGCGTTCCGACACGCGGATGAGGTCGAGCTGGCCCGGCACGCGACCGTCCCCGTCATCAACGCGCTGGACGACCGGGAACACCCCTGCCAGATCGTGGCCGACCTCCTCACGCTCTACGAACGCTGGGACCGCCGCTTGGGCGGCCGGACGCTCGCGTACGTCGGCGACGGGAACAACGTGCTCAA
Organism: Thermoplasmata archaeon; assembly: GCA_035632035.1. Classification (GTDB taxonomy): domain Archaea; phylum Thermoplasmatota; class Thermoplasmata; order Lutacidiplasmatales; family UBA184; genus Lutacidiplasma. Next base: position 7,004 of record DASQHP010000021.1, on the reverse strand, counting down.
CTCGCTCCTCCTTGGCTCCGCGCTGGTCGGTCTCAATCTCACGGCCGCGATTCCCCGTGACTTCCGGCCTCCGGCCGACCTTGTCGACCAGGCCAAGGGGTTCGCCGCCCGCAGCGGGGCCACGCTCCGATTCGTCGAGAAGCCGGCCGAGGCCGCCCGGGACGCCGACGCGCTCTACACGGATGTGTGGGTATCGATGGGGGACGAGGCCGATAAGGACCGGCGCGAGGCCGCCTTCCGAGACTTCCAGATCAACAGCGACCTGCTTCGGCTCGCTCGACCCGACGTCTGGGTTCTCCACGACCTCCCCGCCCATCGCGGGCAGGAAATCACCGACGAGGTGCTGGACGGCCCCCGGTCGGCGGCCTGGGACCAGGCGGAGAACCGGCTGCACGCACAGAAGGCGATCTTGGAGCGGCTGCTCGGGCGCCCACCGATCTCCGCCTAGGGCGTAGCGGCTATGCAGTCCTCCCACCGCGACCGTCGGGTCGTGCGGGAGATCGAGCGCTCGACCTGGGGCATGCTCGGGCTGGTTCTGGCCCTCGGGGCGCTCGCGGTCGGAGCCCCGCTCGAGGGGATCCGCTTTGCCGCGGTCCTCGGCCTGGCGGTGGCGGGCGGCGCGTACCTCTGGCAGTCCGGCCGCGCCGTCGGCGACTACGTCCGCGACCTGCACCAGGTTGAGTACGGAGAGACGGTATCGGGGCGCGTGCGCGCGGAGGTCGCGAGCCAGGTCGGAGTGGACGGTTCAGAGCGGGGACCGACCCGCGCGCTGCCGGCGGTCCGCCGGGACTCCCGCCGAACCCGGTGAACGCCCGCCGACCTCCTTCGGAGGATCGGGTCGTGCTGTTCTACGGCTTCGCCGCCGCGTCGGCCCGCAGGCGGATCTTCAGCAGATGCTCGAGACGGGGGATCATCGTGTCGGGCGGCCGGAACTGGCCCGCTTCCAGCTTGAGAACGATCGATTTCTTCTCGTTCAGCTTCTTCCCGAAGTCCTCGGGGGACCACCCGAGCTTCTCCCGGGCGAGCCGGATCCGCTTCGGCCAGTCCTCGGCGAGCTCAAGGTCGGGCAACTCCCGGAACAGGTCACGCTCTTCGAGCCGTCGGCTGCCCCTCACCAGACGCTGCTCGATCGTCCCGGACGGCGCCGGGCCCTCGCCCGCCGGCGGTGCGAGGGCGGGGCCGGCGAGGACCGTGCCGTACTTGCTGCAATCGGCGCACAGCATCAGCACGCTCCCCTCGACGCGAACCCGGTTCGGCGTGGCGACCTCCTTCCCGCACATCTCGCACAGCATGACTGTCTCCACTAGCTCGCTCGGGCCGGGGCCGACGCCGGCGGAATCCGCTCTGCCGGCGGCCGGGAGAACACGACCCCGTGACGCCGTGGGCTGACCACCAGAAACCCCTGCCGCTCGGCCGGACCCGAACGTCCGTCCGTTGGGTTCAGTACCGACGACCCCCCTTAAGCCGTTTCGTCGCGGCCAACTGGGGCGGAGCTTCGGCCGGAGCCGGTCGACGCGGCGCGGCGCCGTTACCGGCGGCGCCACCGTCCTCTCCTTCGACAATGCCTATATAGGGGCACCTTTTGGGCGCGCCCGGAGCCCGCATGGCACAGAAGCCCCACCTCAACATCGTCTTCATCGGACACGTCGACCACGGCAAGTCTACCACCGTGGGACGATTGCTCCTGGATACCGGGTACATCCGCCAGGAGGAGATCGACAAGTACCGGGCGGAGGCCGAATCGAAGGGCAAGGCCACGTTCGAGTTCGCCTGGGTGATGGACGACCTCAAGGAGGAGCGCGAGCGGGGCGTCACCATCGACATCGCCCACCGGCGCTTTGACACCCAGAAGTACTACTTCACCATCATCGACGCGCCCGGTCACCGGGACTTCGTCAAGAACATGATCACGGGGACGAGTCAGGCCGATGCGGCCGTGCTCGTCTGCTCCGCCGCCGAGGGGATCCAGGAACAGACCCGGGAGCACATCTTCCTCTCGCGGACGCTCGGCGTGAGCCAGCTGATCTGCGCGGTCAACAAGATGGACCGCCAGGAGGTCGCTTACTCCGAGAAGAAGTACAACGAGATCAAGGAGGAGCTCACGAAGCTTCTCAAGAACGTGGGCTTCAAGGTCGACCAGCAGGTCGTCTTCGTCCCCATCTCGGCGTTCAAGGACGACAACATCAACAAGGCCTCCCCCAACATGGGCTGGTTCAAGGGCCCCACGTTGCTCCAGGCGCTCGACAACCTCAAGGTGCCCGAGAAGCCGACGGACAAGCCCCTCCGCCTTCCCGTGCAGGATGTCTACACGATCACGGGCATCGGCACGGTACCCGTGGGGCGCGTCGAGACCGGGAAGCTCAAGGTGGGCGACAAGATCATCTTCATGCCCGGTGGGAAGTCCGGGGAAGTGAAGTCGGTGGAGATGCACCACGAGAGCGTCACCGAGGCGATTCCCGGCGACAACGTCGGGTTCAACGTCCGGGGCATCGACAAGAACGACATTCGTCGCGGCGAGGTCGCCGGACCCGCGAGCAACCCGCCGACGGTCGTGGAGAGCTTCACCGCGAACATCCAGGTACTGAACCACCCGTCCGTCATCACCGCGGGGTACACGCCGGTGTTCCACTGCCACACGGCGCAGGTCGCGTGCGAGTTCACCGAGCTCCTGAAGCGCCTCGACCCGAAGACGGGGCAGGTCGCCGAGGAGAACCCCCAGACACTCAAGACCGGGGACGCCGCGGTCGTGAAGATCACGCCGAAGAGGCCGCTCGTGCTCGAGAAGTACAAAGAGTTCCCCCAGCTCGGCCGCTTCGCCGTCCGCGACATGGGTCAGACCGTCGCCGCCGGCGTCGTCGTCGATGTGAAGAAGCGGGAAGGCTAGTCCCGCGGCGAGGACCGGAGATCCGATATGCCGCAGAAGGCCCGGATCTCGCTCAGCGGCATCGACCCGAAGAAGGTCGACACCGTCTGTCGGCAGATCCGGGAGATCTCCCTCAAGACCGGGGTCGCGATCGCCGGGCCCATCCCGCTCCCGACGAAGCACCTGCGAGTCCCCGTGCGGAAAGGCCCCGACGGCGGTGGCACGAGCACGATCGACCACTGGGAGATGCGGATCCACAAGCGGCTCATCGATATCGACGCGGACGAGCGGGCGCTGCGCCAGGTGATGCGCATCCAGGTCCCGGACGGCGTCAACATCGAGATCGTCCTCAAGACGTAGCCGAGCTGTGTTCGCGCCCGGCTCGGGCCGCTATCTGCTGCTCTCGGGGGCCGGACTCGTTCTCCTCGCCGGAGGGTTCATCGCCGGGTGGGTCGACCGAACGGTTCTTGCCGGAGCTTTGCTCGTCCTGGGCTGGGGAGTCTGGGGATTCTTTGCCGTCTTCTTCCGCGACCCCGAGCGCACGATCGGGCCCGGTATCGTGGCCGCCGCCGATGGACGGGTCCGGGCGGTCGAGGTGGAGGGGGGGTGGACGACGATCTCGACGTTCATGAATGTGCACAACGTCCACGTCAACCGGTTTCCCCTCGAGGCGACCGTCCGCTCCATCGACACTCGGGGGAGCGGCTTTCGGGCGGCCTACCGGGACGACGCGCGCCACAACCGCCGCCGCCACTATCTTCTCGACACCGCACTTGGCGAGGTTGAGGTCGTCCAGATGACCGGCGTGGTCGCCCGCCGCCTGATCTCCCTCGTCCAGCCGGGTGAGATCCGCGAAAAGGGATCACGGCTGGGGATGATCCTCCTCGGGTCACGAGTGGACGTCCGCCTGCCGGCTCACCGGGTCCGGGTGCTGGTCCGCGTGGGCGATAGGGTCGCCGCGGGAACCACCCCCATCGCCGAGGCGGTGGGCTAGGTGGACCGGTACCGGACGGCGGCCAACCTCTCGACCCTCGCCAACGGACTCGTGGGGGCGGGCGCCATCGCCTACGTCCTCGCCGGCAACAAGCTGTGGGCGATGCTGCTCATCGTCTGCGGCATCGGGTTCGACGGGCTGGACGGGCTCTTCTCGCGTCGCAGTCCGGCCGGGCCGAGCCGGTTCGGCCGGGCCGCCGATTCGTTCGCCGATGCGATCACGTTCGGGGTCGCGCCTGCGAGCCTGGTCGCCATCCACACGGACACCGCCTCGAGCTGGCTCCCGTGGTCGAACGCCTGCTGGGTCGTCGCGGGCCTCGTCGCGGGCCTTGCGGTGGTGCGGCTGGTGTACTTCACCGCGCGAGGTTATCGCCGTTCGGATTTCCTGGGCTCCCCCACGCCGCAGACCGCGCTCGGCATCGTACTGGTCGGGATGCTCTTCGACCGCCCGGCCCTCCTCGGGGTCGACCCGCTCATCTTCCTCATCGTCGTGACCTTCCTCGCGGTGCTGATGGTCGCTCCCATCCCGTTCCCGAAGATCCGGCGCGGCGCGCCGATCCGGCCCGTGGCCACCGTCACCTCCGTCGCGCTGGTCGTTGCCCTGCTGCCGCTCCAGTTCGTTCCATCGGTCGGCTCGCCCGTGTACTGGCTCGCGGCCGCGGCGACAGGCGTAAGCCTCGTCGGGACGGCGCTGTACTACGTCGTCGGTCCCTTCACGGTGTCGACTTCCGTGGCGAGCGCTCCATGAGGCGGCGTCGTCGGGGGACGGCGCCGCACAGACTACATTCGGCCCCCGTCTCTCTCCGCGAGGCTCTCCTGTTCGAGGCCGGCATCAAGCTGGGCGGAGTGTTCCATCAGTACCTCGGCACGCCGGTCGCCCACTCCTCCGCCCGCACGCTGAGCCGGACGATCGCCCAGGCGCTCCTCCTCCAGCCCTACGTGACGGCCGCACGGGTCCGGATCGACCCCAGCCGGGGAGGACCTCTCGGCCGGGGCCGGTTCGCCTATCGGTACCTAACCCCCGAGATGCTGCGCGTGACGGTGACGCTGGCGGAGGGCGGGATCGTCGTCCGGGCGGCCCTCGAGAATCGGGAGGAGCTACGGTACCCCCTGATGTCGATCGAGACGATCCGGCCGTCCCGGCCTTCCGCCCGGACTACTTCCGCTCGGAGATCGGGAGGTACTGGACGTCGGTCGGCCCGACGTAATGGGCGGTCGGCCGGATCAGCCGGAGGTCCTGGTACTCCTCGAGGACGTGGGCGGTCCAGCCGGCGACCCGGCTCGCGGCGAAGAGCGGCGTGAACAGGTCCTTCGGTATCCCGAGCAGCGTGTACACCGACCCCGAGTACAGGTCGACGTTGGGGTAGAGTCCCTTCTCGGCGTGGACGACCTCTTCGAGCTTCCGGAGCAGGTGGTAGTAGGTCAGGTTCCCCTTCGCCTCGCCGACCCGCCTCGACCACTCCCGAAGGATCGTGGCCCGGGGGTCCTCCACCTTGTAGACCCGGTGGCCGAAGCCCATGATCCGTTCGTGGCGGGCCAGCTTCGCCCGGACCACGCCCTCCACGCGGTCGACGGTGGCCGCCTCGTCCAGAAGCTCCATCACTCGCTCGTTCGCCCCGCCATGGAGCGGCCCCTTCAGCGTCCCGATGGCGCTCGTGATCGCGGAGTAGAGATCGCTCAGAGTGGAGGCCGTGACGCGGGCCGCGAAGGTGGACGCGTTCAGTTCATGGTCGGCGTGCAGGATGAGCGCGACGTCGAGCGCCCGGGCCTCGAGCTCGGTGGGGGCTTGACCCCGGATCGCCTCCAGGATCCAGGCTGCGTGGGGTAGCTCGGGCCGATCGTCGAGCGGGGGAAGCCCCATCCGTCGGCGGTTGAGATATCCCAGTATCGAGGGGATGACCGCGGTCAGCCGCTGGGCGCCCCCAATGGAGGATGGCCCCGGCTTTGTCTCGGCGGGCTCGAACACCGCGATGGCGGAGACCGCCGTGCGGAGCACGTCCATCGGGTTGCTCTCCTTGGGGATGCGGTCCAGGATCTCGACGACCTGGCTCGGGAGCGTCCGGAGTCCCGAGAGCCGGATGCGGAGGTCGGAGAGCTGTTTCTCGGTCGGGAGCCGGCCGTACCAGAGGAGGTAGGCGACCTCCTCGAACGTCGAATTCGCGGCGAGGTCCCGGATGTCATACCCCTGATAGATCAGCCGACCTCCGCGTCCATCGATGAAGCAGATGCTGGACTCCAGGGCGACGACGTCCTCGAGCCCCCGCTGAACCTCGCCATCGCCGGCCATGTGGTCGCTCCGAAGGACCCCGGGAACCGGCGGCGGGTTAATCCGTTTCGGCCGGGGGCGCCCGTTCCGCGTGCGCCCGGGCTGCGGCCGGCGACTCACGGAAACGACGACGAGCGTTCGCGACCTGCGCGGCCGACCACAGGGGAAGGGAGACGATCAGCGCGCCGGCGGCCACGAGGAAGGTGAGTCGATAGCTTCCGATGAACGATAGAACGCCGGACAACACGGCCCCGGCGACGGCGGCCATCCCACCGAGCGCGCTGCTGAGCCCGAGGAGGCGCCCCGCGTCGCGGCCCTCGAGCGCCCGGAACAGGATCATGGAACTGGACGTCGTGTAGAAGGCGATGGCGGCCCCCAGCACGGCGAACGCGAGGGCGTTCGCACCGAACGCGGCCGTGGCCGCGAACGGGACGAACGTGAACCCCACGACGCCGAGGTAGCCCAGGCTCCGGACGTAGCTCGCCTGCTGGACCACTCGGTCCGCCCCCACGCGCGACGTGAGGGTGCCGCTCGGGGGGAAGGAGAGGCTCTGGGCGAAGCTGTTCGCGAAGTTAACGAGGAAGATGGTGGAGGCCCCGAGCCCCACGCCGTCGGCGAGGTACGGGACGTACGAGATGTTGAAGAGATTGGCCGAGAGATTGAACAGCACGCTCGCGAGGAGGATCAGCGGGAGCTCGTGGTGCATCTCCGCCCGGAACCAGCGTCGGAACTTCCGCCACGCGTCCGCCGTCAGCCGCGGCCGAACCGGGAAGAACGGGACGACGATCCGAAACGCGGTCTGGTGGAGGCGGGCGGTCAGGCTCTCTTCATGTCGGGCTACGGCGGCGACGGGGAGCGTCGGCCCCCTCTCCCGGATACCGA